>NZ_BAAANN010000020.1:13923-169443 GCF_039529815.1 Amycolatopsis minnesotensis | reverse complement strand
CCCAACGGAGGAGTCATGAGCACTGACGACGTGCTCTTCCCAACGGAGGAGTCATGAGCACCGACGACGTGCTCTTTCCAACGGAGGAGTCATGAGCACCGACGACGTGCTCTTCTCAACGGAGGAGTCATGAGCACTGACGACGTGCTCTTCCCAACGGAGGAGTCATGAGCACCGACGACGTGCTCTTTCCAACGGAGGAGTCATGAGCACCGGGGTGATCGACGGATACCTGGGTTCGCTGGGGGCGCGGCTGTACGGCCCGCGCGGGGCGAAGCGGGACCTGCTCGTCGAGGCGCGGGACGGGTTGGAGGACGCCGCGGCCGCGTACGCCGAGGCCGGGTACCCCGAGCCGGAGGCGCAGTCGCGCGCGGTGGCCGATTTCGGCGACGTGCCGGTGATCGCGCGCGAGTTCCAGGCCGAACTGGCGGTCGCGGGCGCGGTCCGCACGCTGTGGACGATGATCCTCGGGCTGTCCGCGACGCACCTGATGTGGGAGGTCGCCAGGGGCGTGTGGTGGGGCTCGTGGTCGCAGCTGCACACGCCGACCCCGCACTGGTACGTCGTGATCGCCTGGGTCTACGACGCGGTGTGGCAGGGCGTGCTGCCGGGGTTCGCGCTGCTCGCGCTGGTCGGCACCCGGTTCGCGGGCCGCCGCGCGGGGACCGTCCGGCTGATGCGCTGGCTCCGGGTGTTCCTCGCCGCGGCCGTCAGCGTGCTGGTGGCCACCCAGGCGCTGCTGCTCGGCTCGACCGGGATCATCGACGCCGCCAGGCTCATGCTTTCCGGTCCGTGCGTGGCGGTGGTGGCGATTTCGGTCGCGCTGACGGCGTGGCTCGTCGTGCTGGCGCGCCGTCTGTCGGCGTCCTGTGTCACGATCGTGGGGTGACCACCGCGCTGATCTACCTCGTTGTGATGCTGCTCGTCGCGGCCGTGGTGTTCCTGCTCGCCGCGGTCGTGTTCGGCCGTGGTGAGGAGATGGCTCCGCTGGCGCCCGGCAGCTCCCCGACGAGACTCCCGGTCGACGACATCACCGGCGAGGACGTGCAGAGCGTCCGCTACCAGCTCGTGCTGCGCGGGTACAAGATGTCCGAAGTGGACTGGGTGATGCACCGGCTCGGCGCCGAGATCGACGAGCTGCGCGCGCGGGTGCGCGAGCTGGAGGCCGCTCGGGAGAACGCGCAGTGACCGACGTGCTGCTTTCGGTCGAGATCGCCGCGCCGGCCGGGACCACCTGGCTCGCGCTGACCGACTGGGCCCGCCAGGGCGAGTGGATGCTCGGCACCGAGGTCGAAGTGCTGGCGGGCAACGGCCGCAGCGTCGGTTCGCGGCTGGCCGCGTTCACCGGTGTCGCCGGTGTCGGGTTCACCGACACCATGGAGATCATCGGCTGGGAGCCGCCCGTCCGGTGCACCGTGCGCCACCTCGGCACGCTCGTGCGCGGCACCGGCGCCTTCCACGTGCAGGACAAGGGGCCGCAGCGTTCGGTGTTCATCTGGTCGGAGCAGCTCGAGCTGCCGTTCGGGCTCGTCGGCAGGCTCGGCTGGCCGCTGGCGAAGCCCGCGTTCACGCTCGGGCTGAAGTATTCGCTGCACAGGTTCGCGAAGTTCGCGGAGAGGTATTCGGTGGGGGCATGAGCGAGTTGGTCGGTGCGGACGGGGTCGCGCGGTGCACGTGGGGGAACTCCGCGCCGGACTACGCGGAGTACCACGACAAGGAGTGGGGCGTCCCGCTCCGCGGCGAAGAAGCGCTGTACGAACGGCTTTCGCTCGAAGCGTTCCAGTCCGGGTTGTCCTGGATCGTGATCCTGCGCAAGCGGGAGGGGTTCCGGCGCGCGTTCGCCCGGTTCAAGCCGAAGAAGGTCGCCAAGTTCACCGACGCCGACGTCGAGCGGCTGCTCCAGGACGCCGGGATCGTGCGGAACCGGGCCAAGATCCTCGCCACGATCGCGAACGCCAAGGCCATCGCGAACCTCGACGAACCCCTCGACGAGCTGCTCTGGTCGTTCGCGCCGGAACGGGACAGCCGCCCGCGCACGATGGCCGACGTCCCCGCCGTCACCGACGAGTCGAAGGCGATGGCGAAGGCGTTGAAGAAGCGCGGTTTCTCCTTCGTCGGCCCGACCACGTGCTACGCGCTCATGCAGGCCACCGGCATGGTCGACGACCACGTCGAAGGCTGCTTCCGCGCCGGGTGACCGGATTCCCCGAAGGCGACCTTCGGGGAATCTGACGCCGTGAAGGCGTCCTTGAGGGCATGCGCTGGGATTTCGCGGCTCGCGCCTTGTGTCCGCGCTCGTGCCCCGAAGGCGTCCTTCAGGGCGTCGGCATCACCGTGCCGCGCGCCGTGAGGGGCGGGATGGGGGCGTCAGATTCCTTGAAGGATGCTCCTGTAGAGGTCAAAAGCGAGGTGCCCTTCACAGCATGCACTGGGACTTCGCCGTTCACGTCTCATTCTCATCTCCGCGCTGGCGCCCCAAAAAAAGGGCCTTCATAGGCGTGAATGCCACGGATGCGGCCTCCACGGACCCGCTTTGCTCCGGGCGCATGCCCCGAAGGGGCCCATGAGGGAATCTGACGCCGCGAAGGGCCCCTTCAGGGCATCAGCACCACCATGCCGCCCGCCGCGAGGGACGAGATCGCGGCGTCAGATTCCCTCAAGGCGACCTTCACGGACCAAGCCCCCGGGCGGCTCCGCGCATCCGCCACCCACCTCACCAGAATCAACGCGCACACATCATCACTGCACACATCATCACTGCACACATCATCACTGTGGCCTTCGGGCCTGCGTCCGTAGGCCACCTTCAGGAAAGGGCGCGCTACTTCCCCTGGAAGTTCGGGCGTCGCTTGGCGACGAAGGCGTCCACGGCTTCGGTGTGGTCCGCCGTCGCGCCGAGTGCGCCCTGCGCGGCGTCTTCCGCGGCCAGCGCCTCGTCGAGGGTGCTCTCCGCCGCGGTCGTCAGCACGTCCTTGATCTTCGCGTAGGCGACCGTCGGCCCCGCCGCGAACTTCGCCGCGAGCCGCTGCGCGTGCGCGGCCAACTCGTCGTCGGGCACGATCTCGGCGATCAGCCCGATCCGCAGCGCCTCCTCCGCGTCCACCGTCCGCCCGAGCAGCATCAGCTCGGCGGCGCGCCCGTACCCGATCAGCCGCTGCAACGTCCACGAAGCGCCGGAATCCGGCCCGAGGCCGACATTCGCGAAGGCCATCAGGAACGTCGACGAAGCCGCCGCGACGCGCAGGTCGGCGGCGTAGGCGAAGGCGGCGCCCGCACCGGCCGCGGTGCCGTTGACCGCGGCGATGACCGGCTTCGGCATGTCCACGATGGCGCGGACGATCGGGTTGTAGTGCTCGGCGACGGTCCGCAGCGGCGCGGGGTCGTTCGCCTTGAGCAGACCGACGTGCTCCTTGAGGTCCTGCCCGGCGCAGAACGCCTTCCCTTCGCCGGTCAGCACCACCGCGCGGACCTCGTCGTCGGCCGCGGCCTCGGTCAGCGCCGCCAGCAGGCGCTCCTTCAGCTCGACGGTCAGCGAGTTGTACGCCTTCGGGCGGTTGAGCTTCAGGGTGCGCACACCGTCGGCGTCGGCGGACAGCAGAACGTCCTCTGTGGTCACTGGGTCACTCCCTCGAGAAATTCGGACTCGTGCCGAGTCTGGCAGGCCCGCGGGGCGCATACCAGCATCGATGGGACGTGAAAAGATCGGTCCGCGTTCGCGCCGCCGCGCTGATGAGGGACAATGGACGTGACCCGGTTGGCTCAGTCATGTGGTGACCGGGCGCGCCGGTTTTAGGCGGTAGAAACTTCCCGTGAGGGAGGGCCTATTGCAAAGACGGAGGGAGCACGCTATGGCGGCCATGAAGCCCCGGACCGGAGATGGTCCCCTCGAGGTTACTAAGGAGGGGCGGGGCCTCGTGATGCGCGTACCGCTCGAGGGTGGTGGGCGACTTGTCGTCGAGCTGTCTGCCGAGGAAGCGAAAGACCTTGGTGTCGCGTTGCAGGAGGTAACCGGCTAGCCATCCCCCCTCCGCGCCACTCGCACCCCGGTCTCCCTTCGGAGGCCGGGGTTGTGGTTCAGCACCCGCGTTTCCGTCCCGTTCCCCCGAGGCAAGTGAGGTCGTAACTCCCATGGCGCGTGTCCCGGTGCCGTCCGTCCCCAGCAGGTTGCCCGAGATCGAGATCTCCAGCGCCCCCCGGCGCGGCGCGCAGTCCGCCGCACTGGTGTTCGCACCGGACGGCACCGACGGCGACCGGGCCGCGGTGGACGGCGTCCGCCCGCCCGAGCGCGCCGGCGACGTGCGCGAGGTGCCGGAGGGGAAGGACCGCTGGCTCGCCGGGGTCGGCGCGGGTGAGCCGAAGGACTTCCGCGCCGCGGGCGCCGCCCTGATCCGCGCGGTCGACGGGGACGAGAAGCCGCCGCGGATACTCGAAATCGGCCTCGCCGCCGACGTCACCGCGGAGCAGATCGAGAACCTCGTCGCGGGGCTGCTGCTCGGCGGCTACCGGTTCACCGTCACCGCCGACGCGCCCAAGCCCGGCGTCCGCACGATCCGCCTCGTGACGGGGGACGCCCACGCGGGCACCGTCGAGCGCGTCCGTCATCTCGCCGCGGCAGCCGCCTTCGCGCGCGATCTCGCGAACGCGCCCTCGAACGTCAAGGACCCGGCCTGGCTCGCGGACACCGCCTCCGCCGGGGTCGCCGGGCTCGCGAACCTCACCGCGACCGTGCGCGACGAGCGCTGGCTGCGCGACGAAGGCTTCGGCGGGGTGCTCGCCGTCGGCGGCGGCTCGGCCAGCCCGCCACGGCTGATCGAACTCGCCTACCGCCCGCGCGGCGCGAAGCGGCACCTGCTGCTCGTCGGCAAGGGCATCACCTTCGACACCGGCGGCCTCTCGATCAAACCGGCCGACGGCATGCACCTGATGCGCACCGACATGGCCGGCGGCGCCGCCGTGCTCGCGGCCACCCGCGCGATCGCCGCGCTCAAGCTGGACGTCAAGGTCACCGCGCTGGTCCCGGCCGCGGAGAACCACGTGTCCGGCACCGCCTACCGGCCGGGCGACGTCGTGCGCCACTACGGCGGCAAGACCACCGACGTCAGCAACACCGACGCCGAGGGCCGCATGGTCCTCGCCGACGCGCTCGCCTACGGGATCAAGCGCTTCCGCCCGGACGCGGTGGTCGACGTGGCCACCCTGACCGGCGCCATGAAGGTCTCGCTCGGCCTGCGCACCGGCGGGCTGTTCGCCAACGACGACGAACTGGCGCGCCGCGTCGCCGACGCGGGGGAGCGGGCGGGCGAGCAGTGGTGGCGCATGCCGCTGACCGAGGACCTCGCCGACTCCGTGCGCGGTGAGATCGGCGACGTGCGGCAGGCGCCGGGCGGGCCGGGTGGCATCGCGGCGGCGCTGTTCCTGCGCGAGTTCGTCGACGGCGCCGCCTGGGCGCACCTCGACATCGCGGGCCCCGCGCGGTCGGAGAAGAACTACGCGGACGTGGTGCCCGGCGGCACCGGTTTCGCCGCCCGCACCCTGGTCGAACTGGCCGCGTCGTACACGTGACGGATCGCGTGGTCACGGAACGCGCGAACCGCGGGCGTCGGCACACCGGATGACGGCCAGGCGAGCCCGAGCGTGCGCGTGGTCCGCGGCCGGATCGGGATCTCGACGACGCCGGCGGGCGTGCCCGGCTCGAACCGGGGCAGCAGCGAGACGCCGAGCCCCGCGGCGACGAGCCCGCGGACGGTGTCCGACTCCTGTCCTTCGAACGCGATCTTCGGCGTGAACCCGGCGTCGCGGCAGAGCCCGTCGATGATCTGGCGGAGCCCGTAGCCGTGTTCGAGCAGCACGAACGGCTCGTCGGCGAGTTCGGCGACGCGCACTTCGCGGCGGCTCGCGAGCGGGTGCTGTTCGGGCACCGTGAGGTAGAGCGGCTGCTCGCCGACCTCGACCGCGTCCACGCCGTCCCCGGTCGGTACCGGTGCGACGAGCACGAGGTCCAGTTCCCCGCGGGCGAGCCGGTCGAGGATGTCCTGGCGCGAGCCCTGGACGAGGCTGAACCGGACGCCGGGGTGCTCGGCGCGGAAGCCGCTGAGCAGGCCCGGCACGAGCGATCGGCCCAGCAGGTGCAGGAAGCCCAGCACGACCAGGCCCGTCGACGGCGAGATCTCTTCGCGGGCCTGCCGGACGCCCGCGTCGAGGGTCGTCATCGCGCGCGTGGCGGCGTCCGCCAGTAGCGCGCCCGCTCGCGTCAGCCGGACCCCTCGGCCGTCCGGCTTGGTCAGCGGCGCCCCGAACAGCTCGCCCATGGCCGCGATTCGCCTGCTGACTGTGGGCTGGGGCACGCCGACGAGGTCGGCCGCGCGGGTGATGTTGCCCGTTTCACGCACCGCCGCCAGCAGCGCGAGCGAAGGCGCCAGACCCGCCGCGAGCAGGCGGTTCACTGAATCATCCACCATTGCATGAATACTGCCAGGCGAACGTATTGGACGCATTGGTTAGCAAAGCTTACTTTCGCGAAGTGACTCTCGCGCTGTCCCGTCCCGTGGCCGCTCTCGGCACCACGCGTCGTGTCAAGATCGCGATCGCGGCGGCCGGCATCTCGTCGTTCGCCCTCCTCTACGCGCCGCAACCGGTGCTCCCGCAGCTCGCGGGCCAGTTCGGGCTCGATCCCGGCGGCGCGTCGCTCGCGGTCAGCGTGGCCACCGGCGCGCTCGCGATCGCGGTGCTGCCGATCGCGGTGCTCTCCGAGGTCGTCGGCCGCCGCCCGGTGATCATCGGGTCGGTCCTGATCTCGGCCGTGCTGGGACTGCTGCTCCCGCTGGCCCCGTCGTACGGGGCGTTGCTCGCGCTGCGGGCGGTCCAGGGCGTGGCCATCGCGGGCCTTCCCGGCGTCGCGGCCGCCTACCTCGTCGAACGGCTCGGTAAGGCCGGGGTCGCGGCGGCGGTCGGCGCGATGATCGCGGGCAACACCGTCGGCGGCATGCTCGGACGGCTGGCCAGCGGGTTCACCGCGAGCGGGCTCGGCTGGCACGGCGCGCTGCTCGTCGTCGCGCTCATCGGCACGGTGTGCTCGCTGCTCACCGTCGTCCTGCTCCCGCCCGGCGCGCGTGAAAGCACCCGCTCCCACGGGGTTTTCCGGGGTGTCCTCGCCGCGGTGCGCAGGCCGGTCCTGCTCGCCCAGTACGCCGTCGCGCTCCTCGCGATGGGCTCGTTCGTCGCGCTGTACAACGCCGCGGGCTTCCGGCTCACCGGGGCGCCGCTGAACCTCGCGCCCGCGATCGCGTCGCTGGTGTTCCTGTCCTACGCGATGGGCGCGGTGTCCTCGGCGACCGCGGGCAGGCTGATCGCCCGGTTCGGCCGCGTGCGGACGGTCGTCGTCGCGCTGGTCGTCACGGCCGCGGGCGCCGCGCTGACCATCCCCGACTCGCTGCCGCTGGTCATCCTCGGGTTCGTGGTCCTGACCGGCGGGTTCTTCGCCGCCCACGCCACCGCGAACGGCTGGGCCGCCGCCGAGGCCCCGGAAAGCGCGCGCGGGCAGGTCTCCGGGCTCTACACGCTCGCCTACTACCTCGGCAGCAGCATCGGCGGCACGCTCGGCGCGCTGGTCTTCGCGCGCGCCGGGTGGACGTGGCTGATCGTGACCGTGGCGTGCTGGCTCGCGCTCGCCGCCGTCGCGGTAGCGCTCGGGAACCGCTCAGTAGTGCGCGGCGACCAGCAGCCCGCCGCCGACCGGCAGTAGCGCGGGCACCAGGCGCTGGTCCTCGCGGATGGCCCTGGCCACTTCGCGCAACGCCAGCGTCTCGGCGTCGCGTCGGCCCTGCTCGTGGACGCGCCCGCCGCCGAGCACGCCGCAGAACGCCAGCACGCCGCCCGGCCGGAGCAGGTGCACCGCGTGCTCGTAGTAGCTCGGGTACTCCGCGCGCGTGGCATCGACGAACACCAGGTCGTACCCGCCACTGGTCAGCCTGGGCAGCACGTCGAGCGCCTGCCCCATGATCAGCCGCATCCGGCCCGGCGCGAACCCCGCGTCGAGGAAGGTCCGGCGCGCGGCGCGGTGGTACTCGGGCTCGATGTCGATCGTGGTGAGCACGCCGTCCTCGGCCATCCCGCGCAGCAGGTACAGCCCGCTCACCCCGGTGCCGGTGCCGATCTCCACCACCGCGCGGGCGCGCAGCGTGGTGGCCAGGAAGCGCAGCGTCGCACCGCAGCCCTGGTCCAGTGGTTCGCAGCCGAACTCGGCGGCGCGGCCACGGGCGGCGGCCAGTGTCTCGTCGTCCGGGAGATAGCCCTCGACGTACGCGGCGCCGTCACCGAGGCCCACCGCGGCCGGGGTCTGCGTCTCGGAGCTCACGCGAGGAGGTTAGCGCTGGTTGTCGATAAATCAGCGAAGGCTCCCCGTAACCGGGATCACCCAGGTCCGCGCGTTCTCTCAGGCTGTTCTCAGCGCTGTCTCACTACAACCATAAGGAAGCAGGAGAAACTACGTCTGTCAGACGGGAACACCGGGCGGAACGGCCGCGTTGGGTGAAGTAGTTGGGAGAACAGCCTGATGGAGGTGCCTAGCCCGCCGATGCCGAAGAGCACAGGGTCGACAGCGGAAGTGGAGCCCGTGACGGTCGACGAGGCCGCATGGACTCCGCCGTCGTGGGACGAGGTCGTCCGCGAGCACGCGGACCGCGTGTACCGCCTCGCCTACCGGCTCACCGGTAACAGCCACGACGCCGAGGACCTCACGCAGGAGACCTTCATCCGCGTCTTCCGCTCGCTGGCCTCCTACAAGCCGGGCACGTTCGAAGGCTGGCTGCACCGCATCACCACCAACCTGTTCCTCGACATGGCGCGCCGCCGCTCGCGGGTGCGCATGGAGGGCCTGCCGGAGGACACCGACCGCATCGTCGGCGACGACCCGAGCCCCGAGCAGGTCTACTCGGACACCCACCTCGACCCCGATCTCCAGGACGCGCTCGACGAGCTGCCACCGGAGTTCCGCGCCGCCGTGGTGCTGTGCGACGTCGAGGGCCTGTCCTACGAGGAGATCGGCGCGACGCTCGGGGTGAAGCTCGGCACCGTCCGCAGCCGCATCCACCGCGGCCGCCAGGCGCTGCGCGGCTCGCTCGAACGCCGTCGTGCCGCCCGTGGCGAGTCCATGAAGGTGCCGGTATGAGCGACGCTTGCGAGCGAATCGAAGACACCATGCGCCAGAAGGAATTCAACGCTGTCTCGCGGAGCGAGGCGATCGCATGAACGAAACTTCGCGAGGGTGGGGTCTCGGAGAGTCCCACCTGCTTCCGGACGCCGTCGTCGCCTTCGTCGACGGCGAGCTGTCCCTGGGAGCGCAGGACAGGGCGTCCTCGCACGTGTCGCGCTGCCCGCTGTGCGCCGCCGAGGTGACCGCGCAGCGCCAGGCGCGCGCCGAGGTCAAGCGCGCGGAGATCCCCACCATGTCGGCGGGGTTCCTGGCCAGCCTGAAGTCCATTCCCCAGCACACCGAACTGCCCAGCTCGCCGGACAACCTCGCGATCAGCGAGGACGGCACGCTGGTCGCGATCCAGCGTCCCGACCGGGTCGCCGGGCTGCGGTCGGCGAGCGCGCTCGGCGCGTCGGCGCCGCTGGGCTCGTCGTCCCCGCTCGGCAACTCCTCCACCGTGCTCGGTGGCGGCGCCGTCGGGCGTGACGGGTCGTCCTACCGCCGCCGCGCCGCACAGGGTGCCGGTGTCGTCGTGTCCGGGCTGGTGCTCAGCGCGCTGGCGCTGGTCGCGACCTCCGGCGGTGCCCCGGAGGAGAACCCGCAGAGCCCCGGTGGCGGACCGCAGCAGAACGTGCTGCGCGCGCAGTTCGGCGGCACCGGCGCGGTCAACGCCGACGTCACGCCGACTCCGGCGCCGTCGCGCCCGCCGCACGGCCTGGTGCCCCTGCCCTGACAACGCGCACTTCACCGTGGTGACGGCAGACTGGGCCGACGACGCTTGGCGTATGGTCACGCCGAGCAACCGCAGAGGCCGCAGCACGGGGAATGATGAGCGAGCACGATCCGAAGCACGCACCGGGGGAGCCGAGGCTCGCGCCGCGGCCGGTCGTGAGCCCGCCGGTGGACCCGGCCGAGGCCGCGACGTTCGGCAGGCCACGCGGCGTGGACGGCGCCTTCGACAAGCTGTACGCACCCGGTACCCAGAACGGTGCGGGCCCGAAGCAGGCGCAGCAGCCGCCGGAATCGCTCGCCGAAGCGTTCTCGCGCCCGCCCGGCGCCGAGGGCATCGTGCTGCAGCGCCCCAGCGACTACACCGAATCGAACGGGAACGGGCGCGGCGCCGAGAAGCCGCTCTGGACGCCGCCGGGTGATCCGTGGCGCGATCCCGGCGCGGGGGCGGTGCTCGCCAGTCCCGCGGTGCACACCGAGGAGCCGCGCGAAGAGGCGGAGGCCAGGCCGAAGAGCGCGATGCTGTCGCTGCCCGAGGTGCTGTTCGGGCGCCGGGTCAAACCGGTCGCGCTGGGCCTGCTCGGTGTGATCGCGCTGCTCGTCGGCGCGGTCGGCGGCCTCGTCGGCTGGTGGCTCACCGAGCAGGCGAACTCGCTCACCGGATCGGCCACGATCGCCGAGTCCGACGCCGGCAAGGAACGCGCGCCGGGTTCGGTGGCGGACGTCGCGAAGCGGGTCTCGCCCGCGGTCGTCTCGATCGAGGTCCTCTCCGGCCAGTCCGGGGTGTCCGGCTCGGGCGTGCTGATCGACCCGAAGGGCTACATCCTCACGAACAACCACGTCGTCTCGCTCGCGGCGACCGACGGCCAGGCCAAGATCACCACGGTGTTCCTGGACGGCTCCCGCCTCGAGGCGAAGATCGTCGGCACCGACCCGAAGTCCGATCTCGCGGTGATCAAGGTCAACGTCGCGAACCCGACCGTGCTCCAGATCGGCAAGTCGGGGAGCCTGCAGCCGGGCGATTCGGTGATCGCCGTCGGCTCGCCGCTCGGCCTGGAGAACACGGTCACCTCCGGTATCGTCAGCGCGCTGCACCGCCCGGTGACCGCGCAGGGCGAGAACGGCGACCCGCCGATGGCCTACGACGCGATCCAGACCGACGCGCCGATCAACCGGGGCAACTCCGGCGGCGCGCTCGTCGACTCCACCGGCGCGCTGATCGGCATCAACACCTCGATCCGCACCGACGCCGGTCCTGGCGGGCAGGGCGGCAGCATCGGCATCGGCTTCGCGATCCCGTCGGACGACGCGGTCAAGATCGCCCAGACGCTGATCAAGAGCGGCCAGGTCAAGCACGCCGACATCGGGGTGAACGCGGCGTCGGTGTCGGCGAACAGCTCCGAGGGCGCGCGCGTGCAGAACGTGCCGCCGGGCAGCCCCGCGCAGCAGGCCGGGATCGCCGAGGGCGACGTGATCACCAAGGTCGGCGACCGGATGGTCCGCACCGCCGCCGAACTGACCGTGGCGGTACGCGGCCACGCCGTCGGCGAGGTGGTACCGGTGCAGGTCGTCAGGGACGGGCGTCAGCTCACCGTTGATGTCACCTTGGGCAGCGATTGACGGGGTATTCTTGCCGGGACGCTACGGTGTCGGCGGTTCTAGGCGGAGGTACGCGGTGTTCGAGAGCGTTGGCTGGGGCGAGATCCTCGTGCTCATCGTCGCCGGGCTGTTCATCCTCGGCCCGGAGCGGCTGCCGGAAGCGGCGGCCTGGGTCGGGAAGAGCATGCGCAAGGTCCGCGAGTTCGCCACCGGCGCGCGCCAGCAGCTGCGCGACGAGATGGGCTCGGACTTCGACGATCTGCGCAAACCGCTGGAAGACCTGCGCGGGCTGCGGAACTTCGACCCGAAGCGCGCGGTCACCCAGCACCTGTTCGACGGGGACGCGGATCCGCTCGGGCTCAAGGAAAACGGCTACGGGAACGGCGGCGCCAAGCCGAACGGCTACCCGGCGTCGACCCCGCAGGCCGATCCCCTGAAGCCGGGCGAAAAACCCCCGGTCGACCCGGACGCCACCTGACCCCGTTGGCCGGGCCCTTCCCCTGCGTGCCCTGAAAGTCCTGCGTGTCCTGAAGGCGTCCTTCGCGGCATTGGATGCCCCGAAGGCTCCCTTCGGGGCACTACGCGACGGCCCCACCTTGACCTCGACAAGAGCACCCTGTTGGGGCGTCCATGCGGGACGAGGGGCCGCGAATGCCCGGCAGGGCAAGGAAAGTTCCGGTCAGCGGCCCGCGGGGGTCACGTTCAGCATCATGCCGGACAGGCCCCGCGCCCGTACGGCGAGCTTCTCGGCGGCCTGCTTGAGCACCTTCGACGCGGCCGCGTCCGGCTCGGTGAGCACGATCGGCTTGCCCGCGTCGCCCTGCTCGCGCAGCTTCGGGTCGAGCGGCACCTGGCCGAGCAGCGGCACCGTCGCGCCGGTGGTCTTGGACAGCGAGTCGGCGACCTGCTGCCCGCCGCCGGAGCCGAAGATCTCCATGCGGGTGCCGTCCGGCGTTTCGAGCCACGACATGTTCTCGATCACGCCCGCGAGCCGCTGCCGCGTCTGCACCGAGATCGCCCCCGCGCGCTCGGCGACCTCGGCCGCCGCCTGCTGCGGGGTCGTCACGACCAGGATCTCGGCGTTCGGGATGAGCTGCGCCACCGAGATCGCGATGTCGCCGGTGCCGGGCGGCAGGTCGAGCAGCAGCACGTCGAGATCGCCCCAGAACACGTCCGCGAGGAACTGCTGCAGCGCGCGGTGCAGCATCGGCCCCCGCCACACCACGGGTGTGTTGCCGGGGGTGAACATGCCGATCGAGATGACCTTCACACCGTGCGACTGCGGCGGCATGATCATGGTGTCGACCTTGGTCGGCTTCTCGCTCGCGCCGAGCATGCGCGGCACCGAGTGGCCGTAGATGTCCGCGTCGACCACGCCGACGGAGAGCCCGCGCTGCGCCATCGCGACCGCGAGGTTCACCGTGACGCTCGACTTGCCGACCCCGCCCTTGCCGGAGGCGACGCAGTACACCCTGGTCAGCGAGCCGGGCTGGGCGAACGGGATCACCGGCTCCTTCGCGTCCCCGCGCAGCGACTTCCGCAGCTCGGTGCGCTGCTCGTCGCTCATCACGTCCAGCTCGACGCGCACGTCGCGCACGCCGTCGAGCTTGCTGACGGCTTCGGTGGTGTCCTTGGTGATCGTCCCCTTCAGCGGGCAGCCGGCCACGGTGAGGTAGATGCCGACGGTGACCACGCCGTCTTCGCCGATCACGACGTCCTTGACCATGCCGAGGTCGGTGATCGGTTTCTTGATCTCCGGGTCGTAGACGCCGGCCAGCGCGGTGCGGACGTCTTCTGCCGAGGGGATCTGCTGTGTGCTGGTCACGGGTACCGGCCTTCGCTGATGGGACTGCTTCGCCCCCCATGTTACGGATGGGTAGTGCCGCTCTGGTCGGCCCTGCTCTTGGACTTCCTGCGGTTCGCGCTGACGTTGAGGTCCTCACGCAGCTTGTCCAGCTCACCACGGAGGTAGTCGCGGGTGGCGACCTCGCCGACCGCGATCCGCAGCGACGCGATTTCCCGCGCCAGGTATTCGGTGTCGGCCTTCGTCTGCGCCGCGCGGGCGCGGTCCTCGTCGAGCGAGACCCGGTCGCGGTCGTCCTGCCGGTTCTGGGCGAGCAGGATCAGCGGTGCGGCGTAGGCGGCCTGGGTGGAGAACGCCAGGTTCAGCAGGATGAACGGGTACGGGTCCCACTGCAGCGAAACCGCGGCCAGGTTCAGCGCGATCCAGACGATCACGATCAGGGTCTGCCAGAACAGGTACTTCCCGGTGCCGAGGAACCGCGCGATGCGCTCGGTGAACCGCCCGAACATGTCCGGGTCGAGGTTGAGCCCGAGCCTGCGCTGGCGGCCGGGCTGGTCGAGGTGGCGGCGCGGCAGCAGCTCAGGCATGGATCTCGCCCTCTCGTTCGCCCGCCACGTCGTGCAGGCCGGTTTCGCGCCAGTCCTCGGGCAGCAGGTGGTCGAGGACGTCGTCGACGGTGACCGCGCCGAGCAGGTGGTCCTCCGCGTCGACGACCGGCCCGCAGGCGAGGTTGTACGCGGCGAAGTAGCGGGTGACCTCGCTCAGCGGGGTGGACGGCCGCAACGCGGGGAGATCGGTGTCGACGGCGCTCGCGACGAGTTCGGCCGGCGGTTCCCGCAGCAGGCGCTGGAAGTGGACGCAGCCGACGTACCGGCCGGTCGGTGTCTCGGTCGGCGGCCTGCACACGAACACCATGCTGGCGAGCGCCGCGGGCAGCTCGGCGTTGCGGATCCTGGCGAGTGCTTCGGCGACCGTCGCGTCCGGGGCGAGCACCACCGGCTCCGGGGTCATCAGGCCGCCCGCGGTGTTCGACGAGTACGCGAGCAGCCGCCGCACCGGCGCCGACTCCTCCGGTTCCATCAGTTCCAGCAGGCGGCTCTGGTCGGCGGGGGTCAGCTCGGCGAGCAGGTCGGCGGCGTCGTCGGGGTTCATCGCTTCGAGCACGTCGGCGCCGCGTTCCTCCGGCAGGTAGGAAAGCAGCTCCTTCTGGTCGTCCTCCGGCAGTTCCTCGATGACGTCGGCGAGGCGCTCGTCGTCCATCGCGTCGGCGACTTCGTGGCGGCGCTTGAGCGGGAGGTCGCGCAGGGTCGCGGCGACGTCGACCGCGCGCATGGTGTCGAACAGCACCAGGAGCTGCCCCGCTCCCTGCGGCTGCCCGGACAGGTCGGTGAGCCCGAGCCCCGAAACCTCGGTCCACGGCACCACCTGCAGCGACGAGCGGCGGCGGCCGAGCCCGAGCCGCGTGCTGCGCTCGCGGATGGCGAGCTTCGCGAGCACCCAGTCGCGCGTCCTCGTCGGCTCCATCGCGGCGTCGATGACGGTGACCCGCGTGTCGGTGTTGGCGAGGAACGCGTGCGCGTCCAGCAGCTGCCCGACCACGAGCACTTCGTTGGGGCGCTGGTGGAAGTGGCGCATGTTGATCGAGCCGGTGGCCATCGTGATGGCGTTGGGTTCGATCGAGGTGACGCGCAGCATGGGCACGAAAACACGTCGCCGGGTGGTCAGCTCGACGACGACGCCGAGGATGCGCGGCGGCTGCGCGTCGAGCCGGAGCCCGGCGACGAGGTCGCGCACCTTGCCGATGGACTCCCCGTCGGGGCCGAACACCGGCAGGCCCGCGAGCTGAGCGGCGAAAACCCTGTTCACGGCGGCCATGGCGCCAGGCTATCGGGTGCCGGGCGCCACCGCTCGGTCGCCGATCTCACACCCGCGAGAGCCCTTCTCCAAGGGAAACGCCATTTTCGGCGCCCCGGATCGCCGCGGCGGCCAGCATCGCGAGAAGGCAGGCGAGCGTCAGGAGGCCGATGATCGCGGGCCCGCCGCCGTTGCTCGCCGCCATCTCGAACGCCGTGCCGTAGGTGGACCTGAACTCCGGCACGTGTGCGGGTTCACACCTGGGATACCGCCCATTCGGCGATCCGGATGACCTCGGGGTAGGGGAAGTCGTCGTCCTCGTCCTCGGTGAGGCCGAGCCAGTTCTCCACCGCGCGCACCAGCGTCCAGGCGAGCGCGCGGTCGCGGTCGAGACCGGCGGCCGACACCACCCCGGCGAACCGTTCGTCCAGTGTGGACTCGGTGAACCTGTTCCACAGCAAGGGGATCACACCGAATTCGACGTCGCCGGTGAGCGGCTTCGGGTCGATCACCAGCCACGGCTCGCGGGTGCCCGCCAGGACGTTCAGGTAGTGCGAGTCTTCGTTGACCAGGAGCGCGCCCGCCTCGGGGCCGAGGTTCCGGCACGCGTCGAGCGCCGCGTCCAGCATGCGGCGGGGCAGCGGTTCGGCCAGTTCCCGCCATAGCTCCGGCAGATCGGCCGCCCACCGTTCGGCTTCGGCCGCGAGCGAGCGCGACAACGGCGGCGCTGCGACCGCGAGCCTGCGCAGCAGCCCGCCCGCGATCTCGACCGCGGACCCGATCGGCTCCCCGTCCAGCGAACGCGCTTGGTCGAGCCGTTCGAGCAGCAGCGCGCCGGTCTCGTCGTGATCGAGCAGCAGCACCGAACCCGCACCGTCCCATGTGGACAGTGCGAGCCGCTCGTCGCGGGTTTCGTCGTCCTGCCAGGGGAGTTTGAGCGCCGACGGGGTGCCGTCGACGCCCACGGTGGGGTAGACCACGGCCGTGTAACCGTGCATCGGCTCGCCGTCGGGGCGGAGCTTCCACTGCTCGAAGCAGTGCTCGACGGCGGCGGGAAGCTGAGCGAGCCAGGCGCGGCCCTCGTCCCCTTCGCGTTCGGTGATTTCCTCGATGAAAGCGGCGGGGATCGGCGGAGTCGGCACACCCCCACTCTGCCAGGCGCGAACGCCATGGCTCCGGGTCCGCCGCACATGCCCCGAAGGTGCCCTTCGGGGAATCGGATGCCGTGAAGGGCGCCTTCGGGGCAGGGCAGGATCCGCTGGGACAGCGTGAGTTCGTGCGAGTGTGATCCTCGCGGGCCTTTTCCGTTCCAGCGCTTCCGCTGTGCTCTCGCGTCTCCGCTGTGCTCTCGCGCGCATTGCCGTGAAGGGGCCCTTGAGGGAATGTGGTGCCGTGAAGGGCGTCTTCGGGGCATCAGCGTTGCCGTGCCGCGCGTCGTGAGGGGTGGGAATGCGGCGTCAGATTCCCCGAAGGTGATCTTCGGGGAACCGCATGCCCCGAGAGGCACCTTCAGGGCATGCGGGAACTCGCCCTCGACCTCGATTGAGGGCATCCTTCTGCCAAGGCCGGGCGTAGCATCGAACAGGCAGGGGGCCTGCGAGATCGGGAGCCGTCATGGTGCTCGAAATCATTTCCGGAGTGCTCGCCGCCGGGGCCGTCGGCCTCGCGTCGAGCATGCGCGTGGTCCGGCAGTTCGAACGCGGGCTGGTGTTCCGGTTCGGCAGGGTGCGGCCGAAGGTGCGGGAGGCGGGCCTGGTCGCGCTCGTGCCGTTCGCCGACCGGCTGCAACGGGTGAACATGCAGGTGATCACGCTGCCCGTGCCCGCACAGGACGGCATCACCAGGGACAACGTGACGGTGCGCGTGGACGCGGTGGTGTACTTCAGGGTGGTCGACCCGGTGACCGCCGCGGTGAACGTGCAAGACTACCGGTTCGCGGTCGGCCAGGTCGCGCAGACGAGTTTGCGCTCGATCATCGGGAAGAGCGATCTCGACGATTTGCTCTCGAACCGCGAACGGCTCAACGAGGGCCTCGAGCTGATGATCGACAGCCCCGCGCTGGGCTGGGGCGTCCAGATCGACCGGGTGGAGATCAAGGACGTGGCGCTGCCGGAGACGATGAAGCGGTCCATGTCGCGGCAGGCGGAGGCCGAACGCGAGCGCCGGGCCAGGGTCATTTCGGCGGACGGCGAGCTGCAGGCTTCGCACAAGCTGGCGCAGGCGGCCGCCACGATGGCCGACACCCCGGCCGCGCTGCAACTGCGCCTGCTGGAGACGGTCGTGCAGGTGGCTTCGGAAAAGAATTCGACACTCGTGCTGCCGTTCCCGGTGGAGCTGCTGCGCTTCCTCGACCACCACACCCGCGCGGGGGAAGCAGGCTATTCCGTTGCCCAGCCCGAACGGGTGAGTGACGATATCCGGCACAGTCCGCCGGCGGACCCGCCGGCGGACGCCGAAACATCGGAGAGGAACGGGGTTGTCGAGGATGGCCGGGTTGGGTGAACGTCGTGACGCGGCGTTGCCGATGCTCACCGTGCGCCAAGCCGGCCGGGTGCGGGCGCTCGTGCGCGAGGCGCTCGCCAGGCAGGGGCGCCGGGTCACGGTCTTCCCCGGGCACGTGGAGGACGCCGACGGCGCGAAGTTCGGGCTCGGCGGGATCGCGCGGGTCCTGACCGCGAGGGCCATCCCGGAGCCGCGCTGGGGCACGCTCGTGGACGCGCACGTCGTCAGGATGCTGAGCGCGATGGCCGGTCCCGACGACTTCCGCGCGCCGACCGAGGACCTGGTGCCGCGCACGTACTTCGGGCTGTACGACCGGACGGCGCTGCCCGGCACGGGCGGCTGGGACTACGCCCGCGAGGCGCTGCCCGACGTGCTCGAGGTGTTCGTGCTGGACTGCCCGGACAGCGTGAAGACGTTCTGCGGTGACGAGGTCGCGCGCCACGGCGAACGCCGCCTCCGCCAAGCCGCGCTGGCGAACGCCAGGCGCGAAGTCCCGGGGGAGCGGCGGGACTTCGAAGGCGTCCACCTGCTGTGCAGCGAGTCGATGCACTTCGCCTCCTCGGCGCTGGTACTGCCGGAGCTGGTGCTGAAGGTGACGGGTGAGGCGCCGTCGGCGAACGGCGTGCTGGTGGCGGTGCCGTTCCGGCACCAGGTGCTGTACTCGGTGCCGAGGGACGAGCGGGCGGGCAGGTCGCTGGAGGCGATGGCGAAGATCGCGGCGGCCGAGTACCGCACCGGGACCGGGCCGATCAGCCCGCACGTGTTCTGGTGGCGCGAGGGTCAGTTCACGAAGCTCACCGAGGGAGCGCCAGGGGAGACGCCGCAGCTCGCGGTACCCGCCGAGTTCGAGGCCGTACTCGACAGCTTCGTGAGAGACCGCTCATAGGCAAGACTCGCCCGGCAGGGTCATACTCGTCGGTAACCTCGTCGTCCAGCCCAGGAGCAAGTATGGCCCGCCTTGCCCAGACCGCCGGTCTCACCGATGTGCAGTCGGAGATCCTGTCCACCGTCCGCACGTTCGTGGACAAGGAGGTGATCCCGCACGCGCAGGAGCTGGAGCACGCCGACACCTACCCGGCGGACATCGTCGAGGGCATGAAGGAGATGGGCCTGTTCGGGATCACTATTCCCGAGGAGTACGGCGGGCTCGGCGAGTCGCTGCTGACCTACGCGCTGGTGGTCGAGGAGATCGCGCGCGGCTGGATGAGCGTCTCCGGCGTGATCAACACGCATTTCATCGTGGCGCACATGATTTCCCGGCACGGCACCGAAGCGCAGAAGAAGCACTTTCTGCCGAGGATGGCCACCGGGGAGGTGCGCGGGTCGTTTTCCATGTCGGAACCGGATCTCGGCTCCGACGTCGCCGCGATCAAGACGAAGGCGAAGAAGGACGGCGACCGCTACGTCATCGACGGTTCGAAGATGTGGCTGACCAACGGCGGCAGCTCGAACCTGATCGCCTTGCTGGTGCGCACCGACGAAGGTGCCGAGAAAGCGCACCAGAACCTCACCACGTTCTTGGTGGAAAAGCCGGAAGGCTTCGGGGAAGTGGCTCCCGGGCTCACGATTCCCGGCAAGATCGAGAAAATGGGCTACAAGGGCGTCGACACCACGGAAGCGGTGTTCGACGGTTTCGAGATCGGCGCCGACAAGGTGCTCGGCGAGGCGCCGGGCAAGGGCTTCTCGTACATGATGGACGGTGTCGAGGTCGGCCGTGTCAACGTTGCCGCGCGCGCCTGCGGGATCGCGATCAGGGCGTTCGAACTCGCCGTGGACTACGCGCAGCAGCGCAAGACCTTCGGCAAGCCGATCGCCGAACACCAGGCGATCGCCTTCAAGCTGGCCGAGATGGCCACCAAGGTGGAGGCGGCGCACCTGATGATGGTGAACGCCGCGCGGTTGAAGGACTCGGGCGCGCGCAACGACGTCGAGGCCGGGATGGCCAAGCTGATCGCGAGCGAATACTGCGCCGAGGTGACCCAGGAGGCGTTCCGCATTCACGGCGGCTACGGGTACTCGAAGGAGTACGAGATCGAGCGCCTGATGCGCGAGGCGCCGTTCCTGCTGATCGGCGAAGGCACCAGCGAAATCCAGAAGACGATCATCAGCCGCGGGCTGCTGCGGGACTATAAGAGCAGGAGCTGATTCGCGCACGGTGGCGGGTCCTGCCTCACCCAGGCGTTGATGACCAGGCATTTTCCCCCGTACGGGGGTGTAACGCGAGACGACTGTCCACTGTGGGTAGCAGCTTTCACGATCAGGGCTCGAAAGCGGGCAACCAAGATCGTCGATGGTTCGCGTGAAAACTCACCCCGGGTGATCTTCTGGCCCTCCACCACACTTTCACCCGCGCATTTCCGAGTTTCCGCGCGGTGTGGACCGCGTTAGGTTCTCGCCCCGGTTGCGATTCATTTTCCAGGGCAGGAGGACCCCGTGGTTCGACGTATCACCGTCACTCGCGCGAAAGGTATCGCCGGTATCGCCGCCGCAGCGCTGGCCCTTGCCGGGCTCGCCGGTTGCGGTGACGACAACAACCAGTCCGGCAGCGGGAACGGGAACGGCAGCAGTTCGGCACCGGCACCGGCGCCGAACGGCCAGGGCGATCAGAACGGCCAGAACGGGCAGAACGACCCGAACGGCGCGCAGAACGGTTCGCAGGCCGCGCAGGCGCTGCAGACGAAGCTGGACGAGCTGATGAAGGCGACTCCGATCAGCTTCGAGCGCGAGAAGACCGAACTGACCGAGCAGAGCAAGGAGACCGTCAAGAAGGCGGCCGAAGCCGCCGCGGGCGCGGCGGGGACCAAGCTCGAAGTCACCGCGTCGGCGGGCTACGACGACGCGGCGAAGGCGACGGAAGTTTCGCAGCAGCGCGCCGACGCCGTGGTCAAGGAGATGACGGCGAACGGGGTGCCCGCCGACCGCGTGACGGCGAAGGGCACCGGCAACGAGGGCGTCGCGGGCGACGAAAAGGCCGCGACCTCGGTGAAGATCAAGGCATCCTGACCGGGTACCGGTGAGAAAACGGCGAGGGCCGCCCCGCAACGGGGCGGCCCTCGCCGCCGTACGGGGGAGTCTTGCCCGGTCGGGTTCGCATGACCTGCCGCAGGTTGGCAGGATGGGTGATACGCCCCTTCTCTTCTTCCGACAGCGCAGGTGATGATCGTGACCGGTCCGTTCTCCTCCGGCGGGCGCCCGAACGCCGGCGTCCCCCGCGTTCCGACGCCTCCGACGGGATGGCCGATCGGCTCCTACGACCACTACACCGAAGCGCAGCGCGCGGTGGAGCACCTCGCGGACAGCGATTTCGCGGTGCAGGACGTGACCATCGTCGGCGTCGACCTGATGCTGGTGGAGCGCGTCATCGGCAGGCTCTCCTGGGGCAAGGTGCTCGGCACCGCCGCGGTGTCCGGTGCCTGGTTCGGCCTGCTCATCGGCGTGCTGCTGAGCATGTTCAACCCCGGCAGCGGCGGCGGCATCAACTTCGCGCCGATCCTGGTCGGCGTGCTCGCGGGCATGCTGTTCGCGCTCGTGTTCGGCGCCGCGAGTTACGCGTCCACGAAGGGGCGCCGCGACTTCTCGTCGTCGAGCCAGCTGGTGGCAGGCCGCTACGACGTGCTGTGCCAGCCGCGCAGTGCCGAACAGGGCCGCGATCTGCTGGCGAAACTCGCGATGCGGCCGTCCGGCTCGACGAGCTGACCCCTACCCGAACGGGTAGGGGTTCGGACCCGTTACCCTGGCGGATTTTTCTGCGCCACTATCCGGTCATACCTTTTCCTGAATCGTTACGGTTCCTGCTTGCGGGCCGTGATCCCCGGGCATAAGTTGCAGTGCACCGGTCGGGCGCCGCGTGCTGTTGCGTGCGGTTCGCCCGGCGTCATGCACGTCGGGGTGCAGGTCGCGGTCCTTCCCGCCGCACCGCGTTCCTCTCCAGTCCGTGCTGGGGCGTGCGCGCAGGGAAGGGAGACCTTGATGGGGAAAGGGATCACGCGGCGAGGGCGGCCGCCCGCGAGGGCCGTCGCCGTGTTCTGCACTGGGGTGCTCGCCGCCGGGACGCTCGCCGCATGCGGGAGTTCCGGTGGCCTCAAGATCAACGTCTACCAGGCGCCGGAAGACAACTTCCAGTCCGTGGTGGACAACTGCAACAAGCAGGCGAACGGGCGCTACGAGATCGTCTACAACAAGCTGCCGCGCGGCTCGGACGACCAGCGCCTGCAGATGGCTCGCCGGCTCGCGGCCGGTGACCAGTCGCTCGACGTGCTCGGGCTCGACGTCACCTGGGTGCCGGAGTTCGCCGAGGCGGGCTGGGCCGAGGAGTGGACGGGCCAGCACAAGGAGACCGCGTCCGCCGGGGTGCTGCCCGCGCCGCTGAAGACGGCGGAGTGGAACGGCAAGCTGTACGGGGCGCCGAAGAACACCAACGTGCAGCTGCTCTGGTACGACGACAGGGTCACCCCGAAACCGCCTGCCACCTGGGACGAGATGATCGCCCAGTCGAAACAGCTGAAGGCGCAGGGCAAGCCGTACCAGATCGTGTTCACCGGTGCCCAATACGAGGGACTGGTGGTCGTCTACAACACGCTCGTGCAGTCGGCGGGCGGGCACATCCTGTCCGAGGACGGCAAATCCGTCGTGCTGGACGAGGGTGCGGTGAAGGCGCTGGAGATCCTGAAGAACGTGACCGCGTCGGGGATCACCGACCCGTCGCTCACCACGTTCCAGGAGGACGAGACGCGCCAGGCGTTCCAGCAGGGCAACGCGGCCTTCGAGCTGAACTGGCCGTTCGTCTACCCCTCCTTCGCCAAGGAGAAGAAGGCGGATCTGCCGCACTTCAAGTGGGCGAAGTACCCGGAGGTGAACCCCGGCGACACGGCGAAGACCACGATCGGCGGCATCGACTTCGCGGTGAGCACGTACTCGCAGCACAAGCCGGAGGCGTTCGAGGCCGCGTTGTGCTTGCGCAGCCCGGAAAACCAGAAGTTCTCCGCGCTCAAGGACGGCGTGCCGCCGACGCTGGAGTCGATCTACGGCGACGACACGCCGCTCGACCCCAGCAAGCCCGAGGGCAGTGACAACCCGAGCATGGGCAGCACGTACCCGATGCGGGCGACCATTGTGGACGCTCTGAAGACCGCGTCGCTGCGCCCGCTCACACCCGCGTACCAGAGCATGTCGACGGTGATGTCGAAGGTGCTCTCGCCGCCCGCCGAAATCGACCCGCGGAAGACCGCGGACCGGCTGCGCAAGGAACTGAACGACGCACTCGAGTCGAAGGGGGTGATCCCGTGACCCAGCAGGGACCCTCACCGGCCGAAACGGTCGTGGGCTCGACGATGCTCCAGCAGCGCGGCGGTGGCCACCGCAAGGCGAAACCCGCGCTCAGCGAAGGGAAGAAGGCCGAACGCAAGCTCGGGCTGCTGCTCTGCGCGCCCGCCGCGATCGTGATGCTCGCGGTCACCGGCTGGCCGATCATCTACTCGGTGTGGCTGTCGTTGCAGCGCTACGACCTGCGCTTCCCGGCGCAGCAGGAGTTCGTCGGCTTCGACAACTACGCCGCGGTGCTGTCCAACGGCTACTGGTGGACCGCGTTCGGCACCACGATGGGGCTGACCGTGGTGTCGGTGGCCATCGAGTTCGTGCTCGGCATGGCGCTCGCACTGATCATGCACCGCACCATCGTCGCCAGGGGGCTGGTGCGCACGGTCGCGCTGATCCCCTACGGCATCGTCACCGTGGTCGCCGCGTTCTCGTGGTACTACGCGTGGACGCCGAAAACCGGGTACCTCGCGAACCTGCTGGCCCCCGATTCGGCTCTGCTGACCGAAAAGCTCCCGTCGCTGCTGCTGATCGTCATCGCCGAGGTGTGGAAGACCACTCCGTTCATGGCGCTGCTGCTGATGGCGGGCCTCGCGCTGGTACCGGACGATCTGCTGAAGGCGGCGTCGATGGACGGGGCGAACGCGTGGCAGCGGTTCACCAAGGTGATGGTGCCGGTGATGAAACCGGCGATCCTGGTCGCGCTGCTGTTCCGCACCCTCGACGCGTTCCGCATCTTCGACAACATCTTCGTGCTCACGAAGGGAGCCCAAGATACGTCGTCGGTGTCGATGCAGACCTACAACAACCTGGTCAAGGGGTTGAACCTCGGGATCGGGTCGACGATGGCGGTGCTGATCTTCCTCACGGTCGCGATCATCGCCTTCGTCTTCATCAAGCTGTTCGGGACGGCCGCGCCCGGCAGCGACGAGGGGGGTAAGCGCTGATGGTGATGGGTGGAGCGATCACGACCGGTCGCAAGGTCAAGTGGACGCTGACCGACATCCTCGTGGTGGTGTACGCGCTCGTCCCGGTGCTGTGGATCGTGTCGCTGTCGTTCAAGACGAAGGAAACGCTGAAGGACGGGAGTTTCATCCCGCAGTCGTGGACCTTCCAGAACTACCTCGACATCTTCGCCACCGACGAGTTCATCCGCGCGCTGGTGAACTCGATCAGCATCGCGCTGATCGCCACCGTGATCGCGGTGGTGCTCGGCACGATGGCGGCGTACGCGATCGCGCGGCTCGACTTCCCCGGCAAGCAGGTGCTGGTCGGGCTGTCGCTGCTGATCGCGATGTTCCCGCAGGTCTCGCTGGTCACGCCGTTGTTCAACATCGAGCGCACGCTCGGGTTGTTCGACACCTGGCCCGGCCTGATCCTGCCGTACATCACGTTCGCGCTGCCGCTGGCGATCTACACGTTGTCCGCGTTCTTCCGGGAAATCCCGTGGGAGCTGGAAAAGGCGGCCAAGATGGACGGCGCCACGCCGGCGCAGGCGTTCCGCAAGGTGATCGCGCCGCTGGCCGCGCCTGGCGTGTTCACCACGGCGATCCTGGTGTTCATCCTCTGCTGGAACGACTTCCTGTTCGCGATCTCGCTGACCTCGACGAGCGCGTCGAGGACGGTGCCCGCGGCGCTGTCGTTCTTCACCGGGTCCTCGCAGTTCGAGGACCCGACGGGCACGATCTCCGCGGCCGCCGTGGTGATCACGATCCCGATCATCCTGTTCGTGTTGTTCTTCCAGCGCCGCATCGTCGCGGGGCTGACCTCCGGTGCGGTGAAGGGCTGAGGCGCCATGGCTGAAATTGTGCTCGACAAGGTGAGCAAGAAGTACCCGGACGGCGCGCTCGCGGTGTCCGAGGTCAATCTCGAAATCGCGGACGGCGAGTTCATCATCCTGGTCGGCCCGTCCGGCTGCGGGAAGTCCACCACGCTGAACATGGTCGCGGGCCTGGAGGACATCTCCTCCGGCGAGCTGCGCATCGACGGCAAGCGGGTGAACGAAAAAGCGCCGAAGGACAGGGACATCGCCATGGTGTTCCAGTCCTACGCGCTCTACCCGCACATGAGCGTCCGCGAGAACATGGCGTTCCCGCTCCGGCTCGCCAAGGTTGCCGACGCCACGGTGAAGTCCAAAGTGGAGGAAGCGGCGCAGATCCTCGACCTGACGCAGCACCTCGACCGCAAACCGGCCAACCTCTCCGGTGGCCAGCGGCAGCGGGTCGCGATGGGACGCGCGATCGTGCGCAACCCCAAGGCGTTCCTGATGGACGAGCCACTGTCCAATCTGGACGCCAAGCTGCGCGGGCAGATGCGCACCTCGGTGTCGAAGATCCAGAAGCAGCTCGGCACCACCACGCTGTACGTCACGCACGACCAGACCGAGGCGATGACGCTCGGCGACCGCGTCGTGGTGCTGCGGGCGGGGTACGTCCAGCAGATCGGGTCGCCGCAGTTCCTCTACGAGCAGCCGGCGAACCTGTTCGTCGCCGGCTTCATCGGCTCGCCGTCGATGAACTTCATCCCGGCGACGCTGGAGGACGGCCAGTTGCGCAGCGCGCTCGGCTCCACGACGCTGCCCGATCGTCTCCGCAGGCTGGTCGAGTCGGCGAACGCGCCGAGGGAGGTCATCGCGGGCATCCGGCCGGAGCACTTCGAGGACGCCTCGCTGGTCGACGACGCGCAGAAGGGGACGGGTGCCACGTTCACCGCGCGCGTCGACGTGCTGGAGTCGATGGGCTCGGAGAAGTTCGCGCACTTCAGCCTCGAAGGCGAGGCCGCGACCTCTTCGGAGCTGGCGGAGCTCGCCGCGGACAGCGGATCCTCGGACGTACCCGGTGACGCGTCGCAGATCGTGGCGCGGCTGTCCGCGGCGTCGCCCACGGCGGAGAACCAGGACGTCGAGCTGTGGTACGACGCCGACAAGATCAAGCTGTTCGACCCTTCGTCGGGGAAGAACCTGACCTACTCGGAATAGCGTGCACGAAGGAGCCTGGGCCGTTCTTCGCGACGGCCCCGGCTCCTTCGCGTCCCAGGTGACTTCGCGCAAGCCGTAGTCGCGCAGTATTTCCGCCAGGGGAGTCAGCTCCTGGAACGCGCCGGGTGGCGGATCGATGTAGAAGCCGTTGGATGGCTTGCCTTCCACGGTCGGCGCTTCCCGCCAGATGGTGCCGTCGTTGTCGACCAGAGTGAGCAAGTGGTCGTAGCAGCTGGGGCACGCGGTCGACCGGCTCCATTCGACCGGATCGACCTGAACCAGTTCGGCGGGTGCGACCTGCCGACCGCGATCCAGCCGGACTTTCGGTGCCAGCTCGTAATGCCGCCACCGGCGGTGCAGCACTTCATCAGCGGCGAGTCGGACGCAGATCGCATGGAAGCTCATGGGATTACCTGATTGTCGTGGTGCACTTTGCCAGAGGAAGAACCGCCATCTGAGGAACAGCGGGGTCCGGTATCTGCGCCTGGCTATGACCAGCACCTCCCCGGTCTGGTGCGCCAGGCGGAGCCGTCGGGAGCCGCTGACGTACAGCACCGCGACTTCGCCTGACGTGGACAAACTGTCGAAGGACAATTGTCCACGCTAAACCTGATCGGGGATACATGTCGCGAGCAGGTTGTGACGCTAGGCTTCCCGCACGGCAGCCACGCCCACACGAGCGAAGAAGCGACTTGGTGCGCACTTGCGATCTCTCCGGGAGGGCGCCGGGCTACTTCTGCGGGACGCTACGGGGGAGCTGAAGCTGTCCGCTGATGCCGTTGTCAGCCGGTACGAGTCCGGTCACAACCGACCGCAATGGGCTTCGGTCAAAGCACTGTTGGCGCTCTACGAAGCGAGTAACGAAGACCGGGAACGGGCGGCGGTGTTGTGGGAAGAGGCTGGCGTGCCGGTGCCGCAAGTACGGCTACCCGCAGCAGCGCACAGCTTGTCGGTGGGCGTGAGGTGATGAGGGTGCAACTCGAACGACTCATCGAGATGAGCAAGCGACCGAAATCCGCCGACGGCATACCTTGAGTACCCCGCAGGCGGCGCCTGGGTGGACAATGGAGGCGACGTACAGCACCTCTCGGCCATGTTCGACGGTGTCAGCGCTGATAAAGCGCTGTCGCCATCAGACACGGTTGAGTTCATCAGGGGCCTGGTCAGGGAGCTGTGAAGGACCACACCGCGCATTGGCGCAAGAGCAGCTACAGCGGAGCCAGCGAAGGTTCGACGAAGAAGCGAAGCCTGCGGTTCTTGACCGTAACTTGGGGCCTCGCTCTTCACTTTCCGTGCTGAGGTGAGGGCAGAGATCGCCTGGCTACAGCAGGTGCATGCTGCCTTGGCCGACATGGTGAGGTATCGCGCGGCGCGGTCCTTGGTGTCCCGGACGCCTACCTCGCGGGTGGTGACGGCTTATACGCCAGAGGGGCGCGAGAGGTTCGTCCGTTTCGATCGGACCGGCGGTGTCCGGGCGCTGCCCGACCGGGGGCGTCGGCTGGGCGCCTGGAAAGGCGCCCCTCTCCAGGCGCGCCGGGGTGAAGAGGGGCGCCTCGGGCTTGCTGTGGGTGGCGACTTAGCGCATTCGGGGCGGCGCTTGCTAGGGCGAGATGCTCCGCGGAGATGGCCAATGCGTCACCTACCTGGCGGTATCCTTGTTGGTTTCTGGCTTTGTACGGTGCATGACAAGGGGAGGTAGTAGGGGGCATTTCATTATTCACGTGGCCGGACACTTGATGTGCCGTCGTGTGCAGCGGGCAGCAGCCGCGCCCCTATCTTAATCCCCGTTCGAGATTACTACTTAATTTCAACTAGAGGTGGGGAAAGTGTACGGAGCAATATTGCGACTGAGATCAGGGTTTGTCGTATCTGCCGTGTTGTCATTGATGTTGGCGACACTGTTTTCGGCCGCCGCTGGCGCGAGTCCTAAACCTTCCGAAAAGCAAGTCACCTGCACCGGGGGCGTAGCGGGTACGCCAGGTGGAAGTAACTGGCGAAACGAAGACGAGTTTCCGAATGTTAAACGGTACTATGATGGTAGTGCGGCCGTTCGAATTAACTGCAACGGCCCCGTCGAAGCGATTCGAGTCACGGGATTGTACTACTATTCTGATGGCAATAATGTCGTTACCGGAGCGGATCATTTTTGCTTCAACACCGATCACTGCGACGGCGTCGCGTTCGCGGCTGCGCTATACTTCAGCGCGTACATCAACTGTGACAAGAAGGCGGTAGGTGACTACGCGCGGACCGCAGGAAGCTATCACCTTCCGGGTGGTCCGGACACGGTCATCCCGAGTGCCGCGGAGGGGCCGAAGGTGGAGACGCGTAACCAGCTGCTCGACCCGGCGTGTCAGAACGGTTACAAACACTAGACGACTAAAGGGATGACAACTTGGCTGACAAGAAACGTGAAAGCGTAATCGCGCAGAGGGTCGGGGCGACACTCGCTGTCGGACATTCCCCGCGCGGCACGGTGAACGTCATCCTGGTCGCACTCACTGAGCAGTTCATGGACATGCGGATCAGCTACATAGCGCACGAGGACCTGTTTAGTTCATGGAAGGCGGATGAATTCCTGTCAAAGGCAGTTCATGAGTATGGGACCTACAAGTCGGCCGAGTTGCGATCAGGGAACCTGCGCGATGGCTTCCCAGGTGACGACCCACGTATTTCACTCCTGTCCGCAGCCAAGGATGATGCCCGGTCGGGCTGGGCCATGATTCGTGTTACGCCTCCGCCGACTGCTGGAGACCTCACCACGCACATCGCCGTGCCCGATCTTGACATCGAATTGCGCGCTGCAATCCGGGCTCGGATCATTCCTGACGCGAATATCTAGCAAGCATGCAGAAAACCGCCCCCTGGATCCCGTAAGGGAACCAGGGGGCGGCTCGTGTTGTCGTGACGATGGTTGGGTCAGGGTCGCTGTCCATCGAGCGCGACGCCTGCGTTGTCGCGGGCGCGCAACCCAGCACCCTGAGGGGGGCGGATCACGCTCGCCGTCGACGGTGTGCCGAATGGGGCGCTGGTAATCGAGGTGAGCACGCTGGCCACGGCGGCGAAGCCTGCGAGGCTGAGCCCGGTTGGCCAGTCGACAGCGAGCAGGCCGGTCCCGGCGGTGGCGAGCCAGGCCGCGAGGGCTCCGGCGAAGGACTTGACCGCGCGTTCGATGGCGTCTTTCCAGAAGGCTGCGGAGAACATCAGGCCACCTCGGGGGTGGTGGTGCCGTGTCCGTTCACGTTCACGTCCACCTGCACGACGGCGTTCTTGATCGCGTCCTGGACGGCTTGGCGGAGCGCGTCGAGGTCGATGTGGCCTTGGTCGGCGACTGCCTTGGTGAGCTGGGCGATCACGGTGTCCTGTGCGGCGTTCTGGGCGTAGATCGCGTTCACGGTGGCGAAGACGGGCTTCGGACCTGCGTCGCCGCCGCCGTAGAACCCGGCGAGGTAGGTGTTCGCGACGGCGTCCTTCAGGCTGATGTTCGTGCCGTTCGGGCGCTTGCCGATCGGAGCGTTGAGCAGTTCGTCCACTGTGGGCATGGTGTCCTCCGATGCTGTTGCGAAGTGGTTGTTGGTGTAGGACTCGTTGAGGTCGACGGCGCTGGCCTGGATGCCTGGAATGTGGCCGGAGCTGGAGTACTGGTGTACGTCGTAGTGCCCGGCGGCCGGGTCGGGGCGTGCGCCGTAGCGCGCGATCCAGATGGTCAGTCCGGGAATGCCCCACTGGTCCGGCCGGGTCGTCTTCGCGAACGCGTTGTTCAGGTAGACCCCGGGCCGGAACCCGAGATCGGCGACGCGGCGGCAGAGCCGGATCCCGAAGTCGCGCGCCCCGGCGTTCGGCCCGAACGGCGCTTCTAGATCGAGCGCGGGCACCAGCCCGGTGGCGTTGAGCCTGCGCACCTCGGCGACGAAGATCTCCGCCTGCCGTTCCGGCGTCGGGGAAAGCTGCGCGTAGTGGTATCCGCCCACCGGGATGCCGACCGAGTGCGCACCGTTCACGATCGCGTCGGCAGGCCCCGCCGTCGCGATACCGCCGCCGTCGGTGACCTTCGTCCACACGTACCCCACGCCGTGCGCCTTGACCGCGTTCCAGTCGGTGACCGTCTGGATCTTCCGGTAGATATCGATGCCGAGCGTCGTGGTTGGTCACCTCGTTGTTGTTGGTGTGCTCGGGTTTTCCGGTGGTGGTGTGGTGTGGCAGGTGTAGGTGGGGGCGGTGTCCGGGGAGCCGTCGTCGCGCAGGCAGGTGCGGATCGAGCCGTCGGTGTAGGTCTCGGTCGTCCGGGCCGCGGGTGCGGCGTCGCGGCCGGGAACTCCGGGAGCGCCGGGGATTCCGGGTGGCCCGGAGGGGCCGGTGGTGCCGCGGCAGGGTGCGGCCGGGTCGCCGCAGTAGGCGGTGACCGCGGCGGCGATCTGGTCCGGGGTGATGGCCGGGGCGGGTGTTCCGTCGTGGCCGTCGGTGCCGTCGCGTCCGTCTTGCCCGGGGCGGGGTGTGGGGATGTGGGCGACGACGGTGTTCACGATCGCGTCGACGTCGGGTGCGGCGCCGGACGGGCCGCGGCATCCGTCGTGGGTGGCGCAGTAGTCGAACACTGCGGTGCGCACGGCGGCGGGCGGTGGTGCGGGTGGTGTGCCGGACCGGTCGACCTCGGCGGCCTGCTGGCAGGCGGCGCCGAGTTCGGCGGCGGCGGGACCGCCGCGGGCGCAGGCGTCGGTGACCTGCGCGGCCAGCGAGCGGGCCTGCCCGGTGGCGGTGTCCGCGCGGCGGTCGGCGGTTTCCTTGTCGGTGGTGGCGGTGAGCTGGCTGATCACCAGGAACCCGACTCCGGCCAAGGCGACGGCGAGGGCCAGAACCGCAGGCTTAAGCCGCCGGGTTCCACCGGAGCAGGTGAGGGGCACAGCCATCATCCTTTCGTGGATGGACACTGCGCCGACTCAAGGCTGAGCGGACACTGAGATTGACACAGCTTCTAGAGGGGTGGTCATAGTGAGCGGGAAGATATTCACCACTGAGATCAGAAAAATAATCGTTGTCGGCATTTTTGGGGCATTGCTTGGCGCTATGCTACCCGGAAATGCTGCGGCAGCACCGCCGCAAAGAGAGTCACTGTTCATAAGTCATACAATCGAAGGCCACGCTTCTGATAACCCGTCCTACGCGGCTGCCACCGTGGTAGTTAATGGTCAAGCATTGTTCGATGGTGACCACTACAGACTTACCGGATCAATCAAAGTCAGGTGCTATCAAAATATCGCTGCTGGCGCCGGTGTTTTGCACTGGCGCGCAAATGGCCAGGAGCGCACTCAGACAGTCAAATGCAATTCATTCTACGGCTTTGAGACCGAACGTGAGAATATCCACGCCGCCGAAGGTGTGATGGGCGCTGACGGTGCCGTGGCTGCATGGGCGTGCTGGACAGGAGGCGACGGGGGGCGCAATCCGATCACCCCGGGTCATCGATGCAGTAGTCCCGAGATCTTCCATGCTGGCGCCCAGCTCAATATGCCGCCCCTTGCGTCCACGGCGCAAGACAAGATAAAAGGATATGAGTTTGAGTTGACCGGTCAAGCTCAAGTGCATTTCTGGCAGCGCGGCTATCGGGTTCGCATTACAGCAGAGCTGAAGGGAACCGAGAGGGATCCGGAAGGAGTACCTAAACCGAATCCAGGTCAACCCGACCCGGAAGCCGGGGATCCAGAGTCCGGAGATCCAGGGCAGGATGATTCTGACTCGATGGGGCCGGAAGAACGCTTGGGCTGCATTGAGGATATGCGGGTAATGGCGCATTGGAAAACTGTTCCCGACGGGATTGAGCACAGTGCATTCATGTGGTGTCAAGACCCTTACGATTATGGGGACTTTCCCGCGGTGACAGGCTCCGGGGCTCTGAATATCGGCCAACACCTGGAGGTGTGGCTGTGTGCGATGAGCAGCTATCAACCATGGCATTGCAGCAAACCGGCCACGATTTCTCCCCCAGGCAAGCGGGCCTGACTGACCTCCTTAAGACACAGGTAGGCAGACGATCCCATCAGGAGCGGCCATACCCACCCCGCTAGTCCTGATCAGCACGCCTCGCTCTCCGCTTGGCGGCGGCGGCGCGGTCCTCGGCGGCGCGGCGTAGTTCGCGTTCCTCGTCGACGCGGGCGTGCAGCTGGTCGACCGCGTCCCGCAGTTCGGCGAGGTCCGCTTTCAGCTCGGCGATCTCCTCGTCGTGCGCGCGGTTGAGCCGGGACAGTTCGGCGGTGTAGCGGCGGTCGCTGGTGACCAGCAGGCGCGCCATCCACCCGATGATGCCCATCACCAGTACCCCGATCCCTCCTGGCAGGGCCACGCTGGCGAGGGCGTTCATCGCGCTCCTTACTGGCGCGCTTCCAGTGCCGCGACCCGGTTTTCGAGCGTGGTGATTCTGCTGTCGAACGTGGCGGGCTCGGCGGAGGTGAGGGTGGGGACACGGCGGCCGAGTTCGCGGAGTTCGCGGCGGATGCTGCGGAGTTCGTCGAGGAGGCTGGTGTTGGGGCTGGGTACCCCGGGCATGCTCATCAGGCCCCCTGGAGTGGCTGGAGGGTGAGTTTCGCGGTGTGCGGGTCGTCGCCGTTGCTGGCGCCGAGGATCCGGATCGGGTAGGTGCCGTCGGTGATGACGCGGTGGCCGTGGACGTTGGCGACGCCGGTGTCTCCGGCGGCGAGCAGGTCCAACGACGGGGATCGGGTGGGGTGGCCTTGGCCGTCGTCTCCGGCGGCGCGGACGGTGATGTCCCAGGAGATCGTAGGCCGGTAGTAGGTGGTGACATACTTCTTGGCCCAGCCGTCCAGGGTGGATTTCACGCTGGCCGAGATGTGTTCGCCGCCTTGGTCTTCCGGCAGCGGCCAGCCCGCGTTGATGAGGGTGAGGTCTTGATAGTGGCCGTAGACGAGCTGGCGTTCGCTGCCCGCACCGCGTTCGAAGCGCGCGAAGGTTTGGCGGGAGGCGTCGCGGTCGACGGAGACGCGGATGAGCGCGGCGCCGTAATCCCAGGCGTGCGGGTAGCCGGTGGTGTCGCCGAGGTTGGGGTTGCCGATACGCATGCGCCACTGGATCGCAGAGTGGGTAGCGTCTGCCCATTCGGGACGAAATTCGATCTCGGGACCGTCGATGACTTCGGAGAGCTCGCGTAGGCGTTCGCCAATGGAGCCAAGGTCGTATCCCTTGTAGTGGCGTTCGGCGTCACCGGAGATGTCGTCGGGCAGCACGATGGGCAGGGCGCCGCCGTAGCGTTGAGTGGGGATCTCGACGAGGCGTTTGGCGATAACGACACTAAACCGGTCATCTTCCAAATCATCGAGCAGTCGCCCCATTCTTCACGATCCTTCGAGGCAAACTCCGATGCCGACCCCGCTTCGGAGTAGCGGTCGAACACCGGCCACTCCTTGTACTCGCACTCGCGGGTGTTGAGCTTGTTCTGTTCCGGGAGTGACCTTCCCTTGCCCTTGCGCGGATCGCTCACACGGTTGTTGATTGCCGCAACTCTGGGCTCACCATCCGAACGCCGCTTCAGCGTCGAAACCGCGCTGCGGTCACGCTTCGGCGGTCTCACGCCAAGCGGACGCGTAGAATTCATGCTGATCACTCCAAGCCTCAGGTGGAAGGAATGCCCTGGTCAGGGCGTTGGTGGCCACCTGAGACCCAGGCTAGATCAGAACCCCCGTTTGACGCACACCCTGGTGTGCGTGGCAGTGGCGTGGTTTGCGGGTGCAGCCGGGAAAAGAGCAGCCGCGGTCGCGGATGGCGAGCATGAGGCGGAGGCCTTCGGTGACCACTCGTTTGGCGCGGCCGTACTCCAGTGGTTGCCCGTCGGTGCCGAGTACGGTGGGGATGACTTTGCAGTCACACGCCAGAATCCGGGCTTCGCTGGCGGTGATGGCGGTGACCATGTCCAGGCAGGCTTGCCCGAGTCCACTTTGGAGCACTTCGAGGGGGATGGTGACGACGATGTCACCTCGGGTGCTGCTGTGGTTGGGTGCGTCCGGGTGGCTGGCGGCGAGGTCCACGATCTCCATGAACGCATCCCCGTAGCGCTCTGCTTTCCCGCGAACCAGGGGATTGTCCTCTTTATGGGGCAGTGCCAGGGGTTCCAGGAGTGCGAGGGTTTTCGCGCCGGACACCGGGTCGAGGTAGCCGTCGAATTTGATCGAGCCGTCTTTGCCTTGGCGGTACCGGAACGTGCGGGAGGGTTCGGGGGTGTCGCGGGGTTCGGCGCCGTCGGGGTCGAGGGTGTCGCGCAACCGCCGACCCGCCTCGGCGACCTCCGCCGTGGTCGCGGTCCGGGCGAGATCGACGAGAGTTTTCTCGGTCTTCTCCCGCTCTTCGACCGGCACAGTGCCCGGAATAGCCTGCAGTGCCGACACGACCCCATCCACGTGCAGTGGCGAGATCGCTCCTTCGGTTGCGGCTTCTCCGGTCAGTGGTGCAACTGCGGGAATCTCCGCGCCGCCAACGCTTCGGCTGGGGTTGAGCGCTAGGGCCCGCGCCACCAGCTTCCGCACTGCGGCCGGGGAAGTCCGCGCCACCTCCGCCACCAGTGCGGCGGTGGAGGGGTAGCCAAGTTCGCGCGAGGCGCCGTTGTCCAGTTCCGCGATCACGCGGCAGACCACGGATTCCTGCTGCCACAGGGACATCAACTCTTCCCGCAGCAGCGCGGCCTTCTCGTCCGCGGCGAGCTGCCACAGCTCCCGCTGCGGTTCAAAAGAAGAGTTCTTGGACACCTCTCAATTCTACCGCGATCGCACAGAGGTTCGACTGATCCATCCAGGTGAACCTTCTTCGGCTGTCCAAAGTGGACAAGGGAAAAATGGTGCCGGTAAGGGAAAAGTCCGGCTATGCAACAGGCGGTCGACCTGGAACGTCGAACCTCTCTCGGTTCAAAGCCTTCTTTGAACCGCCGTTCGACACGGCGACAGGCGCCGCGACACGACCAACTGCGAAAGCACGATTTTCCATTCAGGAGGGGAGCTTCGGCAGGACGAACTCGGCGACCTTTCTTGGCCCGCGCGCAGCTCTCGGCCGTGGCGGGTGCATCGATCTCCTTCGCGGTGAAGAGCGTCGCTTCACCACGGCCGTTCGACGGTCGTTCGGCGCGCAGTGTGCACGAAGAGCCGTCGAGGAGTTGGGACACCTTTTCCCCCGCGACGGTGACCGTGGTGCCGGAGACTGGCCAAGGAGTTCGCCGGGTAGTCGACGTGCTGGACGCGCTTCTCGGCGACCGCGGCCAGAACACCGGTCACCGCCTTGTCGGCCTTTGCGCGGCGCTTTTCAGCGGTGTCACCGGAGAATTCGACCGTGACGCGCACGCTGTCGGCGAACGCTGCGGCCGCGGTCAAGTCCGCGGGCGGTGGTGGCGGTGGCGCCGCCGAACAGCTCGTGATCATCAGAACCCCAGTCCCCAGTGATGCGGCGACGACGCGCACGCCAAGCCTCATGGCGGTCCTATCGCCGCTTGCGGCCGAAATGTCACCGCTGTTATCCGTTGGCGATCCTTTTTCCCGGCGCGCTCAACCTTTCCCGGCGCCCGCCCGTATCGGATGGCGAACAGGTGCTCTGATCACGGGAGGAAGACTCGATGAACATCACGCCGAGCCGGCCGAGGCTCGTCGCGCTGGTTGCCGCGTGCGGGCTCGCACTGGGCTTGAACGCCCAGGTCGCGACCGCGCAGCCGGACGAGGGCTGGCGACTCGACCAGCCGCTCGACAGCACGGTCGACCGGATCTACAGCGACGTCGCGGCCACGGGCGGTGACAACGCCTGGGCGGTCGGGATGAAGCGCGCCACCGGGGGTACCGGCGCCGAGATCGCGCTGACGCACTACGACGGCAAGGCCTGGACCGATGCCGCACCAGCACCGGTGAGCGGGCCCGCGAGGCTCGACGTGGTCGCGGCGGCGGCGCCCGACGACGTCTGGGCGGCGGGCTCCGCGAGCGGTGTGGCCGCCGCGGACGTCCGAGCCCACCGCGCGATTCCGGCGGGATCGAGCGGGGCCAGCGTCGTCCAGCACTGGGATGGCAAGGCGTGGCAGGCCATCGAACGCCTCACGCCCGCGCCCGGCTGGCAGTCCTTCGTTTCCGACATCGCCGCCTTCGGCGGGAATTCGGTGTGGTTGACCGGGTTCGACTTCCAGGAGTCCACCAGCTCGTACGAGTACCGCCTGGAGAAGTGGGACGGCAAGGCGTGGCAGAAGGTCGCGCTGCCACCAGGCCCGAACGGGAAGACAGCGACGCCGTGGACGATCGTGGGTTCCGGTCCGGAGGACATCACGCTCAGCGCGGACGTGACCGAAGGCAAGAAGGCCATCCCGCTGGTGTACCACTGGGACGGTCGCGTGTGGACGGTCCAGGAAGTGCCGGTGCCCTCGGACTACCCGACCGGCTGGATCGCGAACCGCATCGCGGCGGACGCGAAGGGCGGCGTCTACGCCGTGGGCAGGCCGAACGAGTGGAATCCCTCCCAGAATCCCGGTTTCGTCGCGCACTGGGACGGCAAGCAGTGGGCTTCGGTGCCCGCGAGCCCGTTCACCGAGGCGAATGCGACGACAGTGGACAATGACGGCAGGTTGTGGACGGCGGGCTGGGCCGACGGCAAGCCGCACATGCAGTTCGTCGTGTGGACCGGTAAGGAGTGGCAGAAGGACGAGCTGCCCGCGGAAGGCACCTCGCGTGCCGAGCAGAGTTCGGTGCTGGCGATGGCACCGGTGCCCGGTACGAAGAAGCTGCTCGCCGCCGGCCTGTTCAGCTCGAACGACCTCAAGAACACCTGGGGCATGCTCGCCGCCAAAGGCTTCTGACGCTCTTTCCCTCGCGTGGGTTGGCTGACGCCCTGAAGGCCACGTTCACGGCACTGAGTGCCGTGGAGGATGCTCCTATAGAGGCCGAGGTGAGGTCCGCTGCGCATGCCCTGAAGGGGCCCTTCGGGGAATCTGACGCCGCGAAGGTGACCTTCAGGGCATGCGCTGGGATTTCGCCGCCCGCGCCTCTTTCCCCCGTCCGCGCTCAGGCTCCTGCAGGGGCCTTCAGGGATGTGCATGCCGCGGATGTGGCCTTCACCGGGGCTGCTCCGCTCCAGGGCGCATGCCCTGAAGGCGCCCTTGAGGGAATCTGACGCCGCGAAGGACACCTTCAGGGCATCAGCACCACCACGCCGCACGCCGTGAGGGGCGAGATCGCGGCGTCAGATTCCCCGAAGGCGCCCTTCACGGACCAAGGCCCCGACGGCTCCACGCATCCGCCACCCACCTCACCGGAACCGACGCGCACACATCACTGTGGCCTTCACGGCATTCCGCGGCCACCCCTGAGGGCTCACGAAGGAGCCACTAGGGGGTGAGTCATTCCTTGGCACGATGCGCTGCCCGCCCGCCGGGGTGAGGATGGGGTGGAAAGGGCGTCAGTACGTCCGGCGAAGCAGGAGAGGGAGTTTCATGAGCGGCACCAGTTTGTCCCGCCCGCGCAGCGGCCGGATGCTCGGCGGCGTGTGCGCGGGTCTCGCCCGCCGGTTCGGCACCACGCCGGGCAGGATGCGCCTGCTGTTCGTGATCTCGTGCATCCTGCCCGGTCCGCAGTTCCTGATCTACCTGATCCTGTGGCTCGTCATTCCCGAGGACTGACCGACGGCTGATCGGGAACGGTGGCGATGTACCACTCGCGGCCGAGCAGCAGGCCGAACACCGGGGCGGGCAGTTTCACCAGGAACCGGAACACCGCCGCCGAGCGGCCGCTGCCGCGCAGCACGGATTCGTGCGCGGCGAGCGCGGCCTGCTTCCGCCGCGCGTACCGGCGCAGGTCGAACCGGTGCGTGATCGCCGAGCGGGGGCTGTAGAGCAGCGAGTCGTAGCCGAACGGGATCCGCAGCAGCCTCGTCAGGCGGACCGCCCTGGCGAGGGCGTCGCGGGGCATGGTCGCCTCCAGCACGGCCGGTGTCCCGGCGAGTTCGGCGGCGCGCTTGCCGACCTCGTGCACCCGCACGTGGTCCCGGTGGCCGTAGCCGCCGTTCGCGTCGTAGGTCAGCAGCACCGACGCGCTTTCCTCGCGCAGCAAGGAGGCGAGCCGTTCGGCGGCCTCTTCGACGGGCACCCTCACGAAACGCGGGCGGTCCGGCGGATCGGGGTAGAGCAGCGGCCCGTGCCCGCTGTCCGCGTATCCCAAGTGCTCCACGCGCCGCACGCCGAGGATTCGCGCGCTGGCGCGGAGTTCGTTGAGCCGCGTCGGTTCGCTTTCGCCGATCACGCCGTCGGTGGCGACCACGATCACCACGCGGTGCCCGTCGTCGGCGGCGCGGGCGAGGGTGCCGCCGGTGAGCAGCGCCTCGTCGTCGGGATGCGCGTGGAACGCGACGATCGTGCTCATCGGCCCCGCGTCCGCACGGCTTCGATGACCTCGTCGTCCCACCGGTGCGTCCGGATCAGCCGGTACCGCTCGCCCGCGACCCACAGGTACGCCTCCGCTTCGGTCCGGTCGCCGATCAGGTCCGCCTGCCGCAGCATGTCCACCACCGGCACGAATTCCTCGTCGTGCCAGCGCTGCGCGACGCGCGCCCTGTCCAGGAACGCGCCTTCGTCCTGCATGAGCCGGAACCCCCACGCTTCGACGTGTTCGCCCAGTTTCGCGTAGTCCCAAGGATCCGAGACCAGTACGGCCGCGCGCGCCTGCCCGGTCAGCGGGACGCGTTCGAGGAACAGCCGCCGGTAGTCCTTGACGATCAGGTCGCCGCGGAACCGGATACCGCTCGGGTCGAGCTTCGTCCGCACGTCCGTGACCTGAGCCTCTATTGTGGACAGTCCGAGCGCGTGCGCGACGGAAACCCGGTGGTGGCCGTCGATGATGAAGTGCAGTTCGCCGACGCGGTACACCTCGATCGGCGGGATGTGCTCGCCGCGCCGCGTCGCGAGCGCTAACCGTTCCCACCGTTCGCGCACCCGGGCCGAGGTCGGGCGGAACCGGCGGTCGAAGTCGCGGCCCCGGTCCACGCTGCCGACGATCGAGTCGAGCCGGATCACGCGCGCCCCGATCCGGCGCTCGCCCTGGTAGCCGAGCGCGTCGACGACCTCGGAGAACGGCAGCATGATGTTGACGTCGTCGGGTTCGCCGCGCAGCCATTTCGCCAGCCGCGACAGCACCTGCCGCCGCCTCGCGCGGAGGAAGTCGTGCTCGGCGTCGGCGCGCGGGAACCCGGTGTCCCTGCTGGGGCTCACGATTTCACGCCAGCCTGCTCGAACTCCATCAGGTGCCGTCCGACCACGTTGCGCACCACCGTTTCCCCCATCCTCCGGTCGGGCACGTCCTCGCCGTAGGGGTGGATGTGCCCGTGCAACAGCCATTTCGGGTTGAGCCGCGCCACCACCTGGTGCAGACAGTCGAATCCGCGGTGCGGCGGGTCGTCCCGGTCGCCGACGCCGAGCGGTGGCGCGTGCGTCAGCAGGATGTCGACGCCGCGGCCGTCACGGCGGCGACGGCGCTCCGCCCGGCGGACGAGCCCGCGGGCACGGCGTGCCTGCTGGCGTTGCGTCCACTGGTTCGGCCCGTCGTGGTACCGCACCGAGCCGCCGAGCCCCGCCACCCGCAGCCCGGCCACGTCGACCACGCGGCCGTCCGCGTTCACGCCGCCTTCCGGCCCGGGCCACGAAGCGGGGAAACCGTCCTTCATGGACAGTCCGCCGTACCGGGTGAAGCCGCTGAGATCGGCGTCGTGGTTGCCCGGCACGAAAACGCACGGTGCGTCGAGCGCGCTGGCGAGGAAGCCGAGGTAGGCGTACGGCAGGTCACCGGCGCCGATGACGAGATCGGCGGAGCAGCCGCGGACCGCGTCGGTCCACAGCCGCTCGTCGACCTCGTCGGCGACCACCAGCGCGCGGAGCATGCGCCAAGGGTACGTCGGTGCGGCTACTTCCCGCGTGCGAGCGCGGGGTCCTTCATGATGATCGCGGTGATCACGACGAGCCAGACGACGGCCATGGCGAGGCCCCAGAACTTCACGTTGGTCAGCAGGCGTGGCATGAGGAAACCCCCGTTGTTTCGGGCGGTGGGAAAAGGGCGGTGGGGTCCTGAACCGCGTGGCCTCAGAGCCAGCGGTTCTTCCGCAGTATTCGGTACAGCAGCAGGCAGATCCCCAGAATCACGCCCATCACCAGCGGGTAGCCGAACTGCCAGTGCAGTTCCGGCATGAAGTCGAAGTTCATCCCGTAGATACCGGCTCCCGCGGTGGGGACGGCCACGATGCCGGCCCACGCGGTGATCTTGCGCATGTCGGTGTTCTGCTGCAGCGTGATCTTCGCGAGCGTGGCGTCGACCAGCGTGGTGAGCAGCTCGTCGAAACCGGCGACGCGTTCGGAGACGTTCGTGAGGTGGTCGTCGACGTCGCGGAAGTACGAGCGCACCTCGTCCGGGATGAGCCGGGTGTAGCCCTCCGCGAGCCGTTTGAGCGGGGTCGCCAGCGGCATCACGGCGCGGCGCAGTTCGAGCACCTCGCGCTTCATGAAGTAGATGGTCTCGGCGGTCACCGACGAGCGCGGCGCGAACACCAGCGTCTCCATCTCGTCCATGTCCTCTTCGAGGTGGTCGGTGACGTCGAGGTAGTGGTCGACCACGTGGTCGGCGATCGCGTGCAGCACGCTGGCCGGGCCGTGCCGGAGCTGATCGGGCTCGCGGTCCAGTTCGGCGCGCAGGCGGGCGAGCCCGGAGTGGTTCCCGTGCCGGACGGTGATGATGAAGTCCCTGCCGAGGAACGCCATCAGCTCGCCGGTTTCGACGATTTCGTTGGCCGTGCTGGGCGACTCGTGCTCGACGTACCGGACGGTCTTGAGGACCATGAACAGCGTTTCGTCGTACCGCTCCAGCTTGGGCCGCTGGTGCGCGTGCACCGCGTCCTCCACCGCGAGCTCGTGCAGGCCGAACGTGTCCGCGATGCCCTGGATCTGCTCCTCGTCCGGCTCGTGCAGGCCGATCCAGACGAACCCGGTGCCCCGCTCGCGGACCTCCTTGATCGCCTCCGTGTGCGACCACCGGCCGGACTGCCGCTCGCCGTCGACGTAGATGGCGCAGTCGACGACATAGGCCGACAGCGGCACCGGGATCGGCGGCGCGACCTGTGCTGGCTTGCCGTTTCCGCGGCCGCGAAGGCCGCCGAGGGAGGGAATCGCAGGCATGGCAACTCCTGTCGGTACACGAGAACGCGAGTCGTACGGGGTTACGACGTGCCGCGCGGCTGCTGATCCGCCCGGCTTCCAGCGTCCTGGTGCGTACCGGCGCCTACCTGACAGGCAGGAGGTCGGCCGGTGTGCTGAGGACGCTGGTGGTACTAGGGAGCGGACTATCGCCGGTACTCATATCGCGTACCTCACCTCCTTCGGCCGACGTGGTGATGCTCGCGTTGACGGACGAACACCGATGATCGAGGCTACTCCTCAACGTCTACTCGTGTCGCTCCAGGGCCGGATGGTGTTACCGGGCGCACGAATCGCCGAGGAGGAATGTTCGTGCAGTTCGGGCGGTACTACGAGGAGTTCGAGGTCGGCGCGGTCTACAAGCACTGGCCTGGCAAGACGGTCACCGAGTACGACGACCACCTGTTCTGCCTGATCACGATGAACCACCATCCACTGCACCTCGATGCGCATTACGCGGGCGAAACCACTGACTTCGGGAAGAACGTGGTCGTGGGCAACTACGTCTATTCGCTGCTGCTGGGCATGTCGGTGCCCGACATTTCCGGCAAGGCGATCGCGAACCTCGAGGTCGAATCACTCAAACACGTGAAGCCGACGTTCCACGGTGACACGATCTACGGCGAGACCGAAGTACTGGACAAGACCCCGTCGAAGTCGAAGGACGACCGCGGCGTGGTCTCCGTGGAGACTCGCGGGTACAAGCAGGACGGGCTCATCGTGTGCACGTTCCGCCGCAAGGTCATGGTGCCGAAGCGGTCCTACGGCGACGCCCGCGGCGGCGAGCAGCCCGGCCGCCCGGTACCGCACGAATAGACCGCGAACAGCGAAGGGGAGCAAGTGGGGATCGCGCTCGACGAGATCAAGCAGCGCCTGTCCAGGTTCGCCGAGGTGGAGGCGGCCGGCTCGTCACCGCTCTACGCGCATCTGGCGGCGAAGGCGGCCGAGGACGACGAGGTGGCCGGGCTGCTGGCGGCGGCGCCCGCGGGCGAGGCGCGCGCGAACCTGCTGCTCGCGGCGGCGCACCGGCTGATCCAGGCCGACCCGATCCACCCGCTGTCGCGGTACTACCCGACCCTCGGCGGGTTCGACGGCGTCGATTCGGAGACCTGGCCGCTGTTCCGGGAGTTCCTCCTCGGCCGCGCGGACAAGGCGAAGGAGATCATCGGCACCCGGTACACGCAGACGAACGAGGTGCGCCGGGCCGCGCTGCTGTACCCGGCGGTCGCGGCCGCCGCGAAGGCCGCGGGCGGGAAGATCGCGCTGCTCGAAGTCGGCTGCAGCGCCGGGCTGCTGCTCGGGCTGGACCGCTACGGCTACCGGTACCAGTGCGACGGCGGCGAGCAGCTCGTCGCGGGCCCCGCCAAGACCCCGCTCGGGTTGCACTGCGCGCTCGAACTGGCCGAGGGCGCGATGGCGCCGAAGCTGCCGAAGAAGCTGACGATCGCGGCGAAGGCCGGGCTGGACCGGATGCCGGTGGACGCCGCCGACGAGGACGAGCTCGCCTGGCTCGAAGCGTGCGTGTGGGCGGACCAGCCGGACCGGATCCGGCTGCTGCGCACCGCGGCCGCCGCCCAGCGCAAGGACGTGCCGGAGCTGATCACCGGCGACGCCGTCGACGATCTCGCCGCCACCGCGGCCCGGCTCCCCGCGGACCTGCCGCTCGTGGTGCTCACCAGCCACCTGCTGCCGTACCTGGAGGAGCCGCGGCGCGCGGCGTTCGTCGAGGCGGTGGCGGCACTCGCTGCGGACCGTCCACTGTGGTGGGTCAGCGAGGAGGCATACGACGTCGGCTTGAAGTACGTGCTGCCCGGCCGGGACGACCTGGTCTTCCGCGGCGAGAGCACCCTCGGGCTCGTGCACTGGGCCGGCGGGAAGGCCGACGCGAAGGCGCTCGCCCGCACGGCGCCGCACGGCCAGCGGATGGAATGGCTCGCGGGCTGAAACTTCTTCCGCCGGGGATGTAGTGCCCGGCGGCCCGGCTTCGACCTCCTGTCGACGGCGCTCGACGGGAGCGCCGGACGAGCGGAACGGGGCAGGACATGACGGAGACCGGGATCGAGCGGGTGCGGTCGGCGGACGGTTCGGAGATCGCGTTCGCGCGGTCGGGGCGGGGACCGGCGGTGATCCTGATCGGCGGGGCGTTCAACGACCGGTCGACGACCACCGCGCTGGCCGACGGCCTCGCTGAGGAGTTCACCACGTACCGGTACGACCGCCGCGGCCGCGGCGACAGCGAGGACCGCGCGTCGAAGGTGGCCGTCGCCCGAGAGGTCGAGGACATCGCGGCGCTGATCGAGCACGCGGGCGGCGAGGCGGCGCTGTTCGGCCATTCCTCGGGTGCCGTTCTCGCGCTGGAGGCCACCGCGGCCGGGCTCGCGGTGTCCGCGGTGGTCGCGTACGAGCCGCCGTACTCGGTCGGTCCGGTCGCGGACGAGCGCGTCGCGTCGGCGGAGCGGGTGGTCGAACTCGCCGAGGCCGGTGACTCCGACGGCGCGGCGGCGGAGTTCCTGCGGATGACCGGCGCACCGGCCGAGGTCGTCGACGGGATGCGCGCCGACGCGAACACCTGGGCCTACCTCACCGCGCAGGCGCACACGTTGCCGTACGACATCGCCGTGTGCGGATCGGGGCTGCCCGCGGACCGGCTGGGCACCATCGGCGTGCCCGTCCTCGTCATCGACGGCGGTGACAGCGAGGAGGCCCTGCGGGCCGGGGCGCGTGCGGCGGCCGACGCGGTGCCCGGCGCCCGGTACCGCACGCTGCCCGGCGAGGACCACGGCATCCTGCGGGACCCCGCGGCGCTGGTACCGGTGGTGGCCGGATTCCTGGGCCGAGCGCGGTTGTGAGCGGGGCGGGCGGGGGCGAGGATGGCCGCCATGGGTATCGACGACACCTGGTTCACGCCCTTGACCCCGCTCGCGTTCCTGGAGCGCGGCGCCGAGGTGTTCGGCGACAAGGAGGCGATCGTCTACGGCGAGCGCCGCCTGACCTACCGCGAGTTCGCGGCGGAGGCCACGCGCGTGGCGAACGCGTTGCGGGCGAGCGGTGTCGAGCCGGGTGACCGGGTCGCCTACCTGCTGCCGAACATCCCCGAGATGCTCGTGGCGCATTTCGCGGTTCCACTGGCGGGTGCCGTGCTGGTCGCGGTGAACACGCGGCTGGCGCCAGCCGAGATCAAGCACATCCTCGCCCACTCGGGCGCGAAGGTGCTGGTGGCCGACGCCGGACTGCACGCGTCCGTGCCCTCGGATTCGGGCGTGGGCGAGATCGTGACGGTGACCGACCCGGCCTCCGGCGCGAGCCCCGATCCCCGCGTCGGCGGCATCTCCTACGACGACCTGCTCGCGCGCGGCAGCGACGAGCCGCTGCCGTGGACCGTCGCCGACGAACGCGGCACCATCTCGATCAACTACACCTCGGGCACCACCGGGCAGCCCAAGGGCGTGCTGTACCACCACCGCGGCGCCTACCTGAACTCGCTCGCCGAGATCGTCCACTCGCGGCACACCACGGAGAGCCGCTACCTCTGGACGCTGCCGATGTTCCACTGCAACGGCTGGTGCACCACCTGGGCGGTGACCGCGATCGGCGGCACGCACGTGTGCCTGCGCGCGGTCGACGCGGCCGAGATCTGGCGCCTGCTCGAAGCGGAGCGGATCACCCACCTCAACGGCGCGCCGACCGTGCTGGTGACCATCGCGGGCCACGACGGCGCGCACCCGCTCGACCGCGAGGTGCTGGTGACCACGGCGGGCGCGCCGCCCAGCCCGACCGTCATCAAGCGCATGGCCGCCCTCGGCGCGAAGCTCGTGCACGTCTACGGGCTGACCGAGACCTACGGCCCCTACACGGTGTGCGAGGCGCAGGACGGGTGGACCGCGCTCGACGTCGACGCCCGCAGCAGGCTCCAGGCCCGCCAGGGCGTCGGCATGATCGTCTCCGACGGTGTGCGCGTGGTGGACGACGAGATGCGCGACGTCCCGCGCGACGGCGCCACCATGGGCGAGGTCGTGATGCGCGGCAACAACGTGATGGCGGGGTACTTCGCCGATCCGGAAGCGACCGAGAAGGCGTTCCGCGGCGGCTGGTTCCACTCGGGCGACCTCGGCGTGCGCCACCCCGACGGGTACATCGAGCTGCGGGACCGGGCGAAGGACATCATCGTGTCCGGCGGCGAGAACATCTCGACGATCGAGGTCGAGGCCGCGCTCGACTCGCATCCCGCGGTGCTGGAGGTCGCCGTGGTCGGCGTGCCGGACGAGAAGTGGGGCGAGCGGCCGAAGGCGTTCGTGGTGCTGCGGCCGGGCCGCTCCGTCGAGGCCGAGGAGCTGCTGGACCACGTGCGCGAGCGGATCGCGCGCTACAAGGTGCCGAACGCGGTGGACTTCGTCGGCGAGCTGCCGAAGACCTCGACCGGGAAGATCCAGAAGTTCCAGCTTCGCGAGCGCGAATGGGGCGACCGCAACTCACGGGTGCAGGGATGACCTCCGTGCCGCGGCGGGCGGCACGGTGACGCTGATGCCCCGAAGGCCACAGTGATGTGTGCGCGTCGGTTCCGGTGAGGTGGGTGGCGGATGCGTGGAGCCGTCGGGGCCTTGGTCCGTGAAGGGCGCCTTCGGGGAATCTGACGCCGCGATCTCGCCCCTCGCGGCGGGCGGCATGGTGGTGCTGATGCCCTGAAGGTGACCTTCGCGGCGTCAGATTCCCCGAAGGGCACCTTCAGGGCATGCGCAGCGGACCTCACCTCGGCCTCTATAGGAGCATCCTTCCGCACCGGGCCCGGCCTCGCGGAGACCGAGACGGGGTTCCACCCGGAGCCGTCAGGGGAGGAAGGGGAGCGCGTTCCAGTCACTCAGTGCAACGGTGAGACCGGGGACGAGATCACCCGATTGCTCCAGCGAGGTGTATTCGCGGGGGTCGACCCAGCGCGTTGCCGACGCGTCGTCACCAGGGCGGAGATCACCGTCGGCAATCGTGCAGAAGTAGTCGTGGATCTCGAACCGGCCCCGCACGACCGTCCCCGCGAGCGCGCCGGGGCGCACGAGCAGGCCGGTTTCCTCGCTCATCTCCCTGATGACGGCCTCGGCGTCGGTCTCGCCCCGCTCCACCTTGCCGCCGGGGAGCGACCACTTGCCGCGGCCGGGGTCGTTCGCCCTGAGGACGAGGAGCAGCCTGCCGTCGCCGTCGTGCACGATCCCGCCGACGCACCGCACCGGTTCGGGGGCTTCAGGATCCATTTTCCGAGGCTATCCGAGGTGAGCACGCCCACCTTGTACACGGAGAGTAGTTGTGCGGTACAATTCCGGCGGTGCACTGACCCAAGCGCGGGACTTTCCTCCCGCGCCGCCGTCCGGTGCGGTACAACGTAAGAGATTTGTGAAACGTGCAAGACCGGTGCCGACGCAAGAGACGGGATTGATCGTTGTGAACGCGAAGAAGCTACTTGGTTTGGCAGCCATCGCGTTGGTTCTGTTCTTCGTGATCGCCCAGCCAGGACATGCCGCGGGTCTGGTCAACAACAGCATCCAGTTCCTGCGCGACGCCGCGGAGTCCGTGATCACCTTCGTCAGCAACATTTTCCGCTGACCGGCGCTAGGCTGGTCAGATGTTCGCCCCACGCGATCCCGACGAGTACCTCCTCGAAACCGAGCGACGGGTCATCCGGATCCGGCGGCACTGGGCGGTGCTGTTGTGGGACAGCTTCGAGGCCATCGCGCTGATCGCCATCTGCGTGATGGTGTCCTACCTGCTGCCGCCCGCGATGTACGTCGTGCAGAACATCCTCTGGTACGCGGCCCTGCTCGTGGTGCTCCGCTTCGCCTACAAGGTCGTGGAGTGGTGGGTCGAGCGGCTGGTGGTCACCGACAAGCGGTTCGTGATGACCACCGGCGTGCTGACCACGAAAGTGCTGATGATGCCGATCAGCAAGGTCACCGACCTCACCTACGAGCGCACCGCCACCGGCCGCATGTTCGGCTACGGCACGATGGTCGTCGAGTCGGCGGGGCAGATCCAGGCGCTGAACAAGATCGACTACCTGCCCCGTCCCGAAGAGTTCTACGACACGATCTCCGAGCTCGTCTTCGGCGACAAGCAGAAGCAGCAGGAGCGGTTCTCGATGATCAAGGCCCAGCGCGCCGCCCGAGGCAAGAAAATGGTCGGCTAGCAGTACCGACGGGCGGGTGACCTGCGTCATCGGTCAGAATGTGATCGATGCGCATCGACCTGCACGCCCACTCCACCGCCTCGGACGGCACGGACAGTCCCGGCGGGCTGATGCGCGCCGCCGCGAGCGCGGGCCTCGACGTCGTGGCGATCACCGATCACGACACGACCGCGGGCTGGCAGGAGGCGTTCGACGCGCTGCCGCCCGGCCTGACCGTGGTCCCCGGCGCGGAGCTTTCCTGCGTCTCCGCGCACGACCACGGCTACGGCATCAGCGTGCACCTGCTGGCGTACCTGTTCGACCCCGAGTCGCCGAGGGTGGTCGCCGAGCAGCAGCGCCTGCGGCTCGAACGGCGCACGCGGGTGCGGGCGATGGCCGCGCGCATGGCGGCCGACGGGCTGCCCGTCGACGCCGACGAGATCATGGGCCTGCTGCCGGAGGACTCCCCGGCGGGGCGTCCGCACCTCGCGCAGGCGCTCGTGCGCGCCGGGCTGGTCAGCACGGTCGACGAGGCGTTCGCCGAGTACCTCGGCGGCAAGCGCGGCTACTACCTGCCGCGCGAGGACACCCCGGTCGAAGACGCCATCGAGATGATCGCGGAGGCGGGCGGCGTCACCGTGCTGGCACACGCCTTCGCCCATACGCGCGGGTACACGGTTTCGGCGGAGACCATCGCGAAGCTCGCGCAACATGGCCTCACCGGTGTCGAGGTGGACCACCCGAACCACGACGACGAAGCGCGCGAGCAGCTGTCCGCGCTCGCTCGCGACCTCGACCTGGTGCGCACCGGGTCGAGCGACTACCACGGCACGAACAAGACCATCGGGATCGGCGCCGAGACCACCGACCCCGGCCAGTTCGAGGCGCTCGTCTCGCGCGCCTCCGGCGCCCGCGTGCGGACCGGGGACCGTTCGTGAACCTCGCGGACTTCTTCGACGCCAAGCTGTTCATGGCGGCCACGATCACGCTGATCGTGATCATGGACCCGCCCGGCACGGTGCCGGTGTTCCTCAGCCTCACCGGGCGCAAGTCGCCCGCGGTGCGCGCGAAGGCGGCACGGCAGGCCGTGCTGGTGTCGCTGGTGGTGATCAGCCTGTTCGCGGTGGCGGGACAGGCGATCCTGTCCTACCTCGGCATCGGCATCCCGGCGCTGCAGGGCGCCGGCGGGCTGCTGCTCCTGCTCATCGCGCTCGACCTGCTGACCGGCAAGGGCAGCACCGACCCGGAGGTCGCCGAGGACGTCAACGTGGCGCTCGTCCCGCTCGGCACCCCGCTGCTGGCAGGGCCCGGCGCGATCGCGGCGACGATCGTGTACGTCCGGCAGGCCGACGGGCACGCGGGCGCGTACATCGCGCTGGGCGCGTCGATCGTGATGGTGCACTTCGTGCTCTACATCTGCCTGCGGTTCTCCGGCGTGGTGATCAGGGTGATCAAGGAAAGCGGCATCACGCTGCTCGCCAAGATCGCCGGCCTGCTGCTCGCCGCGATCGCGGTCCAGCTCGTGGCCAACTCGGTGCGCGGGTTCATCGCGACCCCCTGAGGCCCCCGCCCTCACCAGTTGTGTCGGCGGCGCCCCGTACCGTGGTGCCCGTGGAGCAGATCGGGTTCGAGTTCGACGTCCAGCCGCGCAGGCTGAGCAAGGTCAGCCCGGCGAGGCTGGCCACCTTCGACGACTGCCCGCGCCGCTACCGGCTGGCCTACCTCGAACGGCCCACGCCGCAGCGCACCGGGCCGTGGGCGCACAGCACGCTCGGCGCGGTCGTGCACAACGCGTTGCGCGCCTTGTTCGACCTGCCGGTGCGCAAGCGGACCCCGCAGCGCGCCGCCGCGCTGGTCACCGCGCAGTGGAAGGACGCCGGTTTCGCGGACGCGGCGCAGGCCGCGATCTACCGCGAGCGCGCGCAGGGCTGGGTCTCCGACTACGTCGAGTCGAACGACGTCGAGATGGACCCGGTCGGCCTGGAGCGCTGGGTCTCCGCGCCGGTCAACCCGGAGACCGGCGAGCACGCGAACCCGACGATGATCATCGAGGGCAGGGCGGACCGGATCGACCAGCGCGGCCGCGAGCTGGTCATCGTCGACTACAAGACCGGCAAACGCGCGCCCGACGAGCACGAGGCGCGTGCCTCGCAGGCGCTCGCGATGTACGCCGTCGCCGCCGCGCGGACCTTGCGCATGCCGTGCCACCGCGTGGAGCTGCACCACCTGCCCAGCGGCACGATCGCGGCGGCGGAGCATACCCCGGACAGCCTGCGCCGCCAGCTCGTACGCGCCGAGGAGACCGCCGGGGACGTGCGGAACGCGACCGATACCCTGGAGGCCGCGGGCGAGCAGGACGCCGCGGACTCGGCGTTTCCCCCGCGTCCGTCGAGACGGTGCTCGTGGTGCGACTTCCGCCCGAGCTGCCCAGCGGGCCAGCAGGCCGCGCCCGCCTCGAAATCATGGGATTTGCTTGCGCCGTAACGATTCGCACCCGACCGCGGGACGAAGGAGACAGGTGGGACCCGACACCGACGAGCTCGAACCGGTGAGCTTTGCGTCGCACGAAGGCAGGCTGCCCGGCCCGCGTCACCGTGCCGCCGAATCCGCCGACGCCGCCGAGCCAGGGGATTCCGCCGGCACCAAGGAATCCGTGAAGCCGGCCGATGCCGCCGGTACCGCCGGGTCCGAGTCCGAGTCCGGCGATGGTGCCGAGATGGATCCGGCGGACCGCGCGGAGGGCGGTGCCGACCCCGGCAGGCGTCCGCGCCGGTGGTGGCGCGGGCTCACCGGCTCGCTGGCCGCGGGCATGGTCGTGCTGGCGGCCGTGGTGCTGGGTGCCGGTGTGCTCGCACTCCTCGGCCCCACCGAAGGGCCCGGCCTGGCGTCGCTGGTGGCGCACCCGGTCGCCGCCGCGATCGCACTGGGCGCGCAACGGGTCGTCGACCGCAGGTCCGGACCCGTCGCCGGGGCCGCCGCCGTCGTGCTGCTCGCGGCCGTCGCCGGAATCCTCGTCTTCTTCTGGTGGTTCTGACCCGCTCCCCGATGTCCGGAAGAGGCTCTTGTAGAGGTCAAGGCGAGGCCCGCGGCGCCATGCTCCGTGCTGTGATGGCCGAGAACACGGCGTCAGATTCCCTGAAAGTGCCCTTCAGCGGTGGTGACCGCGGGGGCCCTTCGGGGCGTGGTCGCCGTCAGGAGAGGGCGAGCCAGGTTCGCCACCGGGGCAGCAGCGCGGCGAGCAGGCCTGCCGGGTTCTCGGTGTTGGGGGAGTGCGCGCTGTCCGGGATCGACAGGAACGGCGCGTCGAGGCGGCGCGCCATGTCCTGCTGCTCCGGCACGCTCCAAGCGTCGTCACCTTCACCGGCGACGACCGCGCACGGTGTGCCGCCTCGGCGCAGCGCCTCGGCCAGTTCGGCCACCCGGTCGGGTTCGGTGCGCAGCGCCATGGCCATGCCGAGCAGGCCGGGCGCGCTCGACGCGGTGAACCGGCGCCGGTAGAAGTCCTTCAGCGCGGCCGGAACCGTCTCCCACGCCGGGAACCGGGCGCTCACCTGTTCCCGCACCGCGTAGGCGGCGGCGAGCCCTTCCGGGGTCCCTTCGCGCAGCAGCGGTTCGCCGACCCCCAGTGCCGCGCGGCGGATGCCGTCGGGGAGGTGCCGGGGTCCGGTGTCCATCAGGACCAGCCCGGCGATCGGCGCGCCTGCCAGCACGGCCGCCCGCACCACCAGCCCGCCGAAGGAGTGGCCGAGCAGCAGCACCGGCCGCCCGCCGTCGCCGAGCGCGGTGACCAGCCCGGCCACCACTTCGCCGAGCGCGGCGGGCAGGTACGCGGTTTCGTCGCCGGGGCCGCCGGACTCGTACTGCCCGGGAAGATCGATCGCGACGGCCTCGAACCGGGCCTCGGCGAGGGCGTCGAGCAGCGGCGCGAAGTCCTCCTTCGAGCCCGTGTACCCGGGGACGAGCAGCACCGTGGCGTCCGACGGCGCCGTCGTGCGCAGTGCCGCGATCGGGCCGTACCGGCCGTCGAGGTCGACGCGGCTCGCCGAATGCGCCGTCAGCTGACCCTGGCGGTCCTCTTCGGTAGTGCTCATCGCAGGGCCACCAGCGTGTCGCCGCGCTGTTCGAGCAGGACCTGCCCGGACGCGGCGAGCCGCACCGGGCCCGCGTAGCCGTGCCGGTCGACGCCGACCGTGCGGATCGTCGCGCCGGTTCGCTCGTCCAGCACCGCGATACCCCCCTTGATCGGCACGACGAGCTGCCCGCAGAAGGTGGTGCCGGGGCCGAGCGCGCCATCGAGTGTCCACAGTGGAGCAAGATCGGCCTTCGCCAGCGCGATGGTCTTGGAGCCGGTGAACCAGTAGACCGCGTTGTTCGTCGTCGAGGTCGACGGCACGCCGCTCGGCGGGTCCTGCTCGAGATCGGCGTCCGGCACCGTCAGCGGGTACGCGGCGCGCTGGTTCCCGTCCGGCCCGTAGAGCACCAGCAGCCGCTGCTGGGGCAGTGCCACCGCGGCGGCCTCGCCGGACATCCCGACCAGCCTTGCCTGCTTGCCCGCGGTCACCGCGCTGTAGATGACCTCCGGCGAGTCGAACTCCTTGCCGTTGGCCTTGTAGACGGTCAGCCGGTCACCGGGATCGCCTTCGCAGCGCTCGATCACGCCGATCCGGTTCGAGGCGGCCGCCACCGAGCCGTAGGTGCAGTCCTTCCTCGGCTGCTTGTCCGCGTTGATCAGCGCGGGGACCTTGCCGTACTCGACCGTTTTCACCAGGTCGTCGCGCCAGGTGCTGAGCAGCGTCGGCGTGAAGGCGGTGAGCGCGGAACCGTCGTCGACGAGCCCGCCGCCCGGTTGCGCGTCACCGTCGCGCTGCGCCGTCCGGCGCCCGGTGCCGGTGTCGAGCTGGGTCATCTCGCTGCACCAGTCGCCGTTGCGGTACAGCGTGGTCGCCCGCGACCAGGTGCCCGCGATCGTGCACAACGGGATGTCGCGCGCGTACTTCCAGCGGATCGCGCCGGTCGCCGGGTCGCGGCCGTCGACCTCGCCACCGGCGCCGGTCACCACGGTGGAGTTCGAGGTCACCGGAGTCGGTGTCGCGGGGCTCGGCGCCTGCCACGCCTCGGTCAGCGAGCCGGGGACCTTGCCGGGCGCGCCGATCGTGCCGAGCTGCGGCGGGGCCTGCTCCGACACGGTCGCCCTGCTGTCGCTGCCTGCCCACACCACGACCGCCACGCCGAGGCAGACCAGTGCGATGGCCACCGCGATGATCCGGTCCCGCCGCGAGTTCCACGGAGAACGCCGCGCCCGTTCCGGGCTGGCGTGCTTCGCGGGCCCCGCGGTTTCCGGCGCGGTGCCGAGCACGTCCTCGGTGCCGAGGGCGGGCTCGGCACCGCTCGGCCGCCGGTGCCTGCCCCCTTGCACGGGTTCGCTCACGTCTGCTGCTCCCGGGATCAGCCCAATGCGTTACGCGCTCAGTCTGCCGAAGCGGGTGTTTCGCTGCTGTTGGAGCTGCCGGAACGACGACGGCGGCGGCGACGTGCCGGGCGCTCGCCGCTTTCGCCAGTTTCCTTCTCCTGCGCGGGCCCGGAGTGCGCGTTGTTCGCGTCCGCGGCGGGCTTGGCGCCACCCCGGGTGCGGCGGCGACGCGTCCTCGCGGCGCCTTCGCCCTCCTGGCCCTCGGTCTTCTTCGCCGCGTCGGCGGCCTCGACCTCGGCCGCGGCGTCGGCGTCGCCCCTGGTCCGGCGGCGGGGCTGGCGGGTCTTGGCGGTGCTGCCGCCGCGCTCGCGATCGCGCTTGCGGCCGCCGAGCTTCTCCTCCGGCTCCGCCGACAGCCCGGCGCGCGTGCGCTTGGCCAGCGGCAGCCTGCCGGTGGCGTCCTCGGCGATCCCGAGGTCGGTGAACAGGTGCTTCGAGGTCGAGTAGGTCTCGACGGGCTCCGGCTTGTCGAGGCCGAGCGTGTCGGAGATCAGCTTCCAGCGTGGCATCTCGTCCCAGTCGACGAGCGTGACCGCGACACCGGTCTTGCCCGCGCGGCCGGTGCGGCCGATGCGGTGCACGTAGGTCTTCTCGTCGTCCGGCGTCTGGTAGTTGAGCACGTGGGTGACGTCGGTGACGTCGATCCCGCGCGCCGCCACGTCGGTGGCCACCAGCACGTCGACCTTGCCGGACCGGAACGCCCGCAGCGCCTGCTCGCGCGCGCCCTGCCCGAGGTCGCCGTGCACCGCGGCCGCCGCGAACCCGCGCTCGGCCAGTTCGTCGGCCACCTTCTGCGCGGTGCGCTTGGTACGGGTGAAGATCATCGTCAGCCCGCGGTCCTTGGCCTGCAGGACCTTCGCGACCAGCTCCGGCTTGTCCATCGAGTGCGCGCGGTAGACGAACTGCGTGGTGCGCTCGTGGATCGCGCCCGCGTCGTTCTCCTCGGCCCTGATGTGCGTCGGCTGGTTCAGGAACGTCCTGGCCAGCGTGATGATCGGGCCGGGCATGGTGGCCGAGAACAGCATGGTCTGCCTGGCGTCGGGCACCATCCGCAGGATGCGCTCGATATCGGGCAGGAAGCCGAGGTCGAGCATCTCGTCGGCCTCGTCCAGGACGAGCCCGGAGACCTTGCCCAGCACCAGGTGGCGCTGCTCGGCGAGGTCGAGTAGCCGGCCGGGGGTGCCGATCACCAGGTCGACGCCCTTGCGCAGGGCCTCGATCTGCGGCTCGTACGGGCGGCCGCCGTAGATCGCGAGCGTGCGCACCCCGAGGTGCTTGCCCGCGTCGGTGAGGTCGTGGGTGACCTGCAGGCACAGCTCGCGCGTCGGCACCACGACGAGTGCCTGCGGGGTGCCGTCACCGGGGGTGGTGATGCGCTGCAGCAGCGGCACGCCGAAGCCGAGCGTCTTGCCCATGCCGGTGCGGGCCTGGCCGATGAGGTCGTTGCCGGCCAGCGCCAGCGGCAGCGTCAGCGCCTGGATGGCGAAGGTCCGCTCGATACCGGCGGCCTCCAGCGACCGCACGATCTCGGGGCGGACGCCGAACTCGGCGAAGGTGGGCGACTCCGGCTCGACCGGGGCCCCCGCCTGCAGCGGGTGGGACGGGTCGGTCTCGGGAAGGCCGCTTTCGAGGTGTTCGAGCTCGACGGGGTTTTCGGTCGTATCCGTCGATTCGGGGGTGGTGGACAGAATGATCAGCCTCTCTCGTGCCAGCGCGCACTGCCTGGTCACGTCTCGACACTCGACCGCTTGCGGTGCTTCGAGCGGGAATGCCTTCTCAGAGGCGTGCACGCACTGTTTTCTCGGTGAACCGGCGCGAATTCGCGCGCCGCCGGCACCCACCCGAAGGACGGGCCGTTCCGGCCATCGCGGCCGCCACCCGGTTCACTCCGGTGGTTCCCCGTCAACACGATGTCCGAGCCGGACGGGCGCGCCGAAGCAGGGCGGATCCTCTTGATCCTTCGCGCAGTGTACCCCGTCGACCCACCCCGACCGGTATCCCCAGCTCATCTGGCGTGGGCGAGGTCACCCGCCGGTCGGCGATACGCTGTGATCCGTGACCGAGGCCAAGGAAAAGCTCAGCGACGGCATGGTGGACCTGCTCGGCGTGCTCGCCTACACCGAGCTCGCCGCGTTCGACCGGATGGCGGAGGACGCGCGGTCCGCGCCGACGCTGTCCGGGCGCGCCGCGCTGGCGTCCATGGCGGCGGCCGAGATCGGCCACTACGACCTGCTCGCCGGGTACCTGTCCGATCGCGGGTTCGCGGTCGAGGACGCGATGGCCCCCTTCGTCGACTACCTCGACGCCTGGCACGCCGCGACGGCGCCGAAATCGTGGCTCGAATCACTCGTGAAGGCCTACGTCGGCGATGGGCTCGGCGCCGACTTCTACCGCGAGGTCGCCAGCTGGCTCGACCCCGAAGCGAAGGAACTGGTGCTCACCGTCCTCGCCGACACGGGTCATTCCGCGTTCGCCGAGCGCGAAGTCGCCGCCGGGATCGCGGCCGACCCCAAGACCCGCGACAAGCTCGCGCTGTGGGGCCGCAGGCTGCTCGGCGAAGCGTTGACGCAGGCCCAGTACGTGGTGGCGGAACGGGACGGGCTCGCGGAGTTGATCATCAGCGGCTCCGGTGACCTTTCGGGAATCGCCGGGCTGTTCCGCCGGTTGCAGCAGGGGCACGGCAAGCGCATGCAGGCGCTCGGACTCGGCTAGCCTCGTGCCTAGTCAATCAGCACGGAACAAGCGGAGGTCGTACGTGGAGGTCAAGATCGGCATCAAGGACACCCCCCGTGAGCTGGTGGTGTCCAGCGGCCAGTCTCCCGAGGACGTGGAGAAGCTGGTGGCCGACGCGCTGAAGGCCGCCGACGGGGTGTTCCGGATCGACGACGACAAGGGCCGGAAGTTCCTGGTGCCAGCCGACCGGATCGCCTATGTCGAGATCGCACCCTCCGAGGTGCGCAAGGTCGGGTTCGCCGTAGGCTCCTGAGCTGGTGTTTCGTTCGACTGTGCGGACGCCCACAGCACCTACACAGGTCAGGTCACAGGTGCGTCACCGCGCAATCTCAGGACCCTCTCAGTTACGTTAGGGACGATTCTTCTGGTAACGGCCCCGGCGAGCTGAGAGATGAGGTGGACGGCGTTACCGTCACAGAAGAGCGCCGGGCGAGTACGCGGCGTGCACCCGGCCGTCGCCCCGCCGCCCGCTCCGGCAGCGGGGGCGGCAGGCTCACCGGGATCGACGTGGCCCGCGGTGTCGCGGTCATCGGCATGTACGCCGCGCATCTCGGGCCCGATCCGTCGCGCGGCGGGATCGGCGTGCTGTTCAGCCCCTTCGAGGGGCGTTCGGCCGCGTTGTTCGCCGTCCTGTCCGGGCTCTCCATCGCGCTGATGTCCGGCGGGCGCCACCCGAAGACCGGCGTCGGCAAGACCAAGGTCGCCTGGCGGCTGGGCACCAGGGCGCCGCTGCTGCTGGCGCTCGGGCTGTGGCTCACCAACCTCGGCACCGGTTACCTCGTCATCCTCGCCTACTACGGCGTGTGCTTCGTCGCGGCGATCCCGTTCCTGCGGTTGCGCGCGAAGGCGCTGTTCATCCTCGCCGGGGTGTTCGCCGTCGTGGTGCCGTTCGTGTCGTACTTCGTCCGCGCGGCCGTCGCCCCGCGCGACCTGCTCTACATGCTGCCGGACCCGACGTTCGACCAGATCCGGCAGATCGGCGATCTCCCCGAGGTGCTCCTGAGCCTCGTGCTGACCGGGGCGTTCCCGGCACTGGGCCTGATGACCTACGTCTTCGCCGGGATGGCGATCGGCAGGCTCGACCTCACCTCGCGCCTGGTCAACCGCGCGCTGATGCTCGGCGGCACCGCGCTCGCCGTGCTCGCCTACGGCTCGTCGTGGCTGGCGACCTCGGTGTTCGGCGGCATGCGGCAGATCTACGCGTCGCTGGCGCCCGCCGCGGCGCAGGCGGGTATCACGCCCGAGCAGTTCTACGCGCAGAACAGCTACAACATCCACGGCACTCCGCCGACCACCTCGCTCGCCTGGGAGCTGGTGTCCAGCGCGCACGCCTACACGCCGTTCGACTTCGTCGGCTGCCTCGGCGTCGCGGCCGCGGTCATCGGCGGCTGCCAGCTGGCCGGCGCGCGGTTCGGCAAGCTGCTCCGGCCGTTCTCCGATCTCGGCTCGGTGATCCTGAGCGCGTACGTCTTCCACTTCATCGCGATCTACCTGCTGTGGGGGACCCTCGACCAGAACGTCGACCCGTTCAGCCTCGGCCGGTTCTTCAGCTTCTCCGCGGTGGCGCTCGTCGGCGCGATGGCGTGGAAGAAATGGGTCGGCAAGGGGCCGCTGGAATGGCTCCTGCACACCGCGACCCGGTGGCCGGACTACGCGTTCCGCGGCCGCGTCCCGGCCCAGCGCAGCTCGGAACCGCTGATGGACGTCTCGGCTGCCGCGAACAAGGTCGGCTGACCGGCCCGCTTCGCTCGACGCTCTCGCCCCGAAGGCGCCCTTCGGGGCATCAGATTCCCCGGATTCCCCGGGAGGCTCCCTTCAGGGCATTGCGCGGCGGACCTCACCTTGACCTCTGCGGGAGCATCCCCCGGGACATGTGCTTGGGGTCAGCTGCCGAGTTCTTCGAGTTCCTCGAGCGAGGTCGGCACGTGGAACGGCGGCGTGCTGGTGCCCATGATGCGGTAGCGGCCCCACGGGTCGGGGTCGGAGATCTCGCCGTCGGCGCTGCCGTGCGGGGTCTGGATCGTGGCCTTGCGCTTCTTGCCCTCGGTGAGCGTGCTCAGCGCCTCGTTCGCGGTGATGCGGCCGTACCAGCGGTAGAAGCCGTCGATCGGCTGGAAGTGCCCGCGCAGGTCGACTTCGATCGGGAGCTCCGCGCCGTCGACGGCCAGCGTCGCCGCGCCGGTGTAGCCGTCTTCGTCGTGTTCGTGCTCGCTCATCTGAAACTCCCTATCCGGCTTCGCTGTCGGATTCGGCCTCGGCCTTCGCCGAGGCCATCTGGATGATCTTGTTCTCTTCGAGCGGCAGGTTCGGGTCGATCGTGATGCCCTGCTGCCTGGTCAGGCCGTCGATCGCGGCCCAGATGATCTGGGTGAGGTATTCGACGATGCTGTCGCGGCCCATCGAGCGGCGGTCGAGCCACCATTCCCCGGTGTTCTGCACCATGCCGACGATCCCGTGCGCCCACGGCTCGGCCGCGCCGGAGTCCATGTTGAACATCCGCATGTAGTCGCCGAGCAGCGCGGTCAGCGCGGTCGCGATGAGCTCCTTGTCCTCCGCGACGACGTCGGAATCGACCGGTTTGCCCTGGAAGCGGCCCCGTGCCAGCAAGCGGTAGAGGTTCGGGTGCTCCTCGATCACGGTGAAGAACGCGTCGAGCGCCATCCTGATCCTCGGCACCGGCGCGAGCTCGGCGTTGATGGCCGGGATGAGCCGCTCGAAGAGGATCTCCGTGCCGCGCTGCCCGAGCGCGACGTAGAGATCGGCCTTGTCTTCGAAATGCCGGTACAGCACGGGTTTCGTGACCCCGGCCGCCGCCGCCACGTGCTCCATGCCGAGGTCGGGGCCGTGCTCGTCCAGCGCCTTCAGCGCGGCCTCCACGAACTCGGCCCGCCGGGCGATCCGGTGCTTGCGCCAGCGGTCCCGGCGGGCGTCGCCGGTGCTCGGCTCCTCGGCCGCGGGGTGCTTGCGGGGCTGCTTGCTGGTGCGCTTGACACGGTCGATCACGGAGGTCATGCTACCAGAGGTAACTGTTACTCGAAGTTACAGTCAGCTGGGTCACAGGGAAGGTGGTGTCGGCAATGACGCGAACCCTCGGCGACGCCGGCCGCGAGAAGACCGCGGAACGGCTGCTCAAGTCGTCGGCCAACAAGTTCTACGACCCCGAGGTCGACATCGACTGGGACGCGCCGCTGGTCGAGGGCAAGCGCTACATCCCGGAGCACCGTTCGTCCCTGTACGGCACGAAGCTGTGGGACAAGCTGTCCGAGGAACAGCGCATCGAGCTCGGCAAGCACGAGATCGCCAGCGTCGCGACCACCGGCCTCTGGTTCGAGATCCTCCTGATGCAGATGCTGCTCAAGGAGGTCTACGCCGAGGACCCCACGACGAGCCACGCCCAGTACGCGCTGACGGAGATCGCGGACGAGTGCCGCCACTCCACCATGTTCGCGCGCATGGCCGACCGCATCGGCTGCCCGGCGTACGGCCCCGTGCCGTGGCTGCGCCAGCTCGCGAAGCTGATGCCGACGATCAGCTACGGCCCCGCCCGCTACGGCGCGATCCTCGTCGCCGAGGAGGTGCTCGACCGGCTGCAGCGCGAGCAGATGAACGACCCCGAGATCCAGCCGCTGGTGCGCATGGTCAACCGCATCCACGTGCTCGAGGAAGCCCGCCACGTGACGTTCGCGCGCGAGGAGGTGACCCGCGGGATGGCGAAGCTGTCCAAGGCGGAGATCGCTTACCAGCGGTTCATCATCGCGCTCATCTCGTACTTCGTGACCAGGGCGTTCATCAACCCCGGCGTGTACCGGGCGGTCGGGATCAGCCCGAAGGAGGGCGTCCGCGCGGCGCTGTCGAACCCGAACTGGCAGGGGACGATCCAGTGGGCAGGCGACAAGATCATGCCGTTCCTGCAGGAGTCGGGGCTGGTCGGCGCGCCGGGGATGACGTTCTGGCGCAAGTCGTTCCTGCTGCCCGCGAAGTGAGGCGGCGATGACGACGGTTAGCCCGCGAAACGCGGTGGCGAGGGCCAGGGGGTCACGTCACCGGGGACCGCTGTCCTGGGACCCGGCCAGGGAGCACCGGTTCGTCACCGCCGACGGCACCGCGCTGCACTTCACGCTCACCGGGCCGCAGGACGCCGCGGTGACGCTGGTGCTCGTGCACGGCTGGACCCAGGACCACCACACGTGGGACAAGGTCGTCGCCGAGCTGGGGGTGCCCGTCCGGCGGCTCACCTACGACCTGCGCGGGCACGGTGCTTCGGCGCCCGCTCGCACGGGCACGGCGACGATCGAACAGCTCGCGGACGACCTGGCGGAGCTGATCGGGGAGAAGGCGCCGGAGGGCAGGCTCGTGCTCGCCGGGCATTCGATGGGCGGTATGACGATCATGAAGCTCGCCGAACGGCACCCCGAGCTGGTGTCGGGGCGGGTCGACGGTGTCGCGTTCGTCGCGACGTCGTCGGGGGAGATGGACCGGATCACCCTCGGCCTGCCGGGGATCGCGGGCGGCGGGGCGGCCAGGATCGAACGCAAGCTCGCGAAACTGCTCGCGCGCCAGCGGCGCGACCGGCTGCCGCTGAAGCCCGCCGTCGTCCGTCCCGGTGCGCGCTTTCTGGTGTTCGGCGACCGGCCGAGCCGTGCCGATCTGGACTCCGTCGCCGCGCAGCTGCTCCGGGCGCATCCGGCGAGCGTGGCCGGGTTCCAGGACGCGATCTCCCGGCACGACTGCCGCGTGGCGCTCGCCGCGCTCCGCGGCGTGCCCGCGGTCGTCATGGCGGGCGGAAAGGACCGGCTGTGCCCGGTCCCGCACGCGGCCGTCATCGCCGAGGAACTGCCGGACGCCGAGTTCATCCGCTTCCCCGGCGCGGGCCACATGCTCCCGCAAGAACGCGGCCCCGAAGTAGCCCGCCACGTTCGCGCCCTGCTCGCGCGCGCCGCCACGCGCGCCTGACTCCGCGGCTCGCTTTTCGACCCCTGAAGGCCACCTTGACGGCACTCGACGCCGTCAAGGTGGCCTTCACAGCATCCGGCCCGCCCGCCGCCTTGCCTGCCCCGCCCGCTACGCCCCACTTCGCCCCGCCACGACGTTTAGCCCGCTAACTGCACTTCGGCGACCCCGCCCTGCTCGCCCCACACCGACGACGTTTAGCCCGCTAAATGCACTTGGCGGTCCACTTCGCCCGCCTACTGTCCGCGCCGGAGGCGCGGGAGCCGGGAGCGCACCGATGCGTTCGCCCGCCTACACATCCGAGTGCCGCGAGGCCCGCGCCGAAGGCGCGGTCATGCAAAACCCAGCCACCCACCCGGCGATCCGGCGCGCCCCGCGCGCCGGGAGCGTGCAAGTCGGTCGCAGGGCCCCCTGGGCCCTCTGAATTTGCGATGGCAGGGCGCACCCCGCGACAAACCGGCGGGTTGAGCTGGGAGCCGCGCCCTGGCAGCGCAAATTCTGACGACCGATAAAAAAGCTAGTGCTGCAGGGGGAAGCCGCCGCCGATGCCTCGCCAGGCGAGGTTGGCGGTGAGCGCGACGGCTTCTTCGCGGCTCATGGTGCTGTGGTGGGCGAGCCAGAACCGGGCGCTGACCTGGCTGAGGCCGACCAGGCCGACGGCGAGCAGGCGCGCTTTGTCCTCGTCGAGGCCCGCGTCGGCGGTGATGGTGTCGGTGATGGCGTCGACGCTGGCGGAGGTGGCCCTGTCGACGGCGTCCTGCACGGCGGGCTCGCCGCGGAGGTCGGATTCGAAGACCATGCGGAAGGCGCCCGCGTCGTTGCTGACGAAGTCGAAGAAGGCGCCGACGGTCGCGGGGACGCGCTGGCGGTTGTCCGTGGTGGAGTCGAGCGCGCCGCGGACTCGGCTGACGAGCTCGTCGACGTGGCTTTCCAGCAGCGCGATGTAGAGGTCGAGCTTTCCGGGGAAGTGCTGGTAGAGGACCGGTTTGCTGACGCCTGCCTGTTCGGCGATCTCGTCCATGGCCGCCGCGTGGTAGCCGTTGGCCGCGAAGACCTTCTGCGCGGCGGAGAGCAGCTGCGCGCGCCGTTCGGTCCTCGGCAGGCGGACCCCACGGGGCTGTGCTCCCGTCGCGGTCATGTCGGCCATAGGTGCCTCCCTCGGTGTGTTCGCGCACCGTGGCGGACGGGGTTGCCACCCGTACGGAGCTGCCCCGACATTACTCGCCGGTATGCCCGGTCCGCCAAATCCCGCCCGGGAATCAGGCATTCTGGCAGTGTGCCGGAACCCGCAGTCACCCATGTGCCCCTGTCGAGTACCGCGCTGCCGCCGCTGGACCAGACCACTTCGCCGTGGCCGGGCGCGATGGAGCAGGTCGCGGGCGGCAAGCTGCACGTCCGCCGCGTGGACAGCGACGGCGAGGCGACCGTCGTTTACGTGCACGGCCTCGGTGGCTCGTCGACGAACTGGACCGACCTCTCCACGCAGCTCGCGCCGTTCGCGCGTGGCATCGCGGTCGACCTGCCGGGGTTCGGGTTCTCGGAGCCGCCGCCGGGGTTCGACTTCAGGCTCGCCTCGCACGCCGAGCTGCTCGCCGAATTCATCTCGGGGCTCGGGGAGGGGCCGGTGCACCTGCTCGGCAACTCGATGGGCGGCGCGATCTGCCTGCTGTTCGCGGCGAAGCACCCCGAGCTGGTCCGCACGCTGACGCTGATCTCGCCCGCGATGCCGGATCGCAGGCCGGACCCGCGACGGCTGGCGGACCCGAGGATGGCGCTGGCGTACCTGCCGTTCGTGGGGCCGGGGGTGCGGCGGCAGCTCGCCGCACTGGGGCCGCGGGAGCGCGCGGCCCAGGTGATCAAGCTGTGCTTCGCCGACCCGTCGGCGTTTCCGGAGCAGCGGCTCGGCGAGCTGGCCGACGAACACGGGGCGCGCGCCGAGTTCGCCTGGGCGGCGCCCGCGCTGGCGCAGAGCATGTTCGGCGTCTTCCGCACGTGGTTCGCCCGCGGCGCGGAGTCGCTGTGGGCGGTCGCGCCGGCGGTGCGGGTGCCGTCGCTGGTCGTCTGGGGTGAGCGGGACCGGGTCATCTCGGTGCGGCGGGCGCCGAGGACGGCGCGGCTGCTCGGCGACGCCCGGTTGCTGGTGCTGCCGAAGACCGGGCACGTGGCGCAGATGGAGCGGCCGGTGACCGTCGCGAAGGCCGTGCTCGGGATGTGGGAGTCCGTCGAGAACGGCACCTGGCAGGCGTCGCGGCCCTCTGTGCGGGGGTGAGGTGTTTCCGGGGTGATTTCGCTGTGTGATGCGCCAGTCGCCGCCTGCGTCACGGTGTGCGTATGGCACCCTGGGAGCCGTGAACCGGCCGCCGCACGAGGTGCGAGGCAACGCGTCGCGGGACCAGTACCCGCCGTTGCCCCGCCGGTCCCCCCTCCCTCCTTCCGGCGCGAGCGCGTCGCGTTCCGGGCAGTACCGGCCGCGTCCGGCGCCGAAGGTCCGGCTCGGTGAGGACCGCTACCGCCCCGGCTCCCGGCGCACCACGAGCGAGCCGCTGAGCGCCTCCTGGCGGCCGCAGGAGGACCCCGACGACGAGCCGAAGCGCCCGCGCAAGAAGAAGAGCGGGCTCGCGAAGCTGACGAAGACCTACGGCTGGCGGGTGTACGCGCTGCCGGTGCTGGTGGTGATCACGGCGCTGGTGGTGTTCAACACCGCGACGGGCCCGCCGGAACCGCTCACCGAGACGACGCAGGGCGCGCCGGGGCAGGCGAACGGCCAGGGCGACGGCGGGCCGACGGAACGCCCCGCCGCTCCGGTGAACGTGAGCATCCCGACCGCGGAGCTGCCGAACGGCGGCAACGTCACCGAGGCGGGCAAGGGCACCTACCACACCGTCGCGGTCCCGCCTGGCGCCGGAAAGAAGATCGGCACCGGCGGGAAGCTGTACACCTACACGGTCGACATCGAGGACGGGATCGACCCGGCCGAGCTGCAGGGCGACGACACCTTCGGCAACATCGTCGAAAACATCCTTTCCGACCCGAGGAGCTGGACCGGGACCGGCGGCGTGTCCTTCCAGCGCGTCGGCGCGAACTCGCCGGACCCGGACTTCCGGGTGAGCCTGACCACGCTGAACACGACCAAGCGCCCCGACGTGTGCGGTTTCGACATCCCGTACCCGACGTCGTGCTACATCAAGGGCTTCGACCACCGCGTGGTGATCAACCTCTCCCGCTGGATCCGCGGCGCGAAGGCGTTCGGCGGCGACATGGGCAACTACCGGATCTACGCGATCAACCACGAGGTCGGGCACGCGGTGGGCAAGAGCCACGTCGGCTGCAAGGAAAACGGCGGGCTCGCGCCGGTGATGATGCAGCAGACCTTCGGCGTCGCGAACAACTACGTCGCGCAGCTCAACCAGGTCGACCAGTACAACTCGAAGGCCGTTCCGGCGGACGGGAAGACGTGCCGGTTCAACCCGTGGCCCAATCTCGAGGTCGGGGATTCGAAGCCGAACTGATGTCCACCATGTGGACGCCGGGAAGGCTGGCTTGCCCTTGTGCGTTGGGCATACTGGGATGCTCGTGAACCACGATGGAGGACCCATGTCACTGCCGCCGCTCGTCGAGCCGGCCGCCGAACTCACCAAGGACGAGGTGGCCCGCTACAGCCGTCATCTGATCATTCCGGATGTCGGGATGACCGGCCAGAAACGGCTGAAGAACGCGAAGGTGCTGGTGATCGGCGCCGGTGGCCTCGGCAGCCCGGCGCTGCTGTACCTGGCCGCGGCCGGGGTCGGCACGCTCGGCATCGTCGACTTCGACGAGGTCGACGAGTCGAACCTGCACCGCCAGGTGATCCACGGCCAGTCCGATGTCGGCAAGCTGAAGGCCGCGTCGGCGCAGGAGTCGATCGCCGAGGTCAACCCGTTCGTCCAGGTGCACCTGCACACGCAGCGGCTGGAGAGCTCGAACGCGCTCGACATCTTCCGCGACTACGACCTGATCCTCGACGGCACCGACAACTTCGCCACGCGCTACCTGGTGAACGACGCCGCGGTGCTGCTCGGCAAGCCGTACGTGTGGGGCTCGATCTTCCGGTTCGAGGGCCAGGCCAGCGTGTTCTGGGAGGACGCCCCGAACGGCAAGGGCCTCAACTACCGCGACCTCTACCCCGAGCCCCCGCCGCCGGGCATGGTCCCCTCGTGCGCCGAAGGCGGCGTGCTGGGCGTGCTGTGCGCGTCGATCGGCTCGATCATGGTGAACGAGGCGATCAAGCTGATCACCGGTATCGGCGAGCCGCTGCTGGGCAGGCTGGTCAGCTACGACGCGCTGGAGATGCGCTACCGCGAGGTGAAGATCCGGAAGGACCCGGAGACGCCGAAGATCACCGAGCTGATCGACTACGACGCGTTCTGCGGCGTGGTGTCGGACGACGCGCAGCGCGCCGCGTCGGGCAGCACGATCACCCCGGCGGAGCTGAAGGCCAAGTTCGACAACGGCGACGCCTTCGAGCTGATCGACGTCCGCGAGCCGCACGAGTACGAGATCGTGAACATCAAGGGCGCGAAGCTGATCCCGAAGGACCGGCTCCTCTCCGGCGAGGCGCTGTCCGAGCTGCCGCAGGACAAGCCGATCGTGCTGCACTGCAAGTCGGGTGCCCGGTCCGCCGAGGCGCTGGCGGCGCTGCACTCGGCCGGGTTCAAGGACGCTACCCACCTCGGTGGCGGCGTGCTGGCGTGGGCGAAGCAGATCGACCAGAGCCTGCCGACGTACTGACGTTCAGCGGTGAAAACGGCGGGAACCCCTGAGCGGGGCCCCGCCGTTTTCGCTGTCACCGGAAGAACGAGGCGAACTGGCTGAAGTCCCGGTCGACGGTGAGCAGCCCGGCGACGCCGATCGCGCTCGCCCAGCAGAGGCCGGGCTTTGGCCGCGCGGTGTACGGCGAGGAGTCCCGGTCATGCGCGGCAGCGTGCCGGCCCGCCGTCGCATCCGTGCGGGGTTCGGAGAATTCCGAGCCAGCCGCACCGCGGAGCGGTTTCGCCCGGTACCGTCGAGCGCTGTGCCGACCTCCCGAGAACGTCCACCGGACCACGCCTGCGCGGCGTTCGGCGTGACCGCGGGGGACGCCGAGCCGATTCCCGGCACCACCGCGTGGCGGTGCGGGCCGGTCGTGCTGAAGCCGGTGGCGGAGAAGCCGAAGGCGGCGTGGGCGGCGCGCACGCTCGAAGCGGCCGACGTGCCCGAACTGCGGGTGGCGCGGCCGGTCCGGTCGACCGACGGCAGGCTGATCGTCGGCGGCTGGGCGGCGAACAGGTTCATCACCGGGCGTGCCGAACACCGCTACGACGACACCATGCTCGCCGCGGTGAAGCTCGCGCGCGCCACCGAAGGCGTGCCGAAACCGGCCTTCCTCGACGATCGGGACGACGTGGACGCGATCGCCGACCGCATCGCGTGGGGCGAGCTCGAAACGCCGATCGACGAGCACAAGGGCGGCCGGTGGTTCGAGGTGCTCGCGGGCGCGCGGCGCCCGGTGTCGAGCCCGGATCAGGTCGTGCACGGTGATTTGTTCGGCGCGGTGCTCTTCGACGGGGACGCGGCGCCGGGGATCGTGGACTTCAGCCCGTACTACCGGCCGGCGGAGTGGTCGGCGGCGGTGGTCGCGGTCGACGCGCTGGCGTGGGGCGGTGCCGGGATCGAGCTGCTGCACCGGTGGTCGCACCTGCCGGAATGGCCCCAGATGTTGTTGCGCGCCATGCTGTTCCGGCTGGCGGCGCACGCGTTGTCACCGCAGGCGACGCGGGCCGCGTTGGACGGCCTCCGCGCCGCGGCCCGTGAGGTCAGCGAGCTCGTCTGAGCGTCACCACGCGACGCGGACGTCGGTGAACCCGCGTGCCGCCGCGATCCGCGCCGCTTCTTCCCCGGCCGCTTTCCGCGCCGCCACCGAAATCGTCCAAAAAGGACTCACGGTGAAGTCGAGGCGGCGGCCGCTCGTCTTCGACCGCCACACGCCGCTGATCTCGCCGTCGGCGAGGAGCGCGCCGGGGTTGCCGAGCATCCGCCACACTTCCTTCTGCAGTGCGCGATCGGGGACGAGTACGTCGCGGTCCCTCGCCTGCAGGAACGGATCCCACGGCGGCAGCAGCCGGACGAGGTCGGGCTCGGGCGGACTTTCCAGCGCGGCAAGGTTTTCCGGTGCGATGAGGGCGCGCTTGCCCTCGACGTCGACCGGGACGAGATCCGGCAGCACGGCCTTGGCCGACGCCGCCGACGTGCCGACGAACCCGGCCGCGGCACCGGCGGTGGCCGGGCCGTGCAAGGTCAGGTAGGCGGCGATGGTGGCCGTCACCGCGGCGGGATCCGGTTTCGTGCCGATGCGCCCGCGGCCTTCGAGCGGGGCGAGCGTCGCCGGTGACTCGCCGGGGACCAGCCGGACCCCGCCGGGCAGCGAGCAGAGCCGGAAGAGGTTTTCGAGGATGTGCGTCGCCTGGCAGCCGCGGCAGGCGTAGGTCAGCGCCTCGGGCACGAGCTTGCTGATCGCGGTGCTCGCCGCGCCCTTGCCGGTCGGGCCGGGTACCACCTCGCGCATCGCGCGCGCCGCTGTGAACAGCGCGTCCGTCGCCGTCATCCCGGCTTCCGCCGCCTGCTTCGCCCGCCAGCCAAGGCGGGCCATGGCATCGGCTTCGTTCAACGGCACCAAGGCCCGTGTGACGGCGGGCAGGTCGGCGCGCCGGTGGTAGTGCTGCGCGCCGCGGTGCGACCACACGAGCACGAGCGCGGGATCGTCCACAAGGGACGGTATGCGGTCGAGCCTCGCGGTGAGCGCGAGCAGCGCGACGTCGCGCGCGCCGTCCTGCACGCCGAGGTCGAACACGGCGAGCGAGGCGGCTGTGTCGGCACCGCCGTGCTCGCGGTGCAGGCCCTGCGCCGCGATCCGGTACGCCAGCACCTGGCGGCGGTCCACGGATGCTCCTCTCGTCGGGTGTCAAGTCCATCATGGGACGGCATACCTGTCACCTCGTGTCAGGTATGCCGGGCATACTGGACCGATGCGGGCGAGCAGACTGCTCTCGGTACTCCTGCTGCTGCAGAACCGCGGGCGCATGACGGCCGAAGAACTGGCCACCGAGCTGGAGGTTTCGGTGCGCACGGTGTACCGGGACATCGAGGCGCTTTCCGCCTCCGGCGTGCCGGTCTACGCCGATCGCGGGCGGGCAGGCGGCTACCAGCTCGTCGACGGGTACCGCACGCGGCTGACCGGGCTGACCGAGGAGGAGGCGCAGTCGCTGTCGCTGGCGGGGCTGCCGGTCGCCGCGGCCGAACTCGGGCTCGGGACCGTGCTCGCCGCGGCGCAGCTCAAGCTGTACGCGGCGATGCCGGAGGAGCTGCGAACGCGGGCGGGGAAGGTCGCCGAACGGTTCTACCTCGATGTGCCGGGGTGGCACCGCGGGATCGAGAGCCTGCCGGTGCTCTCCGCGGTCGCCGAGGCGGTCTGGCAGGCGCGGCGGGTCAGGATCCGCTACGAGCGGTGGGGGCAGCGGATCGTGGAGCGCGTGCTCGACCCGCTCGGGCTGGTGCTCAAGGCGGGCAACTGGTACCTCGCGGGCCGGTGCGAGGGCAGTGACCGGACCTATAGGGTGTCCCGCATCCTCGAACTGACCGATCTCGGCGAACCGTTCGACCGGCCGGCGGACTTCGACCTCGGCGAGTACTGGCGGCAGTGGTCCGAGCAGTTCGAGCAGCGGATGTTCCCGAGGATCGCGCACGTGCGGATGTCGCCGAAGGCGCGGATGCTGGCGCCGTTCTACACCGGGGCGGTCGGTGCCCGTGCCGTCCGCGAAGCGGAACGCGGCTCCGGCGAGGACGGGTGGATCGAAGTGGACCTTCCGGTGGAACCGGGCGAGTCGGCGGTGGGCGAGCTGCTGCGGTTCGGCCCCGACCTGGAGGTGCTCGGGCCGCCGGAGCTGCGGGCGCGGCTCGCCGAGCGGATCGCGGAAATGGGGGCCGCTTATGCGTGAGCTGGCGGGTATGACGATCGGGATCACCGCCGAGCGGCGGGCGGAGGAGTTCGCGGCCGCGCTCGAACGGCACGGTGCGACCGTGTGGCACGCGCCGGCGCTCCGGATCGTGCCGCTGCCTGACGACGAGCGCCTGCGCGAAGCGACCGAGGACGTACTCGCGCGCCCCGTCGCCTTCACGGCCGTCACGACCGGCGCGGGGTTCCGGGGCTGGGCCGAGGCCGCCGAAGGATGGGGCCTTCGCGACCGGCTCGTCGCGGCGCTGGGCGGTTCGCGGATCTTCGCGCGCGGGCCGAAGGCGTGCGGCGCGGTGCGCGGTGCCGGGCTGCGCGAGGAGTACTCGTCACCGGCGGAAACCAACGCCGAGCTGTTCGGGGAGCTGGCCGAGGCCGGGGTGGACGGTGCGAGGGTCGCCGTCCAGTTGCACGGCTCGCCGTTGCCGGAGCACACGTCCGCGTTGAGGGCCGCCGGTGCCGACGTCGTCGAGGTGCAGCCGTACCGCTGGCGCGACCCGGCCGAACCGGAGCGCGTCTTCGACCTCGTCGACGGCGTGCTCGACGGCCGGGTGCGCGCGCTGGCGTTCACGAGCGCGCCCGCCGCCGTGAACTTCCTGAACCTGGCACGGGCGCACGGGCGCTACGAGGAACTGGTCGGCGCGCTGCGGGCCGGGCCGGTCACGTGCGCCTGCGTCGGCGCGGTCACCGCCGCCCCGCTCGCGGACCTCGGCGTGCCCACCGTGCAACCCGACCGGCAACGCCTCGGCGCACTGGTGAAACTCCTCGTCGCACTGCCCTGAGCGCTCCGAGTCCCGTGACGGCGACGGTGCTTGCCCGTGGTCTCTGAAGGTCGCCTTGGGGGAATCTGACGCCGCGATTTCGCCCCTCGCGGTGTGTGTTGTGGTGATGCCTGATGCCCTGAAGGCGTCCTTCGCGGCGTCAGATTTCCTCAAGGGCCCCTTCGGGGCATGCGCGGCGGACCTCGCCGACCTCTGGAGAAGCATCCGTCGGGGACGGCGATCCCCGCCGACGAAGTGCCGTCATGCTGGCCATCACGGGCGGAACCGGGGCAGGTCAGTCCTCGTCGACGAGGGGTTCGCCCGCTTCGGCGCGGCGGATGTTTTCGCGGCCGTTGTCTTCTTCGGTGCGTCCCCGCCGCCAGTAGCCGGTGAACGTGATCGAGCGCTTGTCGATGCCGCGTTCGCGGACGAGGTGGCGCCGGGTGAACTTCACCAGGTCCGCCTCGCCGGAGATCCACGCGTAGGGCTCGCCTTCGGGGAATTCGGCGGCCTTGACGGCGTCGACGACGGCTTCGCCGTGCGGGCGGTCGCCGCGGTGCACCCAGTCGACCTGCACTTCGCCGCGGGTTTCGAAGCGCTGTTCCTCCGCGGGGCCCGACACCTCGACGAACGCGCGCAGCGACTGGCCATCGTCGAGGCGTTCGATGATCGAGCCGATCGCGGGAAGCGCGGATTCGTCGCCGACGAGCAGCTGCCACGCGGCGCCGGGCTGGGGGTCGTACAACGCGTACGGCGGGCACAGGAAGCCGATTTCGTCGCCGGGCGCGGCCTTCGCGGCCCATTCCGACGCGGGCCCGGCGTGTTCGGGGTGCAGCACGAAGTCGATGTCGAGTTCGCCGAGCGACGGCCGCTGCGCGCGCACGGTGTAGGTGCGCATCGGCGGCCGGAGCGCGTCGGGCATCGCGAGGTACCGCTGGTACCAGCTGAGCACCCCGTCGGTGCTTTCCAGCGGCGGCGGCACGACCGGGCGCCGCTGGCCGGGCAGCGGGAAGAAGACCTTCGTGTACTGGTCCGGCCCGATATCGAGCGTTGACGCCGGGTTCTGCCCGGTGAGGGTGATCCGGACCATGTGCGGGGTCAGCCGTGCCAGGCGGCTGACCCGCAGCGTGTCGTACGCCATGGCCGGCCGGTTCGTGCGTGCCTCGGTCGTCATTAGGCAAGGCTAACCTGATTGGCAAGGCCGAGACCAGCGTGACCTACGACGCGTGCCAGCGGTACTTGCGCAGGCTCACCTTGTCGCCGTCGGCGAGCACGCCCTCGGCGCGCAGGAGTTCGAGCTGGCGGTGCCGGATGTGCGGCGCGGGAATCCCGCTCGCGCGCAGGATCCGGTGCCACGGCAGGTCGTTGCCGTCCTCGGACAGGACCCGTCCGACGAGCCGCGGCGTCGACGCGCCGGCGATCGCCGCGATGTCGCCGTAGGTGGCGACCTTGCCCGGCGGCACGTCGGCGACCACCTCGCGGATTCGCTCGTGCAGCTGCTCGTCCATGCGACCACTGTGCCGCACCCCGGATGGGCATGGCGCCGCAGGTCCGCGGGGTGGGCATGGTGCAATCAAGAGGTGCAGCGAGGGAGGGCCGGTCAGGTGAGCGCGCGGCTGGTCCGCGCGGCCACCGGGGCTCCGCCACGGCACGACTGGCCCGAGGGCGCGCGGCGCCTGCTCGAAGCGCCACAAGGGTTCCAGCGGGTGCTCGGCGCGCCGGGCACCGGGAAGACGAGCCTGCTCGTCGAACTCGCCGTCGCGCGGATCGCCGGTGGCGTCGACCCCGAGAACCTGCTGGTGCTCACCGCGTCCCGCCGCGCCGCCGACGCGCTACGCGCCGACATCACCCGGCGCCTGATCAGCGACGAGACCCCGCGCACGGTGCGCGAGCCGGTGGTGCGCACCGTGCACTCGTACGCGTTCGGGTTGCTGCGGTTGCAGGCTTCCGTCGACGGGATGCCGCCGCCGAGGCTGCTGTCCGGCCCGGAACAGGACGTCGTGGTCCGCGAACTGCTCGCGGGCGACCTCGACGTCGGCGCCTTCGACTGGCCGGAGCAGATGCGCCCGGCGCTCGCCGTGCCGGGGTTCGCCGAGGAGCTGCGCGATCTGCTGCTGCGGGCCGCCGAACGCGGGCTCGGCCCGGAGGACCTGATCAAGCTCGGCCGCAGCAGGGAGCGCGTCGAATGGGTCGCGGCGGGCACGTTCTGGCGCCAGTACGAGGAGGTCACGCTGCTGCAGGGGGCGGGGGGCAACGCGCTGGGCGTCCCCGGCTCGCCCGCGATGGACGCCGCCGAGCTGGTCTCCGCCGCGCTGCTCGCGCTCGACGCTGATCCCGATCTCGCCGCCCGCGAGCAGGCCAGGATCCGGCACCTGCTCGTCGACGACGCGCAGCACCTCGACCCGCTGCAGTACCGGCTGCTCGCCAGGCTCGGCGGCGGCGCGGCCGATTTCGTGCTCGCCGGCGACCCGGACCAGACCGTGTTCTCCTTCCGCGGCGCCGATCCGGGGCTGCTCGCCTCCGCCGATTCCGCGCGCACGCGCACCCTCACGCTCACCGAGGCGCACCGGATGAACGGCCCGGTGCACCAGGCGGTGACCGCGATCGCGAAGAGCATGGCCGGCGCGTCGAAGCACCGCGCGGCGACCCCGGCCGGCAAGGGCGAGGGCACGGTCAAGGTGCGCCTGATGCCGACACCGGCGGCCGAAGCGAGCTGGATCGCCGACCAGCTCCGCCGCGCGAACCTCGTCGAAGGCGTGCCGTGGCACGAGATGAGCGTGCTCGTGCGCTCCCCGACGCGCTCGTTCCCGGTGCTGCAGCGCGCGTTGCGGGCCGCGGGCGTGCCGATCGCGTCGGCCGTCGAGGAGCTGCCACTGTCGCGCCAGCCCGCGGTGCGGCCGCTGCTCGTCGCGCTGCGCGTCGCGGCCGAACCCGCGCTGCTCGACGCCGAACTGACCGAAATGCTGCTCTCCTCACCGCTCGGCGGCGCGGATCCGCTCGCGCTGCGCCGCGTCCGCCGTGGGCTGCGCCGGCTCGAGGTCGCCACGGGTGGTGAGCGTCCGAGTGACGAGCTGCTGGTCGAAGTGGTGCGGGACAACGATCTTCTCGGTGGTTTGGCCGACGCGGAGGCGGCGCCGGTGCGACGGGTCGCGAGCCTGCTCGCCAAGGCGCGCGAGTCGATCGCGGCCGGGCAGGGCGTCGAGCAGGTGCTGTGGGACCTGTGGCAGGGCAGCGGGCTGGAAGGGCTGCTGGCCCGGCGCGCCGAGCGGGGCGGATCCCTTGGCGCGCAGGCGGACCGTGATCTGGACGCGATCGTCGCGCTGTTCCACGCCGCGGGCCGCTACGTCGACCGGCTGCCGAAGTCGAGCGTCGCCGCGTTCGCCGAGTACCTGTCCTCCCAGCTGATCGCGGGCGACAGCCTGGCGCCGACCGCGACGAAGGGCGACGGTGTCTCGCTGCTCACCGCGCACGGCGCCGCGGGTCGCGAGTGGACGGTCGTCGCGGTGGCCGGTGCGCAGGAAGGCACCTGGCCGGACCTGCGGCTGCGCGGCTCGCTGCTCGGCGTCGAGCGCCTGGTCGACCTTTTGTCCGGTGTGGACAGTGACTCGGTTTCGGCAACCGCCCCGATCCTCGCCGAGGAACGCAGGCTCTTCTACGTCGCGGCGAGCCGTGCCCGCCGGGTGCTGCTCGTCAGCGCGGTGGCCGGCGAAGACGAGCAGCCGTCCCGGTTCCTCGACGAGCTGGACGACGGCGGGCAGGACCCCGGCCAGGATTCGCGGGTGAAGGCGCCCGGCCGGTCGCTGGTGCTCGCGGAGCTGGTCGGCGATCTGCGCTCGGCGGTGTGCGACGCCACCACGGAGCCGTCGCGGCGCAAGCTCGCGGCCCGTCAGCTCGCGCGGCTCGCCGCGGCCGGGGTGCCCGGCGCGCACCCGGATTCCTGGTACGGCATCGCGGATGCGTCCTCCGTGGACCCGTTGCACGGCGCGGGCGACGTCATCAAGATCTCTCCGTCCACTGTGGACGTTCTGGCGCGGTGCCCGCTGCGCTGGCTGATCGAGCGGCACGGCGGCAGCGATCCGGCGCAGCTCGCCGCGATCACCGGCACCCTCGTGCACGGGCTGGCGCAGGCCGCGGCCACCGGCGCCGGCGACGAGGAGCTGCGCAGGGCGCTCGATGACGCGTGGGCACGGGTCGACGCCGGCGCGCCGTGGTACTCGCGGCGCGAGCGGCGGCGCGTCGAGCAGATGGTGGCCAACTTCGTCACCTGGCTCAAGCAGAGCCGGGTCGAGCTGACCCAGCTCAGCGTCGAGCACGACATCGAGGTCGAGCTGCCAGCCAAGGAGGACGAGGTCAGGATCCGGCTGAAGGGCCGCATCGACCGGCTTGAATCCGACGGGCAGGGCCGCCCGGTGATCATCGACATCAAGACCAGCAAGGTGCCGGTGACCGCGGCGGACGCGGAGCTGCACCCGCAGCTCGCCGCCTACCAGCTCGCCGTGCTGCTCGGCGCCGTCGACGGTGTGAAGGAACCCGGCGGAGCGAAGCTCGTCTACGTGGCGAAGTCGCACAACCGGCACGGTTCCACCCTGCGCGAGCAGCCGCCGCTGGACACCGAGTCCGGGCGGAAATGGCTCGATCTGGTGCGCACCGCGGCGGAATCGGCGTCGGGGCCCGCGTACCAGGCCACCGAGAACTCCGAATGCGATCGCTGCCCGGCGCGCGGGTCCTGCCCGCTGCGCCCGGAGGGCCGCCAGGTGACCGGGCCGTGACGGGTCTCGTTTCCCCCGCCGACGTCGCCGAGGCGCTCGGCCTGCACCCGCCGACACCGGAGCAGGCCGCGGTGATCGCCGCGCCCATCGAACCCGCGCTCGTCGTGGCGGGCGCCGGTGCGGGGAAGACCGAAACCATGGCGGCGCGGGTGGTCTGGCTCGTCGCGAACGGGCTGGTGATCCCGGAACAGGTGCTGGGCCTGACGTTCACCCGCAAGGCCGCGCGCCAGCTCGGCGAACGCGTCAGGGCGAGGCTGCGGCGGCTCGCCGGTTCCGGCCTGCTCGACAAGGTCGACCCCGGTGGCGGGCGGCGCGCGGCGGTGCTCGCGGGGGAGCCGACCGTGCTGACCTACCACGCCTACGCGGGGCGCCTGCTCGCCGAGCACGGGCTCCGGCTGCCGGTGCAGCCCGGCGTCCGCCTGCTCTCGGAAACCGCGTCGTGGCAGATCGCGCACCGGGTGGTGTCCACTTGGGACAAGGACCTGGAGACCGACAAGGTGCCCCCGACGGTGACCGCGCAGGTGCTGGCGCTGGCGGGCGAACTCGGCGAGCACCTCGTCGAGCTGGACGAGCTGGCGGAGCGCACGCGATGGCTGTGCGAGGTGATCGAGCACGCGCCGAAGGGCAAGGGGCAGCGCGCCGCGTTGCCGCAGAAGCTCGCCGACATCGTTGCGGCACAACGGTTCCGGCTGGAGCTGCTTCCCCTCGTCGACGCCTACCAGCAGCGGAAGCGGGCGGAGGGCGCGCTCGACTTCGCCGACCAGATGTCGCTCGCGGCGCGGCTCGCGAGCGGGCACCCCGAGGTGGTCGAAGGCGAGCGCGACCGGTTCGGCGCCGTGCTGCTCGACGAGTACCAGGACACCGGGCACGCGCAGCGCGTGCTGCTGCGCGCGTTGTTCGGTGGCGTGGAGAACGCCCCGATGCCGGTGACCGCGGTCGGTGACCCGGCGCAGGCGATCTACGGCTGGCGCGGGGCGAGCGCGGCGAACCTGCCCCGGTTCACCACCGACTTCCCGCGCGCCGAGGGCGGAAAACTGGTGCCCGCGCGGGAGTACGGCCTGCTGACCAGCTTCCGCAACCCGCCGCAGGTGCTCGCGCTCGCCAACGGCATGTCCGAACCGCTGCGCGCGCGGGGGCTCGGCGTCGAACGGCTGCGCGCGCGCGACGGTGCCGGTCCCGCGGACATCGCGGCCGCGCTGCTGCCCGACATCAGGGCCGAACGGGCCTGGATCGCGGACGCGCTCGCCGAGCGCTGGCACGACGAGGTGTCCGCGACCGGCACTCCGCCGACCGCGGCCGTGCTGGTGCGGCGGCGGGCGGACATGGCGCCGATCGCGGCCGAGCTGCGCGCGCGGGGACTGCCGGTGGAGGTCGTCGGGCTCGGCGGCCTCCTCGACGAACCCGAGGTCGCGGACCTGGTCAGCACCCTGCGCGTGCTGTCCGACCCGCTGGCCGGCACGGCCGCGGCCCGCCTGCTGACCGGCGCCCGCTGGCGGTTCGCCGCGTCCGATCTCGCCGCGCTGTGGTCGCGGGCGAACCAGCTCGCCGGTCCGCGCCCGGGTGCCGAACCCGATCCGCTGCTGTTCGCCGAACGCGCCGAGCAGACCGGGCTCGTGGACGCGCTCGACGATCCCGGCGAGCCTTCGCGGTACTCGCCGGAGGGGTTCCGGCGCATCCAGAAGCTCGGCAGGGAGCTGACCATGCTGCGGCGAAGGCTCGACCAGTCGCTGCCGGAGCTGGTCGCCGACGTCGAGCGGACGATGCTGCTGGACGTCGAGTCGCTGGCGAGGCCGGGCAGCGCGGGCCGCGCCCACCTCGACGCCTTCGCCGACGTCGTCACGGATTACGCCGAGAGCGCGCCGACCGCGACCCTGATGTCCTTTGTGGACTACCTGGCCACCGCGGCGCACGCGGAGGACGGCCTCACCCCCGGCGAGGTGCAGGTCGCGCCGGACCGCGTGCAGGTGCTCACCGCGCACTCCGCGAAGGGCCTGGAATGGCGCGTGGTCGCGGTGCCGCACCTGGTGCGCGAGGTCTTCCCCACCAAGCGGCGCTCGTCGTCGTGGCTGCGCACGGTGACCGCGCTGCCCGCCGCGCTGCGCGGTGACGCGCAGGACCTGCCGGAGCTGCGCGTGTCCGACGGGATGGACCGCAAGGAAGTCCAAGAAGGACTCGTGCTGCACGAGGAAGGGTTCGCCGAACGCGAAGCCGAGGAAGAGCGCAGGCTCTGCTACGTCGCGCTGACCAGGTCCGAGCACGCGCTGCTGGTTTCGGGGCACTGGTGGAACGAAACGAGCGCGAAGCCGAAGGGCCCCTCGGAGTTCCTGACCGAGACCGCGGCGCTGATCAGCGAGGCGGAGGAAACCGGCGAGCCGATCGGTGTGCTCGGGGCCTGGGCCGAAGAACCCCCGCCGGACGAGGAAAACCCGCTCGTGCTGGACACCAGGACGGCGCACTGGCCGGTCGACCCGCTCGGCCCCCGCCGCGCCGCCGTCGCCGAAGGCGCCGATCTGGTGATGGCCGAGCTGGCCACGCTCGGCGAGCAGCTCGACATCTTCGGCGAGCTGGAAGAGGTCGAGGACCCCGACGGCTGGACCTCCGACACCGACGTCCTGCTGGCCGAGCGCGCCCGCGCCGCGTCCAGGACCGAGATCGTGCGGCTGCCAGGCCAGCTCTCGGTGAGCCAGCTCGTGGAACTCGCCGGGGACGCGGACGCGCTCGCCCGCCGCCTCCGCCGCCCGCTTCCGGTGCCCCCCAACACTTTCGCGCGCCGAGGCACCGCGTTCCACGGCTGGCTGGAGCACCGCTTCGGCGGCGAACGGCTGCTGGAAATCGACGACCTGCCCGGCGCCGCGGACACCGGAGAAGCCGCCGACGCCGACCTCGACGCCCTGCGCGATGCGTTCGAGAAGAGCGCGTGGGCGAACCGGACCCCGGTCGAGGTCGAGGTCCCGTTCTCCACCGACATCGACGGCACGACCGTGCGGGGCCGGATGGACGCCGTGTTCGCCGACCCCGACGGCGGCTGGACCGTGGTCGACTGGAAGACCGGCGCCGTCCCGGAAGGCGCCAAACTGGCCGCGTCCTCGGTGCAGCTCGCCGCGTACCGGCTGGCGTGGGCGGCGTTGAAGGGACTCCCGCTGGAGAAGGTGCGGGCGGCCTTCCACTACGTGCGGCAGGACCACACCCTGCGGCCGGTGGATCTGCTCGACGCCGAGGGGTTGCGGGATCTTTTGCGGGGAGTGCCTGAACGGTGACGCGGAGCGCGGCTCTCAAGATGAATGGCTGGTGAGTTGCTGTCCTTGTCGATGCCCAGGGTGGGGTCGATGGCGAGGCCGCGCGCATGCCCCGAAGGTGACCTTCGCGGCGTCAGATTCCCCCGAGGGCGCCTTCGGGGCATACGGCCCGGAGCAGGGCAGGCCACAACGGCGATATCCGCGACACTCATGCCTCCGAGGTGGTCTCTTTCGGGGCATCTGAGGCTGGAGGCAATGATCGAAGGCTAGGCCTCGTCGCGGACCTTCAGGGCCCACAGCACGAGCGGCCACTGGAGCGGGAGCCTGCCCCACGCGATCGCGCGTGCGGGGAGCGGCTTCTTCCTGCGGTCGTAGTCGATCGCCATCTTGACGTTGCCGGGCAGCACGCCGACGAAGAACAGCGCCGCCGCGAGGCCGCCGAAACGGCGGGTCCCCGTGTTGGCGATCGTGGCGGCGAGGCCCAGTTCGGCGACGCCCGATGCCTGCGTCCAGAGGCGCGGTGAGCCGGGGAGGTCGCGGGGGACCAGTGCGTCGAACTGCTTCGGCTTCGCGAAGTGCAGTGCCCCCGAGGCAGCGAGAAAACCGGCGAGCAGGAGCGCGGGACGCTTTGACATACCGTCAGTATGCCACGGGGGGATACGAGCTGTTCGGGCAAGACTCACCCGATCGTGTCAGATTTTGTGCCACCTTGACGCCGTACGAGCAGGTCAGCGCCAGCATGGCGGCGGGATCACCACGCTGAAGCGGGCGAGCGGCTGCGGCGTCACCACCACCGGCGGCACCGAGGTCGGCCACGCGGCGGGCACACCGAAGACCGGAGATCCGCGGCGCCGGGAACGCGCCGGTGAGAACCGGCGCGTTCGAAGCGCGTTGTCCTCTACGATCCCGAGCGTGAGTGACGCCTACCACCCGCGGCCGGGGGCCGGTTCATGAAGCGCATCCCGCTGGGGGAACGGCTGAGCGAGCAGCCGGACCACACGCTCGTCGGCGTCATCAAGATGCCGGAGACCTCGGTCAGCCCGATGCGGTCGATCGTCAAGCGCGTGCTCGGCGCGTTGCTGGCACTGCTGGCGACCGTGCTGATCGTCTACCTGGACCGCGACGGCTACCGCGACGCCAACGGCGACGGGCTGTCCTTCCTGGACAGCCTGTACTACTCGACGGTGTCCCTGTCGACCACCGGCTACGGTGACATCGCGCCCGCCACCTCGTCGGCACGGCTGGTCAACGTCCTGGTCATCACCCCGCTGCGCGTGCTGTTCCTGATCGTGCTGGTCGGCACCACTCTCGAGGTGCTCACCGAACGGTCACGGCAGGCGTTCCGCATCCAGAAGTGGAGGCACAAGGTGCGAGACCACGTCGTGGTCGTCGGTTTCGGCACTAAGGGTCGCGCGTCGGTCAAGACGCTGCTCGGCGACGAAGACGTCGAGCCGAACCAGATCGTCGTCGTCGACACCGACCAGCAGGCACTGGACGCGGCGAGCGCGCTCGGCCTGGTCACCGTGCACGGCTCGGCCACCCGCTCCGACGTGCTGCGGGTCGCGGGTGTGCAGCGCGCGCGGGCCATCGTGGTCGCGACCAACCGGGACGATTCGGCGGTGCTGGTGACCCTGACCGCCCGCGAACTCGCCCCGAACGCGCACATCGTCGCGTCCGTGCGCGAGGCAGAGAACGTGCACCTGCTGAAGCAGTCCGGTGCCAACCAGGTCGTCATCTCCAGCGAGACCGCGGGCCGCCTGCTCGGCATGGCCACCTCGACCCCGCTCGTGGTCGACATGGTGGAGGACCTGCTCACCCCCGAATCGGGCCTCGCGATCGCCGAGCGCGCGGTCGAGCCGTCGGAGGAGGGCGGCTCGCCGAGGCACCTGCCCGATATCGTGCTCGGCCTGGTCCGCGATGGCGAGCTGTACCGCGTCGACGCGCCGCAGGCCGACGCGATCGAACCGGGGGATCGGCTGCTCTACGTCCGCAAGGTCACCCAGGCCGAGCGCATCGAAAGCTGAGGTCGAGCACCGAGGTGGGTTTTGCCGGGGGGATCTGGAACCATATTCGTTGTGCGGCAACGAGCGGAACCCCTCAGAAGTCACGGCCAGTTGCACTGGAACGCGCTCGGGGTGGCCGCTTTCGTCGGGATCGCGATCGTCGCGGTGGCGTGGTGGCTCGGCCCCAGCCTGTTCGGCATCGCGAACGCCGAGGCCGGTGACGTCGTCGAAGCCAAGGTCACCGCGCCGGTGGAATGCGCCGGGCAGGGCGGGCACGAGACCGTGACCTTCACTCTCGGCGGCCAGCCCCGCACCGGCACGCTCGACGGCTGCGGGCACGGCAAGGACGAACGGGTCTCCATCCGCGTCGAATCCGGCGCGGGCTCCGGCACCGTCAACGTCACCGCCGCCGACACCGCGGAAGGCGCGCGCGACCTCCGCCGCCCCGTCGGCCTGTTCCTGGTAGCCCTGAGCTGCTTCGCAGGCGCCACCTACGCCTTTATCGTGCGACTGCGCTGACGGGGGCGCGGCTCCTGAGATGAGTCACTGCTGTGTGGCGGGGCGCCCCCGGCATCGCAAATTTGGAGGGCCTGGCGGCCCTGCGCACGACTTTGGACGCTCCCCGGCGCGCCGCGCGCACCGGCTGGCCGGTGGGTGGCTGGCTTTCGCATGACCACGCCTTCGGCGCGGACTGCAGGTGGGGTGGAGCGGGTGCCTCTTCTGCGGAGGGGTGGCTGCCCCAAGTCCCTGAAGGCGACCTTCGGGGACTCTGACGCCGCGAACTCGCCCCTCGTGACCGTGGCCCCTTCCTGCACCGGCCGAGCCATGCCCCGCCCGCTGCCTCCACCGACGACGTTTAGCCCGCTAAATGCACTCCGCGGCCTCCGCCTCAGCTCGCCCGCCCGCGACGTTTAGCCCGCTAAACGCACCCGGTGACCAGTGCGCCCAGCAGCCCTCGCCCGCGACAGTTAGCCCGCTAAACGCACCTGACCCCCACTTCGACCCGGCAGCCCCCGACAACGTTTAGCCCGCTAAATGCACTCCGCGGGCTCCGCCTCAGCTCGTCCGCCCGCGACGTTTAGCCCGCGAACTGCACCAGCCGCCCCATCCGGCTTCGCCTGCCTGCGTCCGCGCCGGAGGCGCGGGATGCACCCGGGCTATGCCCCGAGCGCCGCGAGGCCCGCGCCGAAGGCGCGGTCACTCCCAACCCAGCCACCCACCGGCGAGCCGACGCGCCCCGCGCGGCGGGGAGCGTCTCGGTCGGTCGCAGGGCCCCCTGGGCCCTCTGAATTTGCGATGGCAGGGCGCACCCCGCGACCAACCGGCGGGTCGAGCTGGGAGCCGCGCCCTGGCAGCGCAAATTCTGACGACCGATAAACAACACAGCGCTTACGAGACGTCAGTCGAGGAAGCCGCGAAGGTGTTGCACTTGGCGATCCGGTTGTCCTGCGCGCCGGTGCGCCACCACTGGGCGTAGTGCGCGTTGGTGCCGTGGTCGTGGCTGCCGGAGGTGTTGTCGCCGCGGGTTTCCTGGTCCTTCCACGCCTTGTCGTACATGTCCCTGGTGACGCTGCCGCCGCGGTCGACGTGGGCGCCGAGGAACATTCCGGAGAAGCACTGCGCCTGGAGTTCCTTGCGCCGCGCCATTTCCAGGCCGGTGGCGCTGTTCTGGCCGACCGCGTAGATCTGCTGCCACGCGGCGTCCATCAGGCCGGCGACCTCCTGCACGTGGTGGCCGTACTCGTGGGCGAACAGGGCGAGGTAGACGCCGGGGTTGTCGCCGTACTGGTCGGTCTGCAACCCCTTGAACGGGACGAAGAGGTTGTTTTCGCAGTAGTAGGCGGCGGTGGCGATGCCGACCTTGATGGTGCCGCAGTCGGTCTGGAAGCTCGGTCCGGTGGGGAAGTGCAGCGCGGGCGGGTGGAAGGGCAGGTGGTAGTACTCGAGGAAGGGGCCCCACGCCGCGTCGAGGCACTTGCCCGCGGCGGTGAAGAACGCTTCGGCTGATTCCTGGTCGGCGTGCCACTTCGGGAGGTCGCACGCGAGGTTCTTCAGCCCGGCGTCCGGGTCGGCGAGGATCGGGTGGTCGGCGAGCTTCAGGATCTTCTGGCCGTCGAGTGCGGGGCCGCCCGCGCCCGCGCCGCTGCCCGCGGTGGTGGTGGCCGGGACCGGTGGGGCGGAGGGGGCCGCCGCGGCCGGGGTGGTCTGCGCCGCCTGTGCCTTGTCGGCGGCGTCCTGCGCCTCCTGCCCCTTGGTGACCGCGACGTAGACGACCAGCCCGGACAGCAGGACCGCGACACCGGCGAGCACCGTCGTCATCCTGCGGTTCCGCCGCGGTGCCGCCTGCCGCGGCTGGCGGCCGGGCGGCGGCGGGGGAAGCGGTCCCGCCTGCCTCGACGGGCCGCGCGGCGGTTGCGTCATCGGCGCTTCTTCCCCTGCTGGACTCGGGCGGTCGGTGCGGCTTCGCAAAGCATAACGATCCGGCCCCGTCCTTCGCTGCGTTCGGCGGGACCGTGAATCGCCTCACCGGCGGCGTGGTTGGCTGGCCAGGCGGCGCCGCCGGAACCGAAAGTGGGACTATTCCGGCAGCACATCCGGGTGATCCACCAGCGAGCAGGGGAGTTTCCATGAGTGACCACGGGGGCTGGGCCTCGCCCGATCCCGACGGTGAGCGCGACAAGGCCGCCGGAACCCCCGGCGAGTCCGCCGAACCCGGCAACCCGCTGCCGTCCGCGCCGCCGCCACCGCAGCAGAACTGGGGCGGCGTGCCGAAGCCGGGGGTGATCCCGCTGCGCCCGCTCGCGGTGGGCGAGATCCTCGACGGCTCGATCACCACCATCCGCCGCCACGCGGGGAGCATCCTCGGCGTCTCCGCGGCGGTCGCGGTGGTCAGCGCGCTGCTGAGCCTCGCTGGCGAGCTGTGGGTGCTCGACGACCTGAACACGGTCCTCTCGCCAGGCCCCGCCGCGACGAAGGCGGAGATCGAGCGGCAGGCCATCGCGGCGCTGCCGAAGGCGCTCGGGTCGCTCGGGATCAGCGCGGTGATCACGATGCTGACGCAGACCTTCCTCGCCGGGTTCCTCACGGTCGTGCTCGGCAAGGCGGTGCTCGGCAAGCCGGTGCGGTTCTCCGAGGCGATGGCCGAAGCCAAGCCGAGGTGGCTGCCGCTGCTCGGGCTGACGATCGTCTACTCGGTGCTGGTGGCCGTGCCGTTCGTGGCCGGGTTCCTGCTCATGGTGCTGATCGGCCAGGTCGGGGTGATCTTCGTGCTGGCGGCGATCCCGCTGTCGGTGTTCCTCTACGTGCGCTACAGCCTCGCGACGCCGGCGCTGATCCTGGAGCAGGGCAAGGTCGGCACCTCGCTGACCAGGTCGGCGCGGCTGGTGACCGGGATGTGGGGCCGGGTGTTCGGCATCCTGCTGCTGGTGATGCTGATCGGGGTGGTGATCAGCCTCCTGGTCAACTGGGTGTTCACGCTGATCAGCGGTACTTCGCTGACCGCGACCACGCTGACCACGACCGCGATCGTGCTCTCCGCGGTCGGGCAGGTCATCGCGCAGACGTTCGTGACGCCGTTCACCTCCGGCGCGACCGCGCTGCTCTACATCGACCAGCGCATGCGCCGGGAGGGCATGGACCTCGAGCTGATCCGCGCCGCGGGGCAGCAGCCGCGGTGATCGGGCCGCTGTCCGCCGACGTCCCGGTCGTGATCGGCCGGGACGACGCGCGGGCGGCCGCCGAGGCGGAGCTGGCGAAGGCCGACTACCAGGCGGCGGAGCCGTCGTGGCTGGAGCGCGCCGCGCAGTGGCTCGTCGACCGGCTGGGCGACCTCTTCGACGCGGTGACGTCGTTCGTCCCCGGCGGTGGTTTCGGGCTCGCGGTCCTGCTGGTGCTCCTGGTCGTGGTGATCGTGGTGGTGCGGCTGCGGGTCGGGAAGACGGCCCGTGCCGGCGCGGTCGCGCGGCCGGTGTTCGCCGACCGCACCCGGACGGCCGCCGAGCACCGCGCGGCGGCCGGGGCCGCGGCCGCGTCGGGCGTCTTCGCGGCGGCCGTGCGCGACCGGTTCCGCGCGCTGGTGCGGGGCATGGAGGAGCGCGGCGTGCTGGACGCGCAGTCGGGCCGGACCGCGGACGAGGCGGCGGCCGAGTCCGGTCGCGCACTGCCCGGCGTCGCCGACGAGCTGCGCTGGGCGGCCGGGATGTTCGACGCGGTGCACTACGGCGGCGAACCGGCCACGGCGGCGGACTACCACCGCATGAGCGCGCTCGACGAACGCGCCGCCGCGCAACGCCCGGAGCTCGCGCGGTGACGGCGGTTTCCCCTGACGCGCGCGCGATCTGGCGTGCCGCGCGCGCACCGCTGGCGATCACCGCGCTGGTGCTCCTCGGCGGGATCGTGCTGGCGCTGGCCACCGGCGGCACTTCGCGGGGTGAGCTGGACCCGGAATCGGCCGCGCCGACGGGCTCGCGCGCGCTCGCGGCGCTGCTGCGGAACCAGGGCGTCGACGTGGTCGTCGCGGCGACCTTCGACGACGCGCTCGCCGCGGCACCCGGCTCGACGGTGCTGGTGACCGCGGGCGGGACGGTGCGGCCGGAGCGGCTGGCCGACCTACGGGACCGCGCCGCCGAAAGCGTGCTGATCGCGCCGGGACAGCCCGCGCTCGACCGCGTGCTCCCCGCGGTGCGGACCTACGGGGGACCGGACGCCGCGGTGCACGCGCCGAACTGCTCGCTGCCCGCCGCCGCGGCCGCCGGTGACGCGTTGACCGGTGGCCAGCGGTTCCTCGCGGACTCCCGCGTGACCACCTGCTACGGCGGGAGCGTCGCGTCCGTGCGGGACGCGCACCCGGCGACCCTGCTCGGCGACGGCGTGGCGCTGACCAACCAGCACCTCGGCGAGAACGGGAACGCGGCGCTCGCGATGCGGCTGCTCGGCGCCCGTCCCCGCCTCGTCTGGTACCTGCCGGTGCCGGGTGACCCCGCGTTCGCCGAAGGCCGCGAGACGATCACCGGCCTGCTGCCCGACGGCTGGGTCTTCGGCGGGGTCCAGCTCGCCGTCGCGGCGGTCGTGTTCGCGCTGTGGCGCGCGCGCAGGCTCGGCCCGGTGGTGACCGAACCGCTGCCGGTCGTGGTGCGCGCGGCCGAGACGACCGAAGGCAGGGCGCGGCTGTACCGGCGTTCGGGCGCGGCGGGGCACGCCGCGGCGATCCTGCGCGAAGCGGCGGTGGCGCGGCTCGCGACCGCGCTGTCGATGAGCGGTGACGCCGGACCCGCCGCCGTCATCGCCGCCGTGTCCGTCCGAAGTGGACTTACCGCGGCCGAGATTTCCCAGTTGCTGTACGGAGAAGGCGTGCGTGGCGATGCGGACCTGGTGCGCCTCGCGGACGATCTCGACGCGCTAGAGGAAAGGATTCGCAGATCTTGACCACCGATCAGCTTTCCGCGCGTGACGCGCTCATCGCGTTGCGCGCCGAGGTCGGCAAGGCCGTCGTCGGCAACGACGCCGCGGTCACCGGGCTCATCATCGCGTTGCTCTGCCGCGGGCACGTGCTCGTCGAAGGGGTGCCCGGTGTCGCGAAAACGCTGCTGGTGCGCGCCTTGGCGGCGGCGCTCGACCTGGAGACCACGCGCGTGCAGTTCACGCCGGACCTGATGCCGGGCGACGTCACCGGGTCGACCGTCTACGACGCGCACAGCGGCGAGTTCACGTTCCGGCCGGGGCCGGTCTTCACGAACCTCCTGCTGGCCGACGAGATCAACCGGACGCCGCCGAAGACGCAGTCGGCGCTGCTCGAAGCGATGGAGGAGCGGCAGGTCTCGGCCGACGGCACGTCGCGCGCGCTGCCCGAGGTGTTCGCGGTGATCGCGACGCAGAACCCGGTGGAGTACGAGGGCACGTACCCGCTGCCCGAGGCGCAGCTCGACCGGTTCCTGCTCAAGCTGACCGTGCCCGCGCCGTCGCGGGAGGACGAGATCGGCGTGCTGACGCGGCACGCGTCCGGGTTCGACCCGCGCGATCTGGCGGCGGCGGGCCTGCGCCCGGTCGCCGGTGCCGCGCAGCTCGCGGCGGCACGCGCGGCGGTGGCCGGGGTGACGGCCGGGCCCGAGGTGATCGGGTACGTGGTCGACCTGTGCCGCGCGACCAGGGAGCTGCCGTCGGTCCGGCTCGGGGTTTCCCCGCGCGGTGCCACGGCGTTGCTCGCCGCGAGCAGGGCGTGGGCGTGGCTGGCCGGTCGCGGCTACGCGACGCCCGACGACGTGAAGGCGCTCGCGCGCCCTGCGCTGCGGCACCGGATCGGGCTGCGGCCGGAGGCGGAGCTGGAGGGTGTGACGGCGGACGGGGTGCTCGACCGCGTGCTCGCCTCGGTCGCGGTCCCGCGCTAGCGATGGCCATCACCGGACGGGTGGGACTGCTGGCGCTGCTCGGCGTCGCGTTCGTCGGGCTCGTCATGCCTTCGGCGGCCGGGGTGCTCGTCGTCGCCGCCGTGCTGCTGCTCGGCGTCCTCGTGGATCTCGTGCTGGCCGGCGGGGTCAGGGCGCTGACCTTCGCGAGGTCGGGGGCGTCGTCGGTACGGCTCGGCGAAACCGCGGAGGTCGTCCTCGCCGTGACCAATCCCGGCCGCCGCGCGGTCAAGGGTGTGCTGCGGGACGCGTGGACGCCCAGCGCGGGCGCCGACCGGCGGCGGCACGCGCTCACCGTCCCGGCGGGCGAGCGGCGCACCGTGGTGACGACGCTGCGGCCGACCCGCCGAGGTGATCGCCCCGCGCACCGGGTGACGGTCCGGTCCGCCGGCCCGCTCGGGCTCGCCGCGCGCCAGGGCTCGCACCAGGTGCCATGGACCGTGCGCGCACTGCCGCCGTTCGAAAGCCGCAAGCACCTGCCCTCGCGCCTCGCCAGGCTGCGCGAGCTGGACGGCAGGCAGGCCGTGCTGGTTCGCGGCCAGGGCACGGAATTCGACTCCCTGCGCGAATACGTGACCGGTGACGACGTCCGCTCGATCGACTGGCGGGCCACCGCGCGGGCGGCCGAGGTGATGGTGCGGACCTGGCGCCCGGAACGCGACCGCAGTGTCCTGCTGGTGCTCGACACCGGCCGCACCTCGGCCGGGCGGGTCGGCGACGCGCCGAGGCTCGACGCCGCGATGGACGCCGCGTTGCTGCTCGGCGCGCTGGCTTCGCGGGCAGGCGACCGCGTCGACCTGATCGCCTACGACCGGGCACTGCGCGCGAGCGCGGCCGGGTCGTCGCGGGCGGATCTGCTGCCGTCCTTGGTGAACGCGATGGCGCCGCTCGAACCGGGCCTGGTCGAAACCGACGCGCGCGGCATGGTCGCCGAGGTGCTGAAGCGCGCCCACCGCCGATCGCTCGTGGTGCTGCTCACCGCGCTCGACCCGGCGCCGCTCGAAGCGGGCCTGCTGCCCGTGCTGGGGCCGCTGGTCAGCAGGCACCGGTTGCTCGTCGCGTCCGTCGCCGACCCCCGGATCGCGGAAATGGCGCGCGGCCGGGGTGACGCCGAGGCCGTGTACGACGCCGCGGCCGCCGAACGCGCGCTGGCCGAGCGACGGCACGTCGAGGGGCTGCTCCGCGGTCGCGGCATCGGTGTCGTCGACGCCGTCCCGGCGGACCTGCCGCCCGCGCTCGCCGACGCCTACCTCGCGTTGAAGGCCGCCGGGCGCCTCTAACCGGCCACCGGGAGGGTGTCGCCCGCGTACCGGGAATCCAGGTCGCCGGTTTCGCCCGCTTGCGCGGCACGCCTGCCCACGATGAACACGTACGCGAGAAAGGCTGCTTCTACGGCGATGCCGATCCCGATCCTCGCCAAGGTCGGCAGGCCCGACGGCGTGACGAAGGCTTCGATCACGCCGGACACCAGCAGCACGCAGGCGAGCCCGAGCGCCAGCACCACCACGGACCGGCCTTCCTGGGCCAGCGCGGTGGCGCGGGTGCGGTCGCCGGGGTTGACCACCGTCCAGCCGAGCCGGAGCCCCATGCCCGCCGCGACGAACACCGCGGTCAGTTCGAGCAGGCCGTGCGGCAGGATCAGCCCGAAGAACACGTCACCGCGGCCCGCCGCCGTCATCAGGCCGAGCCCGGCGGCGAGGTTCAGCGCGTTCTGGCCCAGCGCCAGCACCACCGGCACGCCGCCGAGCACCCCGAGGAACAGGCAGGTCGCCGCCACCCAGGCGTTGTTCGTCCACACCTGTGCCGCGAACGAGGCGGCCGGCCCGGTCGAGTAGTAGGTCTCGTACTTGCCGCCCGGCTCGGTCATCGCCTTGAGCTGCTCCGGCGGCGCGAGGCTCGCCCGCACGTTCGGGTCCTTCGCGATCCACACCCCGAGCAGCCCGCTCACCACCACGAACGCGGCCGCGCTGGCGAGCCACCAGTAGCGGCCCCGGTAGAGCGCCGCGGGGAAACGGCGCGAGAAGAACAGCCCGAACTCCCGCCACGCGGGGTTGTGCGTGCCGGTGACCGCCGCGCGCGCCTGCGCGACGAGCGAGGAAAGCCGGGCGAGCAGCGCGGGATCGGGCGCGCCGGACCGCGCGGCGGACAGGTGGGTGGCGGCGCGCTGGTAGAGCGTCACCAGCTCGTCCGCCTCCGGACCCCGCAGCGACCGGCCGCGTTTCGTCAGCTCGGCGAGGCGCTCCCACTCGCCGCGATGCGCGGTCACGAAGGCGTCCAGGTCCATTCGCGCAGCCTATGCGGTCACTACGCTTGCGGGGTGCGAGACGACTCCGATCTGGTCACCGGTGACGCGGTGGTGCTCGAACTCCACCTGGCGACGCTCGCGAGCCGAGGGGTGGCGTTCGTGCTCGACGCGCTCGTGCAGGTCGCCGTGCTGCTGCTGACGTTCCTGGCCCTGCTGCTGACCGGGCTCAGTGACCGATCGCTCGCCGTCGCGGTGCTGCTGTCCGTGCTGGTGCTCGTCCGCGTCGGCTACCCGGTGCTGTTCGAAGCGCTGAACCACGGCAGGACGCTCGGCAAAATGGCACTGGGGCTGCGCGTCGTCCGCGACGACGGCGGGCCGATCCGGTTCCGGCACGCGCTCGCGCGCGGGCTCGCCGGTGCCGTCGTCGACTTCGGGCCCGCGTTCGTCTGGGCCGTGGTGGGGATGGGCGTCTCGCTCTGTTCGTCGCGGTCGAAGCGGATCGGCGACTTCCTCGCCGGGACGGTCGTGCTCCGGGACCGGCTCCCGGAAACGCCGGCGCCGGTGCTCGTCATGCCGCCGCCGCTCGCGCAATGGGCTTCGCGGCTGGACCTTTCCGGCATCGACGACGGTCTCGCGCTCGCGATCCGCCAGTACCTCGGCCGCTTCCACGACCTGCGCCCCGAAGCCGCGCACGAACTCGGGCGGGCGTTCACCGCGGACGTGGTGGCCGCGATCGGCACCCCCGTGCCCGAAGGCGTGCCGGACTGGGCCTACCTCAGCGCGGTGCTCGCCGAGCGCAGCGCCCGCGCGAGCCGGGCCGCCGTGCCCGCCGTGCCCGCCGTACCCGCTGTCGCGGACAGCGCGCCCGAGCCGTCGGCGCCCGAGCCGCGTCCCGAAAACCCCTTCGCGCCACCGAGTTGATCCCCGGCTGACCGCGATGCCCCGAAGGTGATCTTCGGGGCATCGCGGTCCCTGAAGGTCACAGTGCTGATGCGCGCGCGTCGATTCGGGTGAGATGGGTAGCGGAAGTGTGGAGCCGCGCGGAGGCTTGAGTCCCTGAAGGACGCCTTGAGAGAATCTGACGCCACAATCCCGCCCCTCGCGGCGTACGAGACAGCCACGCCCATGCCCCGAAGGACGCCTTCGCAGCATCAGATTCCCTCAAGGGCCCCTTCGGGGCATGCGGCCCGGAGCGGAGCAGGCCCCGTGAAGGTCACATCCGCGGCGTGCACGTCTATGAAGGTCCCCTTGCGGGGCACGAGCGTGGACGCGGACGAAGAGGCGCGAGCCGCGAAATCCCAGCCCATGCCCCGAAGGACGCCTTCGCGGCATCAGGTTCCCCGAAGGACGCCTTCGCGGCATCAGGTTCCCCGAAGGACGCCTTCGGGGCATGCGCGGTGAGCCTCGCCCTGACCCTCACAGGAGCATCCTTCGGGGCATGGCGGGACCCCGCTGAGGCTGCGTGAGTTTCTTGCGAGGGCGGAGTTTGTGGCGCTCAGGTCCCCGAAGGTCGCCTTCGGGTACCTGACGGGGCCAGGGTATGCCCGGACCGCGTCCATCCCGATCTCCCCAGGAGCATCTTCCGGGGAATTCCGACGCCGCATACTCGGCCTTCGCGGCGCGCGAGCAGGGTGATGCTCATGCCCCGAAGGCTCCGTTCAGGGCATATGCCAGCCCCAGCCGCGCGCGAGGGGCGAGATTGTGGCGTCAGGTTCCCCGAAGGCGTCCTTCGGGGAACCTGACGCCACGGCCAGCGCCTTCAGGGACGTCAGCGCGTCCGGCTCGCTACGCCACGTCCTTGGACGAGGAGGCCCAGGTGTTGCACCGCTGGTTCCGGTTGTACTTCGAGCCGGTGCGCCACCACCCCTCGGAGTGGTCGTCACTGCCGTGGTCGCGTTGCGGCGCGCCGTGGTCGTCGCCCCGGCGGTTGCTGTTCCACGCCTCGTTGAGCATCTGCTGGTCGATGCTGCCGCCGTGGTTGGTCGCCGAGCCGAGGAACATCCCGGAGAAGCACTGCGCCTGCAGCTCCAGCCGCCGCGACACCTCCAGCCCCGCGCTCGAATCCTGGCCCGCGTTGTACCGCTGTTCGTCGGCGGCGCCCTCGATGCCGCTGAGGTTCTGCACGTGGTGGCCGTACTCGTGGGCGAACACCGCGAGGTAGATCCCAGGATGTGCGCCGCCGTTCTCGACCCGCAGCCCGGCGTAGGGCATGTACAGGGTCTGGTTCTTCGGGCAGTAGAACGCGGCGATGTTGTCGTACTCGACCGAACCGCACGGGCTCGACCAGCTCTTGCCGGACGGGCTCTGCAGGCCGGGCGACTTGAACGGCAGCCCCGCCGCGGACATCACCGGCGCCCACACCGCGTCGAGGCACGGTTTCGCGCTTTCCATGAACGCCGCGGCCGCCGACTCGTTGTTCGACCAGCGAGCGAGCTGGCACGCCTTGTTCTGCAGGCCGTAGTTGCTGTCGGCGAACAGCGGGTTGTCGGCGAGCTTCGCCACCGGCTGCGGCCCGCTCTGCGTCCGGCTCGGCGGCCCGCTCCGCGAGGTTTCGTCGGACCCGGACGAGGTCGAGGTGCCCGTCGAGGAGGACGACGAGGAAGAGCTGGACGACGACGAAGACGAACTGCTCGAGGACGCCGAACTGCTCGCGCTCGAGCTGTAGGTGTTCGAGTAGCTCGAATACCCGGCGTCGGCGCTGCGGGTCTTCTTGCCGCCGGAGGCCGCGATGATGCCGAGCGTCCCGCCGACGATCACGAGCGCGCCGACGATGCAGATCGCCACGATCGCGCCCGCCCCGGACTTCGCGGGCGGGCGGCCGAACTGCGCGGGGGCGAACTGCGGCCCGAACGGCACGGGAGGCGGCCCGAACGGGGGCGGGCCCGCGTGCGCGCCGGGACCGACCGGCGGGGCGAACACCGGGCTCGGCGGTGGCAGCGGCGCGGCACCGGGTGGCGGCGGCAGTGGCCGCATCCCACCGGGCGGGAAGGGCGCGCCACCGGGCGGGGTCGGCGGCGGACCGCCCGGCCTGCCCTGCGGCGGCCGCGGTGGCTGCTGCGGTGGTTGTCGCGGTGGCTGCTGGGGTGACTGCTGGGGCGGCTGCTGCCGGGGCCCGGGGCCGGCGGGACGGGCGCCGGGCGGCGGCAGCGGGCGCGCGCCCGGCGGCGACGGCGGACCGCCCGGCCTGCCCTGCGGCCCGTTCGGCCCCTGCGGGCCTTGCGGGCCCTGGGGCCCTTGGGGACCCTGAGGACCGTGCGGCCCGCGAGGACCCTGCGGCCCCCGCGGCCCGTTCGGGCCACGGGGCCCCGGCGGGCCTTGGTGCGGTGGCTGAGTCATGAGACCCCCGAGTGAACGGTGTTGAGGAGGTGTCGCGAAACGCGCGCGGCGCCGTCCGTGCGGCCAGTGTCGCCTGTGGACGGTCGGCGCGCGCGGGCACCCCGGTTCGGTGTCATGGCGTGTACTGGCCCCCACGGTCGGTATGCGCTGATCGGAGTGAATTCGCGTAATCGCGACCGCAGCATAAGCCGGGTGGACTATCGTCCGTGACCGTGTTCAGGAATTTGGGGGCCGCCGCAGCCGGAGTCGCCGCCGCGGCCGTGACCGCCGTGCTCGTCACCTCGGGCACGGCAGGCGCCGCGCCGCCGCCACCGCTCGGCCCCGCGCCGGGACCGTCCATGCCGGAGGTCCCCGGCCAGGACATGAGCAAGATCGACAAGCGCGAGGGCATCGGTGAGCGGATCGCGCCGCCGGGTCCCGCGATCTCGGTCGCGCTCAAGGTCCAGCGCGACGGCGCCCTGCAGGTGCAGGAGAAGGTCGTCGTGCCGGGCGGGCAGCAGCTCGAACGCCAGGTCCCGCTGCGCGTGCCCGCCGACGACGACCACGACCGCACCTACGCGGTGCGCGACGCGAAGGTGGCGGGGAACGGCACCGCGCAGGCCACCGCCGACACCTTCGTGATCAGGCTTTCCGGCGGCGAATCGACCGTCACGTACACAGTGGACGGTGCGGTCGCCGATCTCGCGGACGGCCAGCAGGTGCGCTGGCAGGTCGCCAGCGGCTGGAACGCGGACCTCGGCAAGGTCGACGCGTCGTTCATCGCGCCGGGCGGCCCCGCCACCGCGAGCGAGTGCTTCGCGGGCGCGCTCGGCTCGAACCAGCGCTGCACGCTGGCCGAGGTGGACCACACCGGTGTCGCGCGCGTCCAGCAGCTCGTCCTCAAGGCCGGCGAGCGGATGGACGTCGCGGTGGGGCTTTCGCCGGGCACGGTCCCCGCGAACGCGAAGTTCGTCGCGGTGTCCTCGGTGTCGGCCGCGTTCGGGTTCGACACCACCGGCCTGGTCGCGCTCGGCGCGGCCGTGCTGCTGCTCGTCGCGGGACTGCTTCTCCTGTGGCGCCTGCGCCGCCGTGACGCGAACGCGCTCGCGGGCCGCGCGGCGCCGGTCGAGGTGCTCGTGCGCGACGGCGAGCGGGTGTACTTCGCCTCGCCGGACGGCGTGCTGCCGGGGCAGGTCGGCACGGTCGTGGACGGCACGGTCGACGTCGTCGACATCAGCGCCACCGTGGTGGACCTCGCGGTCCGCAACTACCTGTGGATCGCGGAACTGCGCGGCCCCAACGGTTTCCTCGACTGGCAGCTGGCGCGCCGCAACGCGCCCGACGAGCACCTGCACGCCTTCGAGCGCGCCGTGTTCGACGCGCTCCTGCCCGAAGGCGCCGAGAGCGTGCTCCTCTCCGAGGTGCGCTCCGGCGGCACGCTCGTCCTCGACCCGGTTCGCGACGCGATGTACGACGACGTGGTGGCGCGGAAGTGGTTCACCCGCCGCCCCGACGCCGCCGGGCGGAACAAGCTCACCTGGGCCGGTATCGGCATGACCGCGCTCGGCGCGGTCGCCACCGTCGTGCTCGCGTTCACCGTCGGCCAGGCGCTGATCGGCGTCGCGGTGGCGCTCGCCGGGATCGGCCTGACCGTCGGCGCGAGCAAGCTGCCCGCGCGCAGCGAGCGCGGCCGGTCCGTCGCGGGACAGGTGCCCGGCCTGCTCGGCTACCTGCGCGCCGCGAAACGGGAGGACATCCCGCCGGCGGACCAGGAAATGGTGTTCTCGCGCTCGCTGCCCTACGCGGTGGTGCTCGCCGAGACCGACCGCTGGGTGCAGGCCTTCGCGGACCTCGACCCGTCGTCGGACGGCGCGCCGGGCGTCTACTGGTACGGCGGGCTCGAAGGCGATTCGGACCTGCGCCGGTTCGGACAGCACTTCCCGTCCTTCCTGACCGCGCTCGACGGGCTGCTCGCCGAGGCAGGGCACCGCCGGTCCGTCCGGCCAGAGCCCGTCCCCGCCTGACCCGGCGGAGCGCGATCGTGCGGCGAAGCGTGGTGGTGTGCGCCATCGCGGTGCTCGGCGTGCTCGCTCCCGGCACCGCGGCCGCGCAGGACGACACCCCGGTGCCCTCGCTGCCGCAGAGCGCCGAGCTGACCGTGAAGATCGGCGAGGACGGCGCGCTGCACATCGCCGAAGCCGTTTCGGTGCCGGAGAACACGGAGATGACGCGGCGGATCCCGTTGCGGCGCACCGCGGCGCACCACCGCGACCGCGTCTACGACGTGCGGGACATGGTGCTCGAAGGCTCCGGCGACGTGACGAGGACCGACGACGAGGTCACCGTGCGGCTGAAGCAGGGCACCTCGGTGCTCCGGTACACAGTGGACGGTGCGGTCGCGGAGCACGGCGGGGTGCTCACCGCGTTCTGGCGGCTGGAGGGCGGCTGGGACACCGGGCTGAACCTCGTGCGCGCGTCCGTTGCCGCGCCGTCGATCGCGAGCGCGGTGCGCTGCCAGCTCGGGCCCGAGAACGGAACCTATCCGCCGGCCGAATGCCAGGCGGCCCAGATCGACCACACCGGGCTGAGCCGGTTCAGCCAGCAGCACCTGCGCCCCGATCACGGCATGGACATCACGGTCGAGCTGCCGCCGGGGCTGGTGCCGCCGAACGAGGACCTGGAGCCGTCGAAGACCTTCGCGGGCGCCTTCGTGGTGACCTGGCCGGTCGGGGTGGCCTGGGTGCTGTTCGCGCTGCTGCTGCTCGCCGGCGGGGGCAGGGTGGCGGTGCTGCGGCGCCGCGCGTCGTCGCCGATCCGGCCGTCGCCGGTGGAGATGCTCACCGAAGACGGCCAGTTCGCCTCACCCGACGGCGCGCTGCCGGGGCACGCCGGGACCGTGCTGGCGAACCGGATGGACCCGCTCGACGTGGCGGCCACCGTGCTGGACCTCGCCGTGCGCAACTACCTGTGGGTCAGCGAGGTGCGCGCCGAGGACCGCGAAATCCCGGACTGGCTGCTCGTCCGCCGCAACGATCCCGACGATCAGCTCACCGGCTACGAGCGCGCGGTGTTCGAACTGGTCTTCGGGACCGAAGACGCCGGGCCGGTCCCGGTGTCCGCGCTCGCCGCCCGCGGCGGTGATCTCGGCGGCGTCCAGGACGCCCTCTACGCCGACGTGGTGCGCCGCCGCTGGTTCTCCCGCCCGCCGGACCGGCCGTCGGGCAGGCTCGCCAAGGCCGGGCCGCGGATCGTCGGCTACGGGGTGTTCCTGACCTTGCTGCTCGCGTGCACCGCCGGGTACGCCCAGCTCGGCGTGATCTTGGCGCTGGCGGGCGGTGCGCTCGCCGTGGCGGGCCGTGTTCTCCCAGCGCGAACGGCACGCGGCCACGCACTCGCGCGCAGGCTGCGCGGCCTCGCCGACCAGGTGCACGGCACGCGCGCGAAGGGCGTCCCCAAGCTGGAACGGGACGTGGTGTTCTCGCGCGGCCTCGCCTACGCGCTCGCGCTGGGGGAGGCCCCGGCGTGGCTCGCGGCGTTCGGCCAGCTCAAGCGGGCTCCGGCCGTCTACTGGTATGTCGCCGAGAAGGATGCACAAGCGCTCGCGGGCGTCGAGGAGTTCATCGGCACGCTGAGCGGGGCTTTCAGCGTCTCAGCCAAATTGCGCAGGACCCGCGCGCTCGGCGGCGTCGTGGCCGAGCGCGTGCTGGTGCGGCGGGCCGGGCGAACGCGGTAGGACCGCCACGCGGCCGCGTGCTTGGTCGTAGGGTGGGGCGCATGGCCGCACCCGACCTCACCAGGTACACCCTCGACAACGGCCTCCGCGTGGTGCTCGCGCCGGACCCGACCGCACCGGTGGTCGGCGTCAGCGTGCACTACGACGTGGGCTTCCGCTCCGAGCCCGAAGGGCGCACGGGATTCGCGCACCTCTTCGAGCACCTGATGTTCCAGGGGAGTGAGAGCCTCGAAAAGCTCGCCCACTTCCGGTACGTCCAGTCCAGCGGCGGCACCTTCAACGGCTCGACGCACCCGGACTACACGGACTACTTCGAGGTGCTGCCCGCCGCCGCGCTCGAGCGCGCGCTGTTCCTCGAGGCCGACCGGATGCGCGCCCCGAAGCTCACCGCGGAGAACCTCGCGAACCAGATCGACGTGGTGAAGGAGGAGATCCGGCTCAACGTGCTGAACCGGCCCTACGGCGGGTTCCCGTGGATCCTGCTGCCGCCGGTGCTCTACAAGACGTTCCCCAACGCGCACAACGGCTACGGCGACTTCACCGATCTCGAACAGGCGTCGCTCGAAGACTGCGCGGCCTTCTTCGACACCTACTACGCGCCGGCGAACGCGGTGGTGACCGTGGCGGGCGACTTCACCGTCGACCGCGCACGCGAGCTCATCGAGCGCCACTTCGGCGACGTGCCCGCGCGCCCGAAGCCGCCGCGCCCGTCGTTCGCCGAGCCGCTGCCCGCCGGTGAGCTGCGCGGCGAGCACCTCGACCCGCACGCCCCGCTGCCCGCGCTCGCCGTCGGCTACCGGATGCCGGACCCGATCAACGACCTCGACGGCTACCTGGCGAACCTGGTGCTCGGCGGTGTCCTCGGCGACGGCGACGGCGCGCGGCTGCAGCAGCGGCTCGTGCACCGCGAGCCGCTGGTCACCGACCTCGGCGCGGGTGCCGGGCTGTTCGGCCCGTTCGAAGCGCGCGACCCGGACGTCTTCACCATCACCGCGATCCACACACCCGAGGTCGAGCCGGACCGGATCCTCGGCGCACTCGACGAGGAGCTGGAGAAGCTCGCCGCCGCCCCGCCGGACGAGCAGGAGCTGGCGAGGGTCACCGCGCGCTGGGCCGCCGGGCTGCACTCCGAGCACGACAGGCTCGTTTCGCGGACGCTCGCGTTCGGCTCGTTCGAGCTGCTCTACGACGATCCGGCGCTGGTCGCCACCCTCGCCGACCGGATCGCGGCGGTGACCTCGGACGACGTCGTGGCCGCGGCCAAGGCGCTGCGCCCCGACTCGCGCGCGGTACTGGTGGTCAAGCCCGAGCAGGAAGGCAAGTGAGCGTGACTTCTTCAACCCACCGCACCGCCGAGGAGATCGGCAGGACCGCGCGCGGCCCGAGGCCGGTGCCCGAGCTCGGCGAGCAGCGCGCCGCCGCCGATCTGTCCCATGTGGACACCGTGCTGGCGAACGGGCTGCGCGTGCTCGCGGTCCGCAAGGCCACCGTGCCGCTCGTCGAGGTGCGGCTCTGGATCCCGTTCGCGGGTGACGACGAGCTGCACCCCGCGACCGCCGAGGTGCTCGCGGAAACCCTGCTCACCGGCACCGCGAAGCGGGACAGGGTGGCGATCGACACCGAGCTCGCGCTGATCGGCGGTGAGATCGGCGTCGGCGTCGACCCGGAGCGGCTTTCGATCAGCGGCAACGCGCTGGCCAGCGGCCTGCCGACACTGCTGGACGTGTTCGCTGACACGCTCACCGGTGCGTCCTATGTGGACACCGAGGTGGCGAGGGAGTCCGAGCGGCTGGTGGAGCGGCTCGCGGTCGCGCGCACGCAACCGAGGACGATCGCCCGCGAGGCACTGCAGAAGCACCGCTACGGCAGCCACCCCGCGACGCGCGAGGTGCCCCATGCCGAGGACATCGTGAAGGTGACCCCGGAGGGCGTCCGCGCGCTGCACACCGCTTCGGTGCTGCCGCGCGGCGCGACGATGGTGATCGTCGGCGACATCGACCCGGACAAGGTGATCGGCGATCTCGAGCGCGTGCTCGGCGGCTGGGCCGGGGACGGTTCGGCCAAGGTGCTCGCGCCGCTGCCCGAGCTGGCCGGCGGCGACGTGCTGTTCGTGCCGAGGCCCGGCGCGGTGCAGTCGCAGATCCGGCTGTCCGCGCAGACGGTGCCGCGCACCGATCCCCGGTACGCGGCGCTGCAGGTCACCAACTTCGTGTTCGGCGGCTACTTCTCCTCACGGCTGGTGGAGAACATCCGCGAGGACAAGGGGTACACCTACGGCGCGCATTCCGGGTTCGAGTTCACCGGCTCCTCCGCCGTGGTCAACGTCGACGCGGACACCGCGAGCGACGTCACCGCGGCGGCACTGCTGGAGACCAGGTACGAGTTCGGCAGGCTCGGCCTCGTGCCGCCGACGGAGTCCGAAGTGGAATCCGCGCGGCAGTACGCGATCGGCTCGCTGGTGACTTCCACCGCGTCGCAGACCGGGCTCGCCGGGCAGCTCACCGCGCTCGCCTCGACCGGGCTCGGGTTCGACTGGGTCGCGGCGCACCCCGAGCGGCTCGCCGCGGTGACCGTGGACGACGTGGCGCAGGCCGCGCTCGACTTCTTCGCGCCGGGCCGGTTCACCGGCGTCGTCGTCGGGGACGCCGAGCTGCTGGGGCCCAAGCTGACCGCGCTCGGCGGGGTCACCGTCGGCGAACCGTCGTGACCGCGCCGTTCCACCTCGGCGAGCTGCCGACCCTCTCCCGGTCCACTGTGGACCGGCAGGAGACGCTGCGCACCGATCCGGAGCGGCTCGAGTCGCGGTGGTCGGACGCCCGCGTGGTGCTGCTCTCCCGCGAAGGCCGCACCCCGGTCCGCGAGGACACCGCGTCCGCGCTGGCCACCCGCAAGGCCGTCGACTTCGGGCCGGAACCCGTGGCGGACGCGGCGTTCCTCGGGGAATGGGAAGGCACCGACTACTGGTCGGTGCCCGGCGAGCCGCAGGGCGACCCGGTGACCGTGCGGTCGCCGGGGAGCTGGGGCTTCGTCGAGGAGGTCCCCTCGCACGACGGTGAGCTGTGGGTCGACCTGCGCGGTTACGGCGATCTGCTCGACGACACCTCGGCGGGCCTGTTCACCACCGCGCAGGCGCTGCGCAACTGGCGGCGCCGGGCGAAGTTCTGCGCCAAGTGCGGCGGGGAGACCGGGTTCGTGCAGTTCGGCTGGGCGAGCAAGTGCTCGAACTGCGGGCGCGAGGAGTACCCGCGCACCGATCCCGCGGTGATCTGCCTCGTGCACGACGACGTCGGCGTCAACGGCGAGCACGTGCTGCTGGCGCGCCAGCCGATCTGGCCGAAGGACCGGTACTCGGTGCTGGCCGGGTTCGTCGAAGCGGGCGAGTCGCTCGAAGGCTGCGTCGAGCGCGAAATTCGCGAGGAGGTCGGCGTCGAGGTGCGCGAACCGCGCTATCTCGGCAGTCAGCCGTGGCCGTTCCCGCGCTCGATCATGCTCGGCTTCACCGCGCGCGCCGACATCGCCGCGCCGCTGAAGCCCGCCGACGGCGAAATCGAGCAGGCGCTGTGGGTTTCGCGCGCGGAGGTGCGTGCGGCGTTCGAGAACAGCTTGCTGCGCGACGAAAACGCGAAGCCGACGCCGATCGGGGGAGGCGCCGCGAACCTGGTGCTCCCCGGCAATTCGTCCATCGCGCGCGTGATGCTGAAGGCGTGGGCCGACGCCGAATCCTGACTTCCCGGCTGTATCGGCAAACCTCGGTGCCCCGAAGGTGACCTTCGGGGCACCGAGGTCTCCGAAGGTCACCTTCGGGGCGTGAGCACGGCCGCCGAGTCCGGGTCGAGGCCGGTGGGGAAGGAGCTGGTGATCCGGCGGGTGGTCAGGTCCAGCACGCTGACCTGGTTGGTCCCCAGCTCCGAGACGTAGGCGAGCGGTTTCGCCGGGTGCAGTGCGACGCCGGAGGGGATGCCGGTGCACTGGACCGACCACAGTGGACGGAGATCGGTGCTGAGCGCGGTGACCGTCTTCCGCACGATATCGGTCACCAGCAGGCGATCCTCGCCGTACGGGTACACGCGCAGCGGGTCACCGTCCACTTCGTACACCTTCCGGACCGCGAGCGTGCGCGCGTCCAGCGCGACCACCGCCGGGGTTTTCCGCGCGCCGACGAAGAGAACCTTCTCGTCCTGGCTCAGGCAACTGCTCTCCGGGAGCTGACCGGGGGAGGCCACGACCGGCGGCGTGGCCGCGTCGTACGGGCGGACCAGGCTGACCGTGTGGGACAGCAGGCCGGTGACGTAGGCGCGTTCCCCGTCGCGGCTCAGCGAGAACAGGTGCGTCTTGATGCCCCCGGTGTGCACCGCGCGCGTCGGCGCCGTGTCGGTCCGGGGCGCGTCGAAGCCGAGCAGGACGGCTTTTTCCTCGCTCAGCGCGTAAAGCCGGTCGCGCGCGTCGATGCGGATGCCGTGCACGCGGTTGAACGGCGCGGTGCTGATGGTCCGGACCAGCTCGCGCCTGGCGAGATCGAGCACGAAGATCGCGGCACCGCCCTCGCCGGTGTCCGACGACATCCGCACCCCGTAGTGCCCGACGTAGGCGTATTCGCCCCGCGAGTCCACCACCAGCTCGTGGGGGAACTGGGGCAGCGCGACGGTCGCCAGCCGCTGCCCGGAACCGGCGTCGAAGAAGCCCACCGCGTGCGCGCTCTTCTCGACCAGCACCAGCACGTCCGCATCCGGTACCGCCGCCGTCGCGGTCGCGGTCGTGGGCAGTCCCGCCGCGATCGCCAGTCCACTCGTCCCCGCTGCCTTCAACACCGCTCTTCGCGTCACCATGCGTGCTTTGTACCGGCTCCCCGGCCCGGCGCCAATGCCCCGGCGGCCACCGTGCTGACGTGAGCGCGTCGGTTCCGGCGAGGTGGGTGGCCGGGTCGGGGGTTTGCCGGAGGCTCGCCGCAGGGTCCCCGCCGGTGCAGCGCGAGTCCTCAAGGGCGGAGTTCGGGGCAAGCGCGCGAGAAGGAGACCGTTGACGAGTTGTGGTCCGGGTCACTACAGTCGCCGGAAACCGTCTGTAAAGTTTCCTAATAAAGGCCGGAGACACCTGTGCGAGCCGGAAGCCCTCGGATGCTGCGCGAGATCAACGACCGCGCCGCCATCGACGCGCTGCTCAGTGCGGGGCCGTTGACGCGGGCCGATCTCGAAGAGGTCATCGGCCTGTCGAAGCCCGCCACCGCCCAGCTGCTCACCCGTCTGGAGCAGGACGGCATCGTCGTCAAGGCGGGGGTTCGCGGTGGCGGCAGGGGGCCGAGGGCCCAGCTCTGGGCGGTCGACGGGAAGCTCGCGACGGTCGCCGCGGTGGACCTGACCACGCACGGCGCCGACTTCGTGCTCGCCGACGTGACCGGCGCGGTCCTCGCCGAGCATCGGGTTCCGCTGCCCGCGGAGGGCGCGCTCGAGGTGTTCGCGACGGCCGCCGAACACGCCGCGCTGTCGGCGGGGGTGCCGCTGAGCGAGCTGAGCCTGATGGTGATCGGCGCGCAGGGCGCGTTCAACCCGAACACCGGCCACCTCGCACCGGCGTCCGCGCCGCACCTGCCGTCGTGGTCCGGGTTCGACCTGCCGGAACGGCTCGCCGCACGGCTCGGCATCGAGGTCACCGTCGAGAACGACGTGAACCTGGTGGCGCTGCAGGAAATGGCGGTCGGCCGCGCGCGCGGGTGCAAGAACTTCGCGCTCGTCTGGCTCGACGAGGGCGTCGGCGGGGCGGTCGTGGTCGACGGGCGCCTGTTGCGCGGCGCGACCGGGGGCGGCGGCGAGATCGACTGGATGCGCGTGCCCGATCCCGCGGTCGCCGACACCGGGACGCCGAAGGAGGGCGCGCGGTTCGGGAACCTCGTCGACTACCCGGCGATCAGGAAGCTCGCCGCCGCACACGGCATCGAGGCGGCCGACGGCGCCGAGGCGGTCCGGCTCGCCATGGAGTCCGAAGTGGACGGTTTCGTGGGCGATCTGGCGGCCAGGGTCGCGGTCGGCGTGGCAGGCATCGTGAGCCTCGTCGACCCCGAGGTCGTGCTGCTGTGCGGCGAGGTCAGCCGCGTCGCGGGCGAACCGTTCGCCGCCGCGGTCGCCGAGCGGCTGCACCGGCTCGTGGTGCCGCGCACCCCGGTCGGCGTCACCGCGATCGGCGGCAACGCGGTGCGCGCCGGTGCGCTGCGCTCGGCGCTCGCCTACGTCCGCGAGGCCGAATTCGGTCTCGGCAACCACAACACCCCAGTGCTCCACGGGCCGTATTCGCCCGTGGCGATCCCACCGTTCCCCACCGCCGAACTCTGAAGGAGGGTCATGCTCCCCACGACCCCGGTTCGAAGGCTTGGAAGGTTTCGAAGGACGAGAAGGACGAGCCGCCGCGGGCGCGGCTCACTGGTGCTCTGCACGGCCGCGACGGCCGTGCTGGTGGCGGCGTGCTCCGGCGCCGGCGGCGGCACGGGCAGCGGGGGCGAGCCAGCCGCCGCGCCGGGCAAGGACGACAAGCTCACGCTCACCGTCTACAGCAAGTTCACCTCGCGCGAGTACGGGATTGTCACCAAGGGCCTGGAAAAGCTCAAGGAGAAGTTCCCGAACATCGAGATCAAGCACGAGGGCAACCAGGACGACGACAAGCTGACCCAGTCCATCCGCGGCGGAAACCCGCCCGACGTGGCGATTTCGTTCTACACCGACAACCTCGGCGCCTGGTGCCACAACGGCAGCTTCCAGGACCTCAAGCCCTACCTCGACCGCGACAAGGTGGACCTGTCCCAGCTCCCGGACGCGGTGCGCAGCTACACCGAGTACCAGGGCAAGCGGTGCGCGATGCCGATGCTGGCCGACGTGTACGGCTTCTTCTACAACAAGGACCTGTTCGCCGCGGCCGGGATCTCCGCGCCGCCGAAGAACACCACGGAACTGTTCTCCGCCGCCAAAAAGCTGACCCAGTTCAACCCGGACGGGTCGATCAAGGTGGCCGGTTTCATCCCGACGATGCCGTTCTACGCCAACCAGGCGCAGTACTGGGCGCCCAACTTCGGCGCCACCTACCTCGGTCCCGACGGGAAGTCCCGGCTCGCGGAAAGCGCCGAGTGGAAGGCGATGTTCGAGTTCCAGAAGAAGCTCATCGACTTCTACGGGCACGACAAGCTGGAGCAGTTCAAGGCGGGACTCGGCGACGAGTACTCGGCCGACCACGGCTTCCAGCGGGGCAAGCTCGCGATGATGATCGACGGCGAGTACCGCGAGGCGTTCATCAAGGACCAGGCGAAGGACCTGAAGTTCGGCACCGCGCCGCCGCCGGTGCTGGACAGCAAGCCGGACCGCTACGGCGGCGGTCTCGTGACCGGCACGATCGTCGCGATCCCCAAGGGCGCCAAGAATCCCGGTGCCGCGTGGGAGCTGATCAAACAGGTCACCTTGGACACGTCCACTTTGGTCGATCTGGCGAACGGGCTGAAGAACGTGCCCAGCACCAAGGCTTCGCTGACCGATCCGAAGCTCCAGGTCGATCCCGAGTTCAAGACCTTCCTGGACATGTACGGCGGCGGGAAGCTGCTGCCGAACCCGTCGACGCCGATCGGGGACGCGCACCTGAAGGCGGTCAACGACTTCGCCGAGAAGTGGCAGGCCGGCTCGGTGCCCGATCTCGCCGAGGGCCTGAAGAAGGTCGACGCGCAGATCAACGACGAGCTGGCCCAAAAGGGCGGCTGAGATGACCGCCACCCTGCCCGCGAGGGCTTCCGGTTCCCCCGCCGCGCCCGTCGCGGCGAGGCGGGGGAACCGCAGGGCGAAGCACCGCCGCACCGTCCTGCTGCTCCTCGCGCCCGCCGTGCTGGGGTTCCTGATCTTCTTCGGGTACCCGCTGATCGCCACCGTCTACTACTCGCTGACCAGGTACGACCTGATCAACCCGCCCGAGTTCATCGGCTTCGACAACTACGCGCGGATGTTCACCTCCGAGCAGCTCGTCGGCACCGCCGCGTACAACACGCTGTGGCTGGTCGTCGTGCTCACCGTGTGCCGGGTGGTGTTCTCGCTCGGCATCGCCTCGGTGATCTCGCGCCTCAAATCGGGCGTCGGTCTGGTCAGGACGCTGTGCTACCTGCCTTCGCTGGCCCCGCCCGCCGCGGCGACCCTGGCCTTCGTGTTCCTGTTCAACCCGGAATTCGGGCCGGTGAACCGGTTCCTGGAGTTCGTCGGCATCGACGGCGGGCTGTGGTTCAACGACCCGGGGATGTCGAAGCCCGCGCTGACCCTGCTGGCGCTGTGGGGATCGGGCGAGCTGATGATCATCATCCTGGCGGCGCTGCTCGACGTGCCGCAGGAGCAGCACGAAGCGGCGCAGATCGACGGCGCGGGCCCGGTGCGCCGGTTCTGGCACGTCACGCTGCCGTCGATCTCGCCGGTGCTGCTGTTCGGCGTGGTCAACTCCATCATCTACGCGCTGCAGTTCTTCACGCAGGCGGTGGTCGCGGCGGCCGCGGCCGCGGGATCGGCCGACGTGGCAGGCAACACCAAGTACATCGGCGCGCCGCAGAACTCCACCCTGACCTACCCGGTCTGGCTCTACGTCCAGGGTTTCCGGTACTTCAACATGGGCTACGCGGCCGCGATGGCGGTGCTGCTGTTCGTCGTCTCCGCCGGGTTCACCTGGATCCTTCTCCGCCAGCTCCGCAAGGGACAGCACCAGGAGGAGACGTGACCACCGTCCGCGAACCGGTCTCCGTCCCACCGAAAGTCCATTTTAGATGCTCATGGGTGTTCTCCCTTCCCTCGTTCCTCGGTACAGGAGAACACCCATGAGACACGAGCGGACTGTATCTTCGCGACCGCTTCCTCCCTTCGGTCGTCACCGGTCGTGGAACCGCAAGCTGTCCTGGATCGCCACGCACGCGATCGGGATCGCGCTCGGCGTGATCTTCCTGCTGCCGATGCTGTTCGTGCTGCTGACCGCGGTGATGAAGAGCGACCAGGCGATGTCGTCGAGCCTGTGGCCGAGCGAATGGCACTTCGACAACTTCATCAAGGTGTTCAAGGACGCGCCGCTGCTCACCTACTTCGGCAACAGCCTGCTGTATTCGGGACTGGCGACGGTGGGTGCGCTGCTGTCCGCGATCCCGGCGGCATACGCGCTTTCGAAGCTGCGGTGGCGCGGGCAGAACGCGTGCTTCATGCTGACCGTGGCCGCGATGATGCTGCCGCCGCAGGTGACCATCGTGCCGCTGTACGACCTGTGGGTGCGGCTCGGGTTCACCGGCACGCTGGTTCCGCTGGTGGTGCCGTACTTCTTCTTCGACGCGTTCTCGATCTTCCTGCTGCGCCAGTTCTTCCTGACCATCCCGAAGGACTACATCGAGGCCGCGAAGATCGACGGGTGCACCGAGTTCGGGGCCATGGTCAAGGTGCTGGTGCCGATGGCGAAGCCGGGGATCGCGGCCACCGCGATGTTCTGCTTCCTGTTCACCTGGAACGACTACTTCGGACCGCTGCTCTACACCGGGGAAAACCGCGACGGCTGGCCGCTTTCACTGGCCATCGCGCAGTTCCGCGGCATGCACCACGTCGAATGGAACCTCACGATGGCCGCCACCGCGCTGATCATGGCGCCGGTCATCGTCCTGTTCGTCTTCGCGCAGAAGTCGTTCGTCAAGGGAATCACGTTCACGGGGGTGAAAGGGTGAAGCTGACAGTCGTCGGTGGCGGGTCCACGTACACGCCGGAACTCGTGGACGGCATCGCCGGCCGGAGATCCACTTTGGACGTCGACGAGATCGTGCTGGTGGATCCGGACGGCTACCGGCTCGACGCGGTGGGCGAGTTCAGCAAGCGCCTGCTGAGCCACGCCGGGCACCCGGCGCGGGTGCGCACCACGAGCAGCCTGGCGGAGGGCGTCGATGGCGCCGCGGCGGTGCTGATCCAGCTCCGCGTCGGCGGGCAACGGGCGCGCCGCGAGGACGAGACGTTCCCGCACGTCTGCGGCTGCCTCGGCCAGGAGACCACCGGGGCCGGCGGGCTCGCGAAGGCGCTCAGGACGGTTCCGGTGGTGCTCGACATCGCGGAGCGGGTGCGCGAGCTGGCCGGTGAGAACACCTGGATCGTCGACTTCACGAACCCGGTCGGGATCGTCACGCGGGCGTTGCTGGCCGAAGGACATCGCGCGGTGGGCCTGTGCAACGTCGCGATCCACCTGCAGCGGACGTTCGCGGGCCTGCTGGGTGTGGACCACGGCGCCGTCCGGCTCGGCCACACCGGGCTCAACCACCTGAGCTGGGAGCGCGAGGTGCTCGTCGACGGCGTGGACCGGCTCCCGGATTTGCTCGGCGAGCACGGTGAGTTCATCGGGGAGCACGTCAGCGCGCCGGTGGACTGGATGCGCCGGGCGAACGCGGTGCCGAGCTACTACCTGAAGTACTACTACGGCCACGACGACGAGGTCGACCGCCAGCGGACCGCGCGCCCGCGCGCGGACGTCGTCAGCGACGTCGAGGAGGAACTGCTGAAGGTCTACCTCGACCCCGAGGCGCACACCAAACCGGCCCAGCTCGAGAAACGCGGCGGCGCCTACTACTCGGAGGCCGCGGTGCAGCTCGTGCACGCGCTCACCGGCGGCGGCCCCGCCGAGGAGCACGTGGTCAACGTCCGCAACAACGGCACCATGCCGTTCCTGCCCGAAGACGCGGTGATCGAGGTTCCCTCCACTGTGGACTCCGCTGGCGCGCGCCCGCTACCGGTCCGGCCGGTCGAACCGCGGTACGCCGGCCTCATCTCGGCAGTGACGGCTTACGAGAACCTGGCGCTCGAAGCCGCGCTGAAAGGCGGCCGCGACCGCGTGGCCGACGCCCTGCTCGCGCACCCGCTCGTCGGCCAGTACCGCAAGGCCGACCGGCTCGCCGACGAGATCGTCCGCATCAACCGTGGGTTCCTGCCGTGGGCGTGACTCCGGCCGGCACGGTCATCGCCATCGACGGTGGCAACAGCAAGACCGACGTCCTGGTGGTGTCCACCGAGGGCGACGTGCTCGGAAGGTCGCGAGGGCCCGGCGCCTCGCCCCAGAACATCGGGGTCGCCGCCTGCGTCGAAGTCCTCGAAGGGCTGGTGCTGCAAGCCATGCCCGGTGTCGCGGGACGGCGGCCGTTCGCCGTCCACACGTCGGCGTACCTCGCCGGGCTCGACTTCCCCCGCGAGGAGGAAGTGCTCCACACCGCGTTGGCCGCCCGCGGCTGGAGCGACACGCTGACCGTCGGCAACGACACGCTCGCGTTGCTGCGCGCGGGCACGGCCGACGGTGTCGGCGTCGCCGTGGTGTGCGGCGCCGGCATCAACTGCGCCGCCATCGGCCCGGACGGCGCCACGCACCGGTTCCCCGCGCTGGGCAAGATCTCCGGCGACTGGGGCGGCGGTTACCGCCTCGGCGAGGAAGCCCTGTGGTGGGCCGTCCGCGCCGAGGACGGCCGCGGCCCCGGCACCGCGTTGCGGAGCGCGGTCGCCACCGAGTTCGGCGAAGAGTCCGTAGTGGACGTGGTGCGGCGCCTGCACTTCGCCGAACTGCCCCGTGCCGGGATCCACCGCCTGTGCCCGCTCCTGTTCCGCGTCGCCGCGGCCGGCGACGAGGTCGCCCAGAACGTGGTCGGCCGCTTCGTCGAAGAAGTCAGCGTGCTGGTGGCCGTCGCACTGCGAAAGCTGGGCCTGACCGCGGGCACCCCCGAGGTCGTCCTCGGCGGCGGCGTGCTCACGGGTGTGGGCCCGCCGGTGATCTCCGAGGTCGAACGGCGCTGCCTGAAAGTCGCCCCCGGCGCCGTCGTCCGCGTCGTCGACGTGGACCCGGTGGTCGGCTCGGCACTGTTCGGCCTGGACCGCTTCGGCGTACCGGACGAGGTCAAGGCCCACCTCCGCGCACTGACCCGAAGGATGCTCCGATAGAGGTCAAGGCGAAGCCCGTCGCGCACGCCCTGAAGGTGGCCTTGGGGGAATCTGATGCCGTGAAGGGCACCTTCAGGGCATCAGCAGCACCACGCCGCACGTCGTGAGGGGCGAGATCGCGGTGTCAGATTCCCTCAAGGCGCCCTTCACGGCATGCACTGGGACTTCGCCGTTCACGTCTCATTCTCATCTCCGCGCTGGCGCCCCAAAAAAGGGCCTTCATAGGCGTGAATGCCACGGATGCGGCCTCCACGGACCCGCTCTGCTCCGAGCGCATGCCCCGAAGGGGCCCATGAGGGAATCTGACGCCGCGAAGGGCCCCTTCAGGGCATCAGCGCCGCCGCGCCGCCCGCCGCGAGGGACGAGATCGCGGCGTCAGATTCCCCGAAGGCGACCTTCACAGACCAAGCCCCCGGGCGGCTCCGCGCTTCCGCCACCCACCTCACCAGAATCAACGCGCACACATCATCACTGTGGCCTTGGGGGAATGTGATGCCGTGAAGGGGACCTTCAGGGCATCAGCAGCACCATGCCGCACGCCTGCGAGGGTGGGAAAAATGGCGTCGGATGCCTGAAGTCACCTTCGGGGCATCCGACGCCACTCCACCATGGCGAAGGCGTGCCGGAAACACGCGCTGTGCCCCGGCACTAGGAAACGATCGGAGAACCCGTCTCCAGCAACGACTTGAGGTCCGAAAGGATCCAGGGCCAGCCGCCACCCGCGTTCTGGCCGGGCTCCGCCGAGGGATCATCGAACTCGCCCGCGACCATGCGGGCCAACCCCGGAGCCCCGCTGAGATCGTGCGTCACGGTCAACCGGGTGCCCGCCGTCTTCGTCTCCACGATCTCGTAGGTGAGCCTCGTGAACCCTTCCTCCTTGAGCGCGGGGTCCATCAGCATCCGCCACGAGAGCACCAGCCGCCGGGGCGGATCCACTTCGACGACCTCACCGTCGATAAGGTCCCCGGTGATGCCCATGCCGATGAACTCCCGCGTCGGGTGGACGACATAACGGCCACCCGGCTTCGGGTCGAAATCGGTCAGCCCGGTGTACCCGTACTTGGCCGTCCACTCGGGTTTCGTGATGGCGTCCCAGATCGCCTGCGGGGACGTTCTGATGTAGACGCGGTGAACTTGCACGCTCATGTCGGGGGTTCCTTCGCTTCGAGTTCGGTCTTCAGGTCGAGCAGCGCGGCCGCCTGGCGCCCGGTGAACTTGCCGATCCAGCGGTCGTGCACGGCCCGGATCGGCACCGGGTTGAGGAAGTGCCGCTTTTCGCGGCCTTCCTTGCGCGAGACGACAAGGTTCGCCTCTTCGAGCAGTTTCAGGTGCTTCATCACGCCGAACCGGCTCATGTCCACTTCGGACTCCAGCTCGGTGAGCGTGCGGCCGTCACGCGCGAAGAGCAGGTCGAGCAGGAGCCGCCGGGTCGGATCGGCGAGTGCCTTGAACACCAGGTCGTCGTCGGGCACCAACCCAGAATAGGTGACCAAAAGGTCACATGTCAATCGGTCAGAGCAGCGCGCCCAGCGGGAGGATGAGCGCGATCGCGACCACCGAGATCACCGTCTCCATCAGCGACCAGGTCTTGAGCGTCTGCCCGACCGACAGGCCGAAGTACTCCTTGACCAGCCAGAAACCCGCGTCGTTGACATGCGAGAGGAACAGCGAACCGGCGCCGATCGCGAGGACGAGCAGCGCGCTGTGCGTCGGGTCCATGGTCGCCGCGAGCGGTGCGACGATGCCCGCCGCCGACACCGTGGCCACGGTCGCCGACCCGGTCGCGAGCCGGATCGCCACCGCGACGAGCCACCCGAGCAGCAACGGCGACAGGTTCGCGCCGGTGGCGAGCCCGGTGATCACGTCGCCGACACCCGCGTCGACGAGCGTCTGCTTGAACCCGCCGCCCGCGCCGACGATGAGCAGGATCCCGGCGATCGGCGGCAACGCGTCGGACACCGTCGAGGACAGCCGCGCGCGGTCGAACCCCGCCGGGCGGCCCAGCGTGACCATGCCGACGAGCACCGCCGCGAGCAGTGCGACGAGCGGGTCGCCGACGAAGTCCAGTACGCGGCGGACCTCGTTTTCCTTGCCGAGCAAGATGTCCGACAACGCCTTGCCGAGCATGAGCACCACGGGAAGGAGCACTGTGGACAGTGTCGCGGCGAAGCTGGGACGCTGTTTCCCCGATTCCGAGTGGGTTTCCGGGATGAGGCGCTCCGGCGGGATCGCGTCGGGCACCATTTTGGCGGCGAGCCTGCCGAACAGGGGGCCCGCGACGACGAGTGCCGGGATGCCGACGAGCAGCCCCAGCGCGAGCGTGATGCCGACGTTGGCGTTGAGCGCGCCCGCCGCGGCGAGCGGCCCCGGGTGCGGCGGGACCAGTCCGTGCAGGACGGAAAGCCCGGCCAGTGCGGGAATCCCGAGCAGCATCAGCGGGCGGCCGCTGCGCTTCGCGACGAGCAGCACCACCGGGATCAGCATGACGAGCCCGATCTCGAAGAACATCGGCAGCCCGATCAGCGCGGCGACGAGCGCCATCGCCCACGGCAGCAGGCGCGGACCCGCCTTCGCGAGGATGGTGTCCACGATCTGGTCCGCGCCACCGGAATCGGCCAGCAGCTTGCCGAGCATCGCACCGAGCGCGATCAGCACGCCCACCGAGGCGACCGTCGAGCCGACGCCGGACGAGAAGCTCTTCAGCAGCTTGTCGACCGGCATCCCGGCGACGAGCCCGAGCACGCCGGAGCCGAGGATCAGCGAGAGGAACGGGTGCAGTTTCGCCTTCGTGATCAGCACGACGATGAGCGCGATCGCGAGCACCGTCGCGCCGATCAGGCGGGTGTCGTGGCCGGTCCACGCACCGGCGGCCAGGGTGGCGGTCATGCGAACGCTCCGAGCGCGGTCTTCACGATTTCTTCCGGGCTGTCACGGATGTCCGCGACCAAGCCGTTTTCGCAGGCGCCGAGCGGTTCGAGCGAGCCGAGCTGGGAGTCCAAAAGCGACACCGGCATGAAATGGCCCGACCTGGTCTTCATCCGCTCGGCGAGCAGTTCGCGCGGACCGTCGAGGTGCACGAAGGCGATGTCGCCACCGGTGCGCAGCACGTCGCGATAGCTCCGCTTGAGCGCCGACGACGTGACGACCCCGCCGGTTTCGGCGTGTTCGCGGATCCAGTCCGCGATCGCGTGCAGCCACGGCCAGCGGTCTTCGTCGGTGAGCGGGACGCCCGAGCTCATCTTGTCGATGTTCGCCTTCGGGTGGAACGTGTCGGCTTCGGCGTAGTCGACGCCGAGGCGTTCGGCGAGCTCGGTGCCAATCGTGGTCTTGCCCGATCCGGACACGCCCATCACGACGATGACGGTCATCGTGCCTCCTGAACTCCGCCGACTCCGGGAACTTCGTTGTCCCGGACCCAGTGAAACTCACAAGTACTACTTATTCAAGAGAACGTACTACTTAATCGAACAAGAATGCCTTCGATGCTCTAGCCTGAGGCCGTGGTCGACGGTGTGCACGCCAAGATGCTCGACGCGCTGGGGACGGCCATTGCCTCCGGCGAGCTCCCGCCGGGGTCCGTGCTGCGCTCCGAGGAGCTGCAGCAGCGGTTCGGCACCTCGCGGACGGTCGCGCGCGAGGTCGTCCGCGCGCTCGAAGGCATGCGCCTGACCAGCAGCAAGCGCCGCGTCGGCGTCACCGTGCGCGAGCACGCCGACTGGAACCACTACGACCCGAGGGTGATCCGCTGGCAGCTCGGCGGCGCCGGGCGGCAGGACGCGCTGCGCACGCTCACCGAACTGCGGTCCGCGATCGAGCCGAGCGCCGCCCGGTTCGCCGCGTTGCGCGCCACCCCGGAGGAGCGCGGCAAGCTCGGCGCGCTCGCGTCGCGGCTGGAGTCCACGGCTCGCGCACGGGACCTCGACACCTTCCTCGGCCACGACGTCGCGTTCCACCACCTGGTGCTCGCGGCTTCGGCGAACCCGATGTTCGCGCAGCTCTCCGGGGTCGTCGCGGAGGTGCTCGCCGGGCGGACCGGGTACGGCCTGATGCCGGAGGAACCGCAACCCGAAGCCGTCGCGCTGCACGTCGAGGTGGCCACCGCGATCGCCGCGGGGGACGCGGACCGGGCCGAACGCGCCATGCGGGACATCGTGGTGCAGGCACGCGACGAGATGGCCGAGCTGTTCGAGTAGCCTCCCTGACCACAAAGACGTCGGGGCGAACAGGGGAAACGGCGTGAGCGCTGCACGCGCGATCGGGCTTTTGCTCGGCGTGGCCGCGGACGGGGTGATCGGGGACCCGAAGAGGGGCAGGCCGGTGGCCGTGTTCGCACGGGCCGCGCGGCAACTCGGCGGCAGGCTGACCGGGGATCGCAAGCTCGCGGGCGCGCTGTACGCGGGCAGCCTGGCCGGTGTGGCGGTGCTGTGCGGCGTGGTCACCGAACGGGCCGGGCGCCGGAGCCCGGTACTGCAGGCGGCCGGCACCGCGGCCACCACCTGGGCGGTGCTCGGCGGCGCCGGGCTCGCACTCGACGGCACCGCGCTCGCGCGCGACCTCGAAGAAGGCGAACTCGAAGCCGCGCGCGAGACGTTGAGCCACCTCGACCCGCGCACCACGGAGGACCTCGACGTCATCGCGCTGTCCAGGGCGTCGGTCGAAACCGTCGCCGAGAACACCGCGAACGCGGTCGTCGGGCCGCTCGTGTGGGGTGCCGTCGCCGGTGTGCCAGGACTTCTCGGCTCGCGCGCGATCACGGTGCTGCGCAAGCTCTTCGGGCCGCGGCCGGGTCAGGTCGGCTGGTTCGCCGTGCGCCTCGACGACGTGGTGAACCTCCTGCCGACGAGGGTCGCGGCGGTACTCACGGTCGCGGGCGCGCCCGTCGTGGGCGGGTCCGCCGGTGAGGCGTGGCGCGCGTGGCGGCGGGACACGACCGCGCACCCGAGCCCCAACGCGGGCCGGGTCGAAGCCGCCTTCGCCGGCGCGCTCGAAATCCGGCTCGGCGGGCGCACGGTGTACCCGCACGGCGTCGAAGAGCTGCCGGTGCTGGGCGTCGGCCGCAATCCCGACGCGGGCCACGTCACGCGTGCGGTCGAACTTTCGCGCGTGGTCGGCTGGCTCGCGGGCGCGAGTTCGGTCGTCCTGGCCGGGTTGCTCGGCCTGCGGAAGCGCTAGCGACGCTCCGGCGCGGCCAGTCGCGATTCGTTGTCCTCGGCCTCGGCTTCGGCCAGCAGTTCGCTGAACGACTTGCGGCGCCCGCCGGATTCGCGCTCGGCGCGCAGCGCGCCACCGGGCTTCAGCTCGCGGACGGTGAAGTACAGCCAGCCGAGCAGCGCCATCGTGCCGAACGCGATCCACTGCAACGCGTAGGAGAAGTACGGGCCCGCTTCGAGCTGCGGCAACGGCAGCGCGCCCAGCACCCCGGGCTGCTTGTCGTCGAGCTGGAAGTAGCCAGGCCGGATGTCGAGCCCGCCCGCCCGCGCGACCACCCGCGAGTCGACGACGTAGCTGTGCGGCTTGCCCGCCGTCGACTCGTCGGCGAAGGCCTCGCGCTTCTTGGGGTCGGTCTCGTCGGTCCGCACGCGCGCCACGACCTCGACGGTGCCCGCCGGCGGTGCCGCGTACGGCGGGACGCGGCTGCGGTCGTCCGGCCGGAGGTAGCCGCGGTCGATGAGCACGACCTGGCCACCGGCGGTGCGCAACGGCGTCAGCACCTCGAACGCGGGCTCGCCCTGCACCGTGCGCAGGCGCGCGACCACCTCGTGCTGGGGCAGGTAGGTGCCGGTGACGGTGATCCGCTCCCACTCCGACTTGGCGTCCGGCGCGGTGGTGCCGGGCAGCGCCTCGGCCAGCGGGCGCGGCTGCGCGGTGAAGGAGGACTGCAGCGCGGTGTTCTGCGCGACCTGCTCGGCGTCACGGCTGAACTGCCACGGCGCGAGCAGCGTGTAGCAGGCGATGGCGAACACGAACACCACCAGCGTCAACGCCAGCCAGCCCGGCTTGAGCAGGAACTTCAACCGCACCCCTCAACGGTAGGCCGTCGCGGTTCGCCCGGCTCACCCGGCCGTGTGCGCGGCCGTCAGCGCCTCCTTGACGTACCCGCCGCCGAACAGCGCGGCGTGCACCAGCAGCGGGAAGAGCTGGTGCAGTTTCACCCGGTCGCGCCAGCCGTCGGCGAGCGGCGCGCCCGCCTCTTGCGCGGCTTCGCGGTACCCGCCGACGATGTGCTGGAGGAACGGCGTGCCGAACAGGTGCAGCATCGCGAGATCGGCTTCGCGGTGGCCGCCGTGCGCGGCCGGGTCGATGAGCCACGCCTGCCCGTCGTCCGCCCAGTAGACGTTGCCGCTCCACAGGTCGCCGTGCAGGCGCGCGGGCGCTTCCTCGGCGAAGCCGAGGTCCGGCAGGCGCGCGCAGAGCTTGTCGAACACGGCGGCGTCGTCGCGGCCGAACACGCCGTCGTCGACGCACATCCGGACGTAGGGCTGGATGCGCTCCGCCGCGTAGAACCCGGCCCAGGTGTCGTGCGTCGTGTTGCGCATGGGGGCGAGCCCGATCCACGCGTCAGCCGGGCCGCCCGGTGGTGGGCAGCCGAAACCGGAGGCGCCGCGCAGGTGCGTCGCGGCGAGGCCCCGGCCGAACCGCGCCGCGGCTTCGGCCGTCGGCCTGCCACCGGGGAGGTACCGCAGGACCAGCCAGTCTTCGTCGGCGCCGAGCACCTCGGGCACCGGCAGGTCGCCGTGCTCGGCGAGCCAGTGCAGCCCGGCGGACTCGGCGGCCACCGCGCCGGCGCCGGCGCCGCCCTTGACGAACACCACCCTGCCGCCGTCGAGCGCGGCGAGGTAGACCGCGCTGCCGCGCCGCCGCAGATCGAGCACCGGCTCGCCGAGCAGCCGCTCGGCGGCCGCCCTCGCGTTCAGGACCGGCTCCCGTGTTCGCGGACCGCGTCCAGCAGGGCGGGGACCGCGCGCTCGATCATGCCGAGCACGTCGTCGAACCCCCGGTCGCCGCCGTAGTACGGGTCGGGGATCTCCGAGCCGGGCGACGCCGCGGGGTCGAAGTCCCGCAGCAGCCGCACCTTGCCGGGATCGGCGACCTTGGCGCGCAGGAAGGCGAGGTGGCCCTCGTCGGCGGCGAGCAGCAGGTCGGCGTCGAGGTGCTCGTCGTCGACCTCGGCCGCGACGTGGGCGGTGGGGTAGCCGTGCGCCGCGAGCGTCGCGCGGGCGCGGGCGTCGGCGGGCTCGCCGACGTGCCACGGCCCTGTTCCCGCACTGCTCACCGTGACCTGGTCGGCGAGGCCGGCGCGCGCCGCGTGTTCGCCGAAGACGAGCGCCGCCATCGGTGACCGGCAGATGTTGCCGGAGCAGACGAAGCAGATGTGCACGCGTGCAGTGTGGTGCAAGCACGGAGAGCGATGCCACGGGGGAGTGGATCAAATCGGCGGACGGTCGCTTTCGGTAGCTCTGACGTGCTCCGAGCGGCGCCGAAGCCCCTTTCGAGATGCCACGATCGAGGCTCCGGTGATGGGTGGGCTCCCTCTCGGTACGCCCTGAAGGTGCCCTTGAGGGCGTTGGGTGCCGTGAGAGCGGTCAGCGCACGCAGGCCGAGCCGAGGGCGACGTGCAGGGCGGCGCGGTGCAGGCGGTCGAGGTGCCACTGCCTGCCCGCGATCGCGTTCGCCAGCCGCAACCCCGGTTCGCACCGCGGGCTGGTGCGCGCGTGGCCGGTGGCGGCCAGTTCGTCGAGCAGTTCGCCGTTGACGCGGTCGATCACCGGCCTGACCTCGGTCGGCAGATCGGGCCGTTCGGTCGGCACCTGGCCGGGGTGGGCGTCCCAGAACGCGAACAGGCCGCGCTGCACGATCTTGCTCGCCTCGATCTGGTCGCGGAACAGCGCGACCGAGCGCACCGGATCGATGCCCAGTTCCGCCGACCGCTTCGCGGCGAAGTCCAGCACCACCTGCTCGCGCGCCGGATCGTCGATGGGCGAACCCGTCCCGCCCACCGCCCCCCAACGAGACGCTTCGTGCCACTGCGCGTATTTCGCGGCCGCCACCTTGTCCGAGATCCGCACCCGCTCCGCCGACGAACCGGCCAGCGGGAGCAGGGATTCGCGGGGCGCGGCCGAAGCCGTAGCCGAGGTCGCGGTCAGCGCCAAAGCCGCGACCAGGGCACACAGGATCGAGGACCGAAGGCGCATGGCCCGGAAGCGTACATGCGAGGATCGCGCCATGCCCGTGATCTCGGATGTGCTCACCGCCTTGGAGGCCGCCTACCCGCCCGCGCTCGCCGAGTCGTGGGACGCGGTGGGCCTGGTGTGCGGCGATCCCGCCGAGCCCGTCGACCGCGTGCTGGTGTGCGTCGATCCGGTGGAGGCCACCGTGACCGAGGCCGAGGAGATCGGCGCCCAGCTCATCGTGGCGCACCACCCGCTGCTGCTGCGCGGCGTGCACGGGGTGCCGGCCGACACCGCCAAGGGCTCGCTCGTGCACCGCCTGATCCGCGGGCGCATCGCGCTCTACTGCGCGCACACGAACGCCGATTCCGCCGACCCCGGGGTGTCCGACGCACTCGCCGACGCGATCGGGCTGCGGGTGCTGCGCCCGCTTTCGCCCCACCCGGCCGGGAACACCGGGATCGGGCGGATCGGGGAGCTGCGCGAACCGGAGCCGTTCGCGGAGTTCGTCGCACGGGTCGGCAGGGCGCTTCCGGTGACCACGCCAGGCGTGCTCGGCGCGGGCGACCCGGATCGTCCTATTAGGACTGTCGCGGTGTCGGGGGGCGCCGGTGACTCGTACCTCGCCGCGGCCGCCGAAGCGGGTGTCGACGCCTACGTCACCGCCGATCTCCGCCACCACCCCGCCGGGGAGCACCTCGCCTCGCTCGCGGCCGTGCCCGCGCTGGTCGGCCTGACGCATTGGGCCAGCGAGTGGCCGTGGTGTGGGCAAGCCTCGGCCGTCATCCGCGCCGCGGTTGCGGGTAACGTCGACACCCACGTCTCCACACGGTGCACCGATCCGTGGACCATCCGAGCCTGAGTTTTTAGGGGGAACGCTGAAGTGAAGGCAGATCCAGCCGTCCAGCGACAGCTGCTCGAGCTCGCGAAGATCGATGCCGAGCTTTCCCGCACCGCACACCGCAGGCGCACCCTGCCCGAGCTCGCCGAGATCGACGCCGCCGAGAAGACCGTGCGCGGGCACAAGGACGCACTCGTCGCGGCCCAGACCGCCGCCTCCGATCTCGACCGCGAGGTGGCGCGCCAGGAAAAGGAGATCGACTCGGTGCGCGCCCGCGAGGAGCGGGATCGCAAGCTGCTCGAGTCGGGCACCGTGAACGCCAAGCAGATGACCGACGTGCAGCACGAGCTGGAAACCCTGCAGCGGCGGCAGTCGGCGCTCGAGGACGACCTGCTGGAGCTGATGGAGCGCCGCGAAGCGCTCGAACTCGACGCGCAGCGCACGTCCGCGGAGGTCGAGAAGGCCGAGCAGGGCCTGTCCGAGGCGGTACTCCGGCGCGACGAGGCGTTCAAGGACCTCGACACCACCACCGCCCGCCGCGACAAGGACAGGGCGGACATCCTGCCGCGGTTCCCCGCCGATCTGATGGCGCGGTACGAGCGGGTGCGGGAGCACAAGGGCATCGGCGCCTCGCTGCTGCGGGCGCGCCGCTGCGGCGCCTGCCAGCTCGAACTCGACCGCAACACCATCGCCGAGATCAAGGCCGCGCCCGAGGACGAGGTCGTGAGCTGCGACAACTGCGGCGCGATCCTCGTGCGCACCCTGGAGTCCGGGCTGTGACCTCTCCGGTGACCCATGTCGTCATCGAGGCGGACGGCGGCTCCCGCGGCAATCCGGGCCCGGCAGGCTACGGCGCGGTGGTCTTCGACGCGGCGACGTCGGAGGTGCTCGCCGAGCGCCGCGCCGGGCTCGGGGTCACCACGAACAACGTGGCCGAATACACCGGGCTGGTCGAGGGCCTTCGCGCCGCGCGCGAGCTCGGAGCGTCCATTGTGGACGTCCGGATGGACTCGAAGCTGGTCGTCGAGCAGTCCTGCGGCCGCTGGAAGATCAAGAACGCCGCGCTGATCCCGCTCGCCGAGCAGGTGCGCGAACTGGCGGCCGGGTTCGACCGCGTGCGCTACCAGTGGATCCCGCGCGCCGAGAACGCCCACGCCGACCGTCTCGCCAACGAGGCGATGGACGAGCAGGCGGGCAAGCCCGCGCGCGGCCAGGACCGCGCGTCGCCGACGAAGTGGAGCGGCGCCAAGGGCACCCCGACGAAGCTCATCCTGCTGCGCCACGGCCAGACCGGGATGTCGATCGACCGCCGCTATTCGGGCCGCGGCGACGTGCCGCTGACCGAGCACGGGCAGCGGCAGGTGGCCGACGCGGCGAAGCGCTTCGCCGCCATGGACGGCATCGGCGACACCGTCCCGATCGTGGCGTCACCGCTGATCAGGGCCAAGCAGACCGCGCAGGCGGTCGCCGACGCGATCGGCGCGCGGGTGGAGACCGACGCGGGCCTGATCGAAACCGACTTCGGCGACTGGGAGGGCCTGACCTTCGCCGAGGCCGCCGCGCGAGACCCGGAGCTGCACGCGAACTGGCTCGGCGACCCGGCGGTGCCGCCGCCCGGCGGCGAAAGCTTCGACGCGGTGCTCCAGCGGGTGCGCGGCTGCCTCGACGGGATCATCGAGCGGTACCAGGGCAGGACGGTCGTGGTGGTGAGCCACGTGACCCCGATCAAGACGCTGCTGCGGATCGGGCTCGACGCGGGGCCGTCGGTCCTGTTCCGGCTGCACCTCGACCTGGCGTCGGTGTCGATCGCGGAGTTCTACCCCGATGGCAACGCTTCGGTGCGCTTGGTCAACGACATCTCGCACCTGACCTAGGTTTCGTCAGCCGGGCCAGACCAGCAGGACGGCGCACGGCGCGTGGTCGACGACGAAGCGCGTGTGGTGCCCGAGGCTCTTCGGCCCGGCGTGGCCGCGTTCGCCGTCGCGGGCGCAGACCAGTACGTCGGCATCGGCGCACGCCGCCACCACTTCGCGTTCGACGTGCCCGTGCCGCACCCGCACCGCGCATTCGCGGCCGAGGCGGGCTTTCGCGTCGTCGAGCAGCGCCCGTTCGGCGGGCACCGCGACCGGGTCGACGGTGTCGGCGGGGTCGTGGCCGTGCCGCGAAAGCAACCCGTGGTAGGCGAAGCGCATCGCGTCACCCACGTCGTCGTCCGCCACGTGCAGCAGCGTGATTTCGAGCTCGGGGCCCAGCGTTGAGACGGCGTCGACGCAGGCGCGCCAGGTCCCTTCCGCGAGCCACACCGTCACCTTCATGGCTGACCATCGTGCCCGTCAAACCAGTGCCAGGCCACACCACAGCGCGAGAACGGCACCGGCGAGGGACACCGGAACCGTCCACGCGCCCAGGCGGAGGAACTCGCGCAGCGTCGGCGTGACCCCGGCGCCGGCCAGCACGCGGCGCCACAGCAGGGTGGCCAGCGAACCGAGGTAGGTGGCGTTCGGCCCGATGTTGACGCCCAGCAGGACGGCGAGGAGCACCCCCGCCGCCGGGTGCGGGCCGAGGGCGGACACCAGGATCAGCGTCGCGGGCAGGTTGTTCACGAGGTTCGCCAGCACCGCCGCGACGAGTGCCGCGAGCAGCAGCTCACCGAGGCCCTCACCGTCGGGGAGCAGCGCGCGGAGCACGTCGCCGAGCAGGTGCTCCGACACCGCCTCCACCACGATCGCCAGGCCGAGCACGAACAGGCACAGCAGCGGGTTCGCCTCGGTCACCAGCCGCCACGGGCGCGCGGTGCGCCGGGCGAGCGCGCGCACGGCCAGCACGAGCGCGGCCACCGCGGCGACCACGGCCGGTTCGACGCCCGCGAGCGGCCCGGCCGCGAACCCCGCGAGCGTCAGCCCGAGCACGACGAGCGCGAACACCGGCGCCGGTCCCGGCTCCGGTGACGGCACGTCCGAGCGCCCGGTCAGGTCGGTGGCGAAGAACCGCACGAACACGGCCAGTTCGATCGCGATCGTGACCAGCCACGGCAACGCCATCAGCGCGGTGAACCCGGCGAAGCTGAGCCCGGAGGCGGAAAACGCCAGCAGGTTCGTCAGGTTCGACACCGGCAGCAGCGTCGACGCCGAGTTCGCGAGGTGCGTGCACGCGTAGACGTGGGGCTTGGCGCGCAGCCGCAGGCGGGTGGCGGTGGCGAACACGACCGGGGTGAGCAGGACGACGGTCGCGTCGAGGCTGAGCACCGCGGTGGTGCCCGCGGCGGCGGCGAAGGTCAGCGCGAGCAGGCGCCGCGGCCTGCCACGACAGGCGACCGCGACCCGGTCGCCGAGCCAGGTGAAGACGCCTTCGGTGCCGGCGAGGAAGGACAGCAGCAGGATCGCGGCGAGGAAGCCGATCGTCGGCAGCAACGCGAGCACGCGGTCGACGGCGAGCCGGGGCGGGACGAGCCCGAGCAGCAGCACCACCCCGGCCGCGGGCACGGCGACCAGCGCCTCGGGCAGCCCGCGCGGGCGGATCATCGCGAAGGCGAGTACGGCGACCAGCAGCACCAGGCTGACGATCGCGCTCACCGGGCCTCCGCTCACCCGCTCACGTTAGATCGTCCGCCGCGGCAGCGCCCCGAAGGTGATCCTTCGGGGCAGTGGCTCACGCCGGGGTGGAGATCGGCTCCGGGGTGCCCGCGGAACGGTCCTCGTCCTGTTCCAGTTCGCGGATGACCGGCAGCACCTTCTCCCCGAAGAACCGCACGTCCTCGTGGTAGTGCAGGAACCCGAGCAGCAGGAGGTTCGCGCCGCGCCGCTTGTACTCGATCGCCCGGTGCGCGATCTGCTCCGGGGTGCCGATCAGCCCGGTGCGGAAGCCGTCGTTGTACTGCACGAGATCGGCGAACCCCGAGTCGGCCCACATGCCCTTCTTGTCCGAAGTGGACGATCCGGCCTGCTTGACCGCGCTGCGGAACCCTTCGACGGCGTCCACATTGGCCTTGGCGACGATCTCCTTCAGCACCTCGCGCGCTTCGGCCTCGGTATCGCGCGCGATCACGAACCCGTTGAGCCCGAATCGGACGGCGTGGTCGTTCGCGGCCGCGTAGTCGCGCACCTCGCCGACCTGCTCGCTGAACCCGTCGAAGTCCTTGCCGTTGCTGAAGTACCAGTCCGAGACGCGGCCGGCGAGCTTGCGCGCCGCGGTCGAGTTCCCGCCCTGGAAGACCTCCGGGTGCGGGCGGCCCGCGGTGTCTCCGGCGGGCAGCGGTTTCGGCTTGATGTCGAAGTCGTGGATCCGGTAGAAGTCCCCGCCGAACTCGGCGTGGTCGTCCGTCCACAGTTCCTTGAGCACGCGGATGAACTCCTCGGAGCGCCGGTACCGCTCGTCGTGCTCCAGCCACGGTTCGCCGAGCCCGGTGAACTCGTCCTTGAACCAGCCGCTCACCACGTTCACCGCGGCGCGCCCGCCCGAGATGACGTCGGCGCTGGCGATGAACTTCGCGAGCACACCGGGGTGCCACAGGCCGGGGTGGATCGCGGCGATCACCTTCAGCCGCTGCGTCGCGAGCAGCAGCGCGAGGCTGAAGCCGACGGACTCGTGCTGGTAGGCGGCGCCGTAGCTGGCGGTGTAGCGCACCTGCGTGAGCGCGTACTCGAAGCCGTTGTTCTCCGCCAGCACGGCCAGTTCCCGGTTGTATTCGTAGCCCCAGTCGGTGCGTTGCTCGATATCGCTGGTGACGAGGCCGCCACTGACGTTCGGCACCCAGTAGGCGAAACGGAGTGGTTCTTCAGCCATGCTTGCTCCAGAACGGTGTCGCGGGGTGGATGGTGCGTCGGGCCCGGACACGGCGAGTACAACAGCGCCGGTCATGGCGGTCAACGCGCGTCCACGCGATGGGACCCGGCGGGGACCGGCTATCCTCCGGTACGCGGACGAGCTGGCAGGGCGGTCGCGGGAACCGCGAGGTTTTCGAGGAAAGTCCGGACTCCGCAGGGCAGGGTGGTTGTTAACGGCAACCCGAGGCGACTCGCGGGAAAGTGCCACAGAAAACAGACCGCCTCCGTCCCAAGTGGACGGCGGTAAGGGTGAAACGGTGGTGTAAGAGACCACCAGCGCCCCGGGTGACCGGGGCGGCTCGGTAAACCCCACCCGGAGCAAGGCCAAGAGGGAGCACGCGTGCTCCTGCGCAGGCGTTCGAGGACGGCCCGTCCGAGCCTGCGGGTAGGCCGCTGGAGCCTGCCGGTGACGGCAGGCCGAGATGGATGGCCGCCACCCGCGCGAGCGGGTACAGGATCCGGCTTACATGCCAGCTCGTCCGCCTCCCCCGTTCGGCGGCGCGGCAAGCACCCCTACCCACCAGTAGGGTGGCCGCATGGCTTTCGGAGACGACGTCGCCGTCGCATACCGCTATCACCGGGTGCTCGACCCGCTGCACAGTCTTGGCTACTTCGCGCCGGAGACCGAGCAGGCGCTCACCGCCGCCGGGCTCCAGCCGGGCAGGATGGGCTACTTCGCGAGCCGGTCCGCGCCGATGGGCACCGTCGGGCCCGGCGTCGTCACGGCCACGTTCTACAACTTCAGCCCGTCGCTCGTGGCGCGGCACATTCCCCGCGCGTGGACGCTGGCGTCGCCGGAGCGGATCCTCGCCGCGAGGGCGGAAGCCATCGACGCCGCGTTCAAACGCCTGCTGGGCGCCGAGACGCTCGCGTCTCCCGACGTCGCCGAGGCCGCCGAGCTCGCACGCGAAGCCACCACCGCCTGCTCCGCCGAGGGCAGGCCGCTCTACGCCGGGCACGCGGACCTGGACTGGCCGGGCGAGCCGCACCTCGTCCTGTGGCACGCGATCAGCCTGCTGCGCGAGTACCGGGGCGACGGGCACATCGCCGCGCTCGTGGAGCACGGGCTCGGCGGGCTGGGCGCGCTTGTCACGCACACGGCGACCGGCCGCGGGTTCATGGCGCCCGCGGCGAAGAAGACCCGGGGCTGGTCCGATGAGGAATGGGACGCCGAATCGGGCCGCCTTCGCGACGCCGGCGTGCTCGACGAGGCGGGCGCGCTCACCGACGCGGGCGAGAAGCTGCGCGCCGGCATCGAGGACGCGACGAACCGGGCCGCGATGGCGCCCTGGGTCCACCTCGGTCAGGGGCGCGCCGATCGGCTGCACGAGATCGGCCGCGCGCTGAGCCGTCAGGCGGTGGCGGCGGGCGCGTTCCCCGAAGGCGTCTTCGCGGCACCCAAGGCTTGAATTCTTTTCGCATTAGCGAACTGATCCGGCGAATGGCCGTCGTAGATCCACCAAATCGGGCAGATGTCACGGAGAGTGTCGAAAATGCGGTGGTTTGAGAGGATCTTGTGACCGGTTTCGCACCCGAGGGTGATCGACTTCGGCGCCGGAGTTGATCTTGCTCGTCACTGTGCGGACGCAAGGTCTGCGGCCGAACGGGGCATGGTTGACTGTGCGCGCCACGGAAGCGCGGAAAGTGCTCGCACCGAGAGTGAGCGCAAGCCGCACAACCGAGTGAGCCCACCGGCGTACTACGGAATCCGGGTGGCCGGGGTTAAACCTGAGCCGCCTTGCGGCGATGATGGAGACAGCGAGTTAGACAAACGAGCTGCAGTGAGATTGGCCGTACTGTGTGCGTCGGAGCCTTGAACCGAACTGAACAGAGCGCGCTTTGACCGCTACGCGTCGTGACTGCATTATGTGCTGGACGACGCTGCAAGTCCCACCCCCGACCAAGGGCCTCCAGCAGAGGGGGCTCGTGAGAAGAACGCTCCTCGCACTCAGGAGTACGCGATGACCATGATGACGCTTGTGCAAGATCTCGCACAAGGTGAGATCAAGACCAAGGGCGTCCAGTCGTGGATGCTCGACAACATCATCCCGCTGGTGCTCCTCGCCGTCGCGCTGCTGCTGTTGTGGCTCGGTGGCGGCAAGGGCGACAACGCCGGCGTGATGCGAAGGCTTGCCGGCGTCGTGATCGCGCTCGCGATCATCGGCCTCGCGGTGAGTGGGCTCGGTGTGAACGTCGGCCAGTGGATCGCCGGCCTCTTCACAGGCTGAGACCGGCTCACTGTGCGTATCCGTACCGACGACGAGGTCTACCGGGTCGACGCCGTATGGCTCGGCCCGCCGAAGGCCACGTTCCCTTGGCGTGCCCGCTATGTGGCGTGGGGCGTCGGCGTACCCGTCCTGCTCATCGTGCTCACCGTCGAACGCCAGCTCGGTGTCGGGTTCGGCTTCTTCTCGATGGCGTGGGCCTTCGTCGGCACGATCTTGATCACCAGGGTGATCACCAGGAAGATCAGTCACGAACGCCCGCTCGGCGCGGTCATGTCGATGTGGGCCCGTGAGCTGCACACCCCCCGCGAGCGGATCTCGGCGACCGGTGGCGCGGTGAGTGCGGCCAAGGTACGGGTGCGGGCCGAGCGGCCGGTGCCGAAGAACCGGAGGCGACGGGCCGGGAACCCGCCGCACGGACGGAAGCGAGCCACCACACGAGCGCGCCGGGCCGGCACCACGGCACCGGCCGGGAGGTAGTCCTTGTTCGGTCGCGGCGGACGCGGGAAGAAGCGGGAGCAGGACCTGCACTCGGGTGCCACCTCATGGCAGCCACCGCAGGCGAGGCAGTCCTCTTCGCGCCAGCAGCAGGACTCACGCGGCGGCAAGCGGCTGCCGAGGGAGCAGGCGATCCCCGCCTACACCCCGTCGATCGCCGCCCGCAGCATCGACGGGCACCTGCTGCGCACCGGGCACGAGGTCTACGCCTGGTACCGGCTCGCGCCGCAGCGCTGGTCGTTCCGGTCGGACTCCCAGCGCCGCGACCTCGTCGCCGCCATCGCGGGGCAGTACGCCGAGCTGCAGGGCCGCTGGCTGCACCTGCGCGTGACCACCCGGCCCTACCCGATCCGGATGTGGGCCGAGGCGCACGTGCGCAACGCGCCCAACCGGCCGAAGGACGTGCCGGGCGCGATGTCCTTCGACGACTACCTGATCGGCGAGCAGCAGCAGCTGATGGGCCGTTCGATGGCCGAAAAAGAGGTCTACCTCGGCGTCCAGGTGCAGACGCGGCGGATGATGGACCGCGCCGTCGAGCGGGCCGCGCCGGTGCTGCGCAAGATCCTGCCCGAGGCCGTCGACGCGGAGCTCACCGCGCTCGACTCCGAGGTCGAGCACCTCGACCAGGTGATCGGCTCGTCGGGGCTGGAGGGCAGGCCGGCGCACGCCGACGAGATGTCCTGGCTCATGCACCGCTCGTGCTCGCTCGGGCTGCCCGCGCCGCGGAACATGCCCGCGGTGCCCGGCGCCGAATGGGAGCCGGAGGACCTCGCGAGCTTCACCGACGCCGCCGACTTCCACGCCGAGCCGTACGCCCCGACGCTGACCGTGCGCGGCCGCACCGGCTCGAACGCGGGCGTGCTCCGGCACGTCGCGGTGCTGACCGTCGGCCAGATGCACGGCCTGCAGATCCCCGAGGTCGACGACCCGTGGGTGCAGCACGCCGACCGGCTCCCCGCCTCCGTGGAATGGTCCGCGCGGATCTACGTGCGGCGGCCGGAGGAGGTGGCCGGGGAGCTGCAGCGGCAGATGAACAAGGTGCGCTCGCAGGTCAAGCACTACACCGACGAGCACGACCTGGAGCCGCCGCAGTCGCTGGCGCGCCAGGCGTCGCGGGTGCTCGAGATCGACGACGAGATGACCTCCGGGTTCACCGCGCTGGCCACCAGGGTCCGGTCGTGGTGGCGGCTGTCGGTGTCCGGCCCGACCGAACGCGACGCGCTGCGCCTCGCCCAGCAGCTCCTCGACCTGTACAAGCCGAAGATCGCGATCGAGCACCCCGAAGCGCAGTACGCGCTGGCGCGGGAGTTCATCCCCGGTGAGCCGCTCGCGTCCGGCGCCTACATGCGCCGCGGCTCGGTGGTGTGGGCCGCGGCCGCGGTGCCGACGGCGACCGCGGAGGTCGGCGACCGGCGCGGCATCCTGCTCGGCGAGACGTGCACCGCGACCAGGCGCCCGGTGGCCTGGGACCCGTGGATGGCGCAGGAGATCAGGGACGGTTCCGGGCTGACCGCGATGGTCGCCGGCCTCGGCGGCGGAAAGTCGTTCCTCGGCGGCGGAATTGTCTACAAATCGCTTCGGGCCGGGGCGAGCTGGACGCTGCTCGACCCGTCCGGCCCGCTGTCCCGGCTGTGCGAGCTGCCCGAGCTCCGGCCGTACGCGCGCCCGATCAACCTGCTCAACGCCCAGCCGGGCATCCTCAACCCGTACCGAGTGGTCGCCGAGCCGCTGCTCGAGCACTTCATGGACGAGGACGACCCGGAACGGTCGTGGCGGCGCGAAAAGGCGCTCGCCGGCGCCACCCGCCGCCGCCTCGTGCTCGACGTGCTGACCGGTGTGCTGCCCTACGAGGTGGCCAGGATGGCGCAGACCAGGATCGTGCTGCTGCGCGCCGTCCGCGCCGTCGGCGGCCGGTTCGACGCCGATCCCGGCCAGGTCATCGACGCGCTGCGCCGCGACTCCAGCGAGCACCACGAGCACGCGGGCGTCGTCGCGGACTTCCTCGACGAAATGCGCGAACGCATGTCGCTGCTCATCCCCGAGCACGACGCGGACCCGTACTCGGAGACCCGTGACGACCGGATGACCGTGCTGACCATGGCCGGGCTGACCCTGCCGAAGGACGGTGTCGGCCGCGAGCACTGGACCGACGCGGAATCGCTCGGCGTGGAGATGCTGAACCTCGCCGCGTGGCTCACCCAGCGCTCGGTCTACGAGAAGCCGAAGGAACAGCGCAAGGGCGTCTGGATCGACGAGGCGTTCTTCCTCTCCGAGGTCCCGACCGGGCGGGTGCTGATGAACCGGTTCGCCCGTGACTCCCGTAAGTGGAATGTGCGGGTGTTGCTGTCGTCCCAGATCCCGGCGGACTTCCTGAAGATCCAGGGCTTCGTCGCGCTGCTCGATTCCGTCTTCGTCGGCAGGCTCGACGACGACGACGCGCAGGCCGACGCGCTCCGCCTGCTGAAGGTGCCGGTCGGCGTCGGGTACGAGCAGGTCGTCGCCGCGCTGGGCAGGCGCCCCGGCGCCCACCGCGGCAGCCTGGAGCGCGACCGCGACCCGCGCCAGTTCATCTTCGGCGACGGTGCCGGTGGCGTCGAGCGGATCCGCGTCGACTTCTCGGGCCCGCACCTCGCCCAGCTTCGCGACGCGCTGGACACCACGCCGGGCGGCGCCGGCGCGGACGCGAAGCCGTCGAAGCCGGGGGCGGGCACGCCCAAGGAGGAGCCCGCGCCCCACGTGGCCACGCCACCGGAGGACGAGGAACTCGAGCACGACTTCGAACTCGCCGCCGAGCTGGAGGTCGGCCTCACCGAGGACCAGCTGCTCGCCGAGCCCGTGCACGGCGCGGCGCAGGGCGAGGAGCTTTCCGGCGAGCTGCACCACGACGGCACGCCGGAGAACAGCGGCACCCGTGCGGGCAAGGGCGGCGGCACCGGCCGGGACGCCGCATGAGCGGCGGCGATACCGCGGCGCGGCCGGGTGGTGGGCGATGAACACCATCCTGACCGTGGCGTTCTTGCTCGCCGTGGCCGGCGCTTGGCGCGCCTGGCGCAACCACCGTCGCGACCGTCGCAAGAGCGGTGAGCGGAAACCGCGCCGGTTCGCCGCGCTCATGATGGCGGTCGCGATCCTCGGCTTCCAGGCCGTCGCCACCGCGCCGCCCGCCTCGGCCGCGGCGTGCGGCGAAGCCCCGAACCCGGAACGCCCCGGCGCCGGTCTCGTCGGCGCGATCGACCCGCCGCTGCACCACGGCCACATCGAGAGCCCGTACTTCAAGTACGGCTACGGCGGCATGGTGTGGAACACGTTCCAGACGAACTGCGGCGCGCTGTCCGGCCTCGCCGACCCGAGCGCGACGATCGACACCTGGGCCGGGAACCAGCTTTTCAACCTGGGCAAGAACATCGTCGGCGCGACGAACTCGCTGCACTACACGGTGCTGGAGAACGGGTTGCTCAGCCCGATCTACAACGCCGTCAAGACCGGCGCGGAGAAGGTCTACAACAACATCTACGCGCAGCTTTTCGGCATCGCCGCGTTGATCTTGGCCATCTTCATGTTCCGCAACATCTGGCAGGGCGACCTGCGCACGATCAGCAAACGCGCGCTGTACGGCCTCGCCGCGGTGTGGCTCGCCGCGTCCTCGGTCGCCATGCTGCGCTATCTCGATCCGATCGACAGCGCAGTGGTACAGACCACCACGAACATCCAGGCCGGGTTCATCGACGCCACCGGTGATCACAAGGCGTGGGACGTGATCCCCACCGACCTGCACGACCAGGTCGTCTACCGGAACTGGCTGCGCGGCGAATTCGGCTCGCCGGACAACGAGAACGCGAAGAAGTTCGGCCCCGGCCTGCTCGACGCGCAGTCGTTCACGGTGTCGCAGATCGACGCGAAGGAGGACGCGAACCAGGCCGTCGTCGACGGCAAGAAGGCCGCGTTCAAGAACATCTCCACGCAGCTCGGCCCGGACACCGGCTACTTCACCGGTGACGACGGCAGCAGGGTCGGCGCGGGGTTCCTCTCACTGGGGCAGAGCCTCGCCTACGCGGTGTTCCAGCTGCTGGCGAAGCTGTCCGTGCTGCTCGCCCAGGTCATCATCCGGCTGTTCGTGCTGACCGCGCCGGTCATCGGCCTCGTCGCGCTCGTGCACCACGACGTGCTGCGGCGGGTGGCGAAGCTGCTCGGCGCGGTCGCGTTCAACCTCGCCATCCTGTCCGTCCTCGCCGGCGTGCACGCGTTGCTGCTGCAGGCGATCTTCGGCGCGGGGCAGGTGCTGTCGATGCTCACGCAGATGGCGCTCGCCAGCCTCGTCACCATCCTGTTGTTCATGGTGGGGCGCCCGGTGCGGCGGCTGTGGCAGATGGTCGAGATGTCGGTCAGCACGGTCGGCGGCGCGATACCGGCGCCGAGCGGGGGCCTGTTCTCCCGCTTCCGCCGCAAGAACCAGGGCCCGACCCCGCAGGACGAGTTCTGGGCGAACGTGCGCGACACCGACGAGGCGATCGAAGGCGAGTCCCGCGGGCCGATCGGCGCGCTCTCCGGTGGTGGCCGGTTCCGGCCGGAGGCGACCGTGTTCGCCAACTCGCAGCGCCTCGACGGCGTGTCGGGGCTTTCCCGCCCGGCCGCCGCGTGGTCCGGTGCGCCGTGGCCCGGCGGAGCGGGCGCGGTGGGCGGCATGCCCAATCGCCCCGCGCTGCCGTCCGGCGGGAGCGACGGTGCCACCGCCTACTCGCTCGAAAGCGGCCCTCCCGGCGATTACGTGCTCGGGCCGGGCGGAACGCTGCGCGGTGGTGGTCCGAGCGGTGGTGGTCCGAGCAGCAGGCGCGTCGACACGTCACCGGTGTTCGACCGGCGGTGGAGCGACGAACCGGAGCCGGTCGTCGTCCCGTCCAGAATGGACTCCGGGCGTGGGCAGAGCGAAGCCGCGTACACCGCGCCGCCGCAGCAGCAGGCGCAGCCAGGACCGCAGCCGGGCATGCCACCCACCCCGGCCGCGGCGCCGGAGCCGCGGCGCGCGGAGGCGGAGATGGTCGCGGGCAAGCCGGTGTTCGTGGTCTACCGGCCCTCGCGAGGGCTCGAAGTACGGCAAGACGTCCGCGACACCGACCGCATGGTCCGGTAGGGGGAGCGCATGCCGATCCGCACGAACCGCGGCAGGGCCGCGGTCTACCGCAGGCTGTGGGGCTGGCCGCTGAGGTCGCCGAAGCACCTCGTCGTCACGCTCGTGGTGTTCGCCGTGGTGGTCACCGCCGTCGGAATCGCGATCCCGAAGCTGGCGGGCCGCCAGTCCACCGGCACGGCCGCGCCGGCGCCGGAAGAGACCACGTCGAGTACGCCGCAGGCGCCCGGTGCGCCGGGGGGCACGGTCGCGCCGACGACCCGGCTCACCGCGCCGCTGAGGACGCCGGCCTCGGCGCCGCCGAACCAGGACGGCCTGAACATCGCGAAGGCGTGGGCGGCGGCGTGGGTGAACCACCCGCAGGGCATGACGATCGAGCAGTGGCTGCAGAACCTCAAGCCCTACACCACCGACGAGTTCCTGCCGCAGATGGCGTCGGTCGAGCTGGCCAACATCGCCGCGACGAAGGTGACCGGCGAACCCGTCGCGAAGAACTCCTTCACCAGTTCGATGGACGTGGAAGTCGCCACGGACAAGGAAAAGCTGACGATCAGCGTCGTACGCAGCGGGGCGGGATGGCGCGTCGCGAGCTACGACAAGGCGGGTTAGCGGGATGCGCGTCGGCGTGCTCGTCGTCGTGCTGGTCGCCATCGCGTTCGCCGCGGTGGTGACCACCGGGACCATCGCGAAGGTGGTGACCGACCAGCAGGAGCAGGCAAGGGCGGTGGCGAACGTCAGCTGCGACGCGGCCGTCGGCCCGAGCCAGCCCGGCGACCCGAACCGCGGCGCCGGCGATGCCTCGCGCCTCACCGACGAGCAGCGCTCGATCGTCGGGCAGATCATCTCGATCGGCAAGCAGCGCAGCCTTTCCCCGCGCGCGTGGCAGATCGCGATCCAGGCCGGGATGACCGAGTCGGGCCTGCGCAACCTCGTCTACGGCGACCGCGACTCGCTCGGCATCTTCCAGATGCGGCCGTCGATGGGCTGGGGCACCGTGCAGCAGGTCACCGACCCGCCGTACCAGGTGAACAAGTTCTACGACGTGCTGCTCGCGGTGCCGGACTGGGAGAAGAAGCGCCCCGGTGACTCGGCGCAGGCCGTCGAGCGGTCCGGGTTCCCCGAGCGGTACCACAAGTGGGAGCCGATGGCGGTCAAGCTGGTCGAGAACCTCGGCCAGGTCACCGACGTCAGCGGCTGCGGCCAGAGCGCGGGCGCGGCGCTGCCGCCGAACCAGCGCGCCGCCGCGGCGATCAAGTTCGCGCTCGGCGAGCAGGGCAAACCGTACGTGTGGGGCGCCACCGGCCCGAACTCCTTCGACTGCTCCGGGCTGATGCTGCGCGCCTACGAGTCCGCCGGTGTCACGCTGCCGCGCGTGTCGCGCGACCAGTACCAGGCGGGCGCGATGCTCCCGGTGAAGGACGCCCAGCCGGGCGACCTGGTGTTCCTCGCGACCGACCCGTCGAACCCGGCGACCATCCACCACGTCGCGATGTACCTCGGCGACGGCAAGATCGTCGAGGCGCAGCAGACCGGCGTGCCGGTGCACACCCGGGCGTTCTCGTTCGACGAGAGCGAAGTTGTCCCGCAGGCCGTCCGGCCGGGCGTCTAGGGTGGGCGACGTGGCCAAGAAGTTCGGCAAGCGCGGCAAGCAGGGTGCCGGCGGGCCGGGGGAGGACCCCCGTGACCTGTTCGGCAACCCCCAGCTGCCCCGCCCCGCCGGGCCGCCCGCGTCCAGCACCCCGCTCGGTGACCACCTCGCCAAGGGCTGGCCCGGCGTCGACCAGGGGTACGTGGTGCTGCCGCGCCCGCTCGCGGAATCGATGTCGCTGCCGTGGCAGCAGCAGCTTGCCGGGCTGCTCGCGGAGTTCCACCGCGTGCACGGGAACCTGTCCTGGCCGATCTACCGCGTCGTGCCGTCCCGGTACGAAAACCTCATCGATCTCGACGAGGAGCAGCTCGCGGAGGCGGGCTACCTCGTCGAGATGGACGCCGAAGGCGACATGATCTACCGCGAGCGCAGCGGGCGGAAGGTCGAGGACCCCGAAGCGGTCACGGTGCTGGTGTCCTCGCTCGACCCGGTCGTGCGCCGCGGGCCGGAGCAGGCCCCGCCGCCGCCTCAGCACCAGCAGGGGCCGCGTCAGGCGCCGCAACCGCCGCAGCAGCCCGCGCCGCCGCAGCAGCCCGCGCCGCCACAGCAACCGCCAGCACAGCAGCAACCGGCACCGCAGCAGGCGCCGCCGCGGCGGCAGCCGGAGCAGCCGCGCCCGCCCGCGCCGATGAACATCCCGCCGCCACCGGTGTGGCGGTCGACTCCGCAGCCTTCGCGGCAGCCGCCGCATCCTCCGACGCCGCCGTCCGGTACGCCGATGGCCCCGGGGTCGCCAGGGGGACCTCCGGGTGCGCAGCCGCGAGCACAGCCGCCCGCATCGCCGCCTCCCGCGCAGCAGCCACCGGCTCAGCAGGCGCCGTCCCGGCCGCCGGGCACGCCGCCGTCGGGTACGCCCGTGCCGCAGGCGGGGACTCCGCCGGTCACGTCGTCGGCGCCTCCTGCCGCGTCCAAGCCGCCAGAAGAGGGACCGCGGTACGCGGACCCGGTGCCGCCGACGCGGACGCCGGAGCGGACCGAGGCCGTCAAGCCGCCGAAGCACGAGGCGCCCCCGCCCGCGCGCCAGGTCCCTCCCGCGGCCCCGCCTCCGCAGCGCCCGACATCGGCCTCGACGGCTCCGCCGCCCATGACGCGCCCGGAGCCCCCTGCCGCGTCGGAGGAATCGCCGGAACCGGAGACTTCCGCGTCGCGTAGCTGGGCCGCGGGTGCGCTGCTGGAGCCGAAGGAGCCGAGTGGCCTGAAGTGGTGGGAGACGGCGGAAAGCACCGCCGAGCTGCCCCCGCCGAAGCCGCCGGAAAGCGCCGAGCCGAAGCGGGCACCCGCGGAGGAGCCGGACGTCGACACCCCGCCGCGGGGTTTCCGCCCGCCGAATTCACGGGACTGGTTCGACGAGATGCCCGGTGCCGCGAAGCCCCCTGGTGAAGGCAGCGGGTTCGGCCCGACCGGTGAGCCGACCGAAATCCCGTACCGCTACCGCAAATAGGCGAGTGGTGCCGGCGCGCCGATGGTGCGACGCTGAACGGTATGGCTGACGACCCGAACCCGGACGAGGGCTGGTACTACAACACCCGCACCAACCAGGTGGAACACCACCAGCGCGCGCGTGCGATCGACCTGCTCGGCCCGTACCCCGACGAAGCCACCGCGAAGCGGGCGCTGGAGATCGCCCGCGAACGCACCCGCAAGGCGGATGCCGAAGACGCCGACTGGAACTGACCAGGTCCCCGGACTTCCGCATGCCCCGAAGGACGCCTTCGCGGTGTCAGGTTCCCTCAAGGGCCCCTTCGGGGAATGCGCGGCGGATCGGCGCCTTGGCCTCGGCAGGAGCATCCTTCCGGGCATGAACAGCGCCCCCGCGACGACGTTTAGCCCGCTGAATGCACCGCGGCGCTGTCACGGAGGCTGAGCGCGGCGGCGACGAAGGACGCGACCAGCGGGCGGCGATCCTGTTCCTTCCAGGCGAGTACGAGCCGGCTGGGCGGCGCGTCGGTCACCGGGACGCAGACCAGGCCCCCCGCGACCGGTTCGACCAGCGAGCGGGGCAGCACCCCGATCATCCGGCCCACCCCGATCATCTGCAGCAGCTGGATCACGTCGACGACCTCGGGGCCGGTGCCATCGCCACCGGGGACGCCCTTCCAGCGCGGCAGCGGCTCACCGTCCAAATCGGACAGCCGAACCGAGGTGCGCCCGGCGAGGCGGTGCCAGGACGGGAGGATGGCGACGCGGTCGTCGGTGTGCACGGTTTCGTGGGCCAGGCCGTCGAGCGGGTCGAACGGCGCGTAGAGCAGGCCGACGTCGGCCCGGCCGTCGAGCAGGAAGTCGGCGCGGTCGGCGGGGCCGCTGAACAGGATGTCCACCCGGCGGGCGTCGGGCCGGTGGGCGTACTCGGCCAGCATGGGGGACAGCAGACCGGCATCGCCGCCGGGCTTGAGCACGAGCCGCAGGTGGGTCTGGGGGTCACCGGCGCGCCGGGCGCTCCGGACGGCGGCGCTGACCGCGTTGAGCGCATGACGCCCGTGTTCCTGCAACGCCTCTCCGCCGGGGGTGAGTTCGACGTGCCGGCTGGAGCGGACGAACAGCGGGACGCCGAGCCGCGTTTCGATCCGCCGGATCGCCTTCGACAGCGCGGGCTGGGCGATCGAGAGCCGGACGGCGGCCCGGCCGAAGTGCAGCTCGTCGGCGACCGCCATGAAGTACTCGAGCTCGCGGGTTTCCAGTTCGACCATGCCTCCAGGTTATCGCTGAAGATCGAACCGGTCTTGGACACCGGCGGTTTCCGGCGGCCAAAATTGAGACATGATCACCCACACGATGATAGTTTCCTTCGATAAGCCGCTACCGGACACCGAGCTCGATCAGTACCTCGCAGATATCGAACGCGTCATGCTCGACAGCGGTCTCACCCAGTCGGTCGCGACCGGGCGCCACCTCCCCATCCCCGGCGAAGAAGCCATCCCGGCGCTGATCGCGACCGCGATCGTGCAGGTGACCGTCGCCGACACCGACGCACTGGCGAAGGCGTTCAGCGCGCCCGGCATGCACGAGGTCATCGACCGCTGGCAGTCGCGGTACCCGTACCGGGTCGCCTGGGCGAACCACGAGCCGCTGTCGTGAAGGCGGGTCTGGTCACCGGCGCGGGCAGCGGGATCGGCCGCGCGGCGGCGATCGAGTTCGCCAGGCAGGGCGCGGCGGTCGCGGTGCTCGACATCGACGGGGCCGCGGCGGCCGAGACCGTCGGGATGATCGAGAAGGACGGCGGCGAGGCGCTGGCCGTCACCGTCGACATCGCCGACGAAGAGTCCGTGCGATCGGCTGTCGAGCGCGCCGCCACCGCTTACGACGGATTCGACTTCGCCGTGAACAACGCGGGGATGACCTCGCACCACCGGCGGCTCGACGAGATGGGCCTGGCCGAGTTCGAGCGCGTGGTCCAGGTCAACCTGGCCGGGACGTTCCTGTGCCTGAAGTACGAGCTGCCCGTGCTCGCGGGCGGCGGCGCGATCGTCAACGTCGCCTCGAACGGCGGCCTGTACGCGATCCCGAGCGCCCCCGCTTACGTGGCGGCCAAACACGGCGTGGTCGGGCTCACCAAGGTCGCCGCGGTGGACTACGCGCCGAACGGCATCCGGGTCAACGCCGTCTGCCCCGGCCCGACCCGCACGCCGGGGTTCGACAAGGTGGCGGCGGGCACCGAGATGATCGCGATGCAGGCGGCGATCACCCCGCTGGGCAGGCTGGCCGCGCCGGAAGAGGCGGCCGCCGCGGCGGTCTGGCTCTGCTCGGACGCCGCGTCCTTCGTCACCGGGATCGCGCTGTCGGTCGACGGCGGTCGACGGGCATGAGGGTCATCGCGGTCGAGGAGCACCTCGCCACCGAGGCGTTCCTGCGCGTCGCGCACGGGCTGGACGTGGTGCCGGGCGACGAGACCGAGGTGGGGCTGACGCGCACGGTGGAAACCTCGCCCGCCTTCCGCGCCCGGCTCGTCGATCTCGACGCCAGGCTCGACGAGATGGACGCGATCGGGCAGGACATGGCGGTGCTCAGCCTCGACCCGCCAGGGGTCCAGCCCTATCCCGCGGCGGACGCGGTGCCGCTGGCCAGCGAGTTCAACGACGCGCTGGCCGCGATCGTGCGGCGGCACCCCGGCCGGTTCGGCGGGCTGGCCGCGGTGGCGCCGCAGGATCCGGCCGCCGCGGCCGCCGAGATCGAGCGGGCAACGGGACCGCTCGGGCTCAACGGGATCATGATCAACTCGCATACCGGCGGGCGGTACCTGGACGAGCCGGAGTTCGCGCCGCTGCTGGCGGCGGCCGAAGCGAACCGGGCGCCGATCTACCTGCACCCGCGGGCGCCGAGCGGGCTCGGCGCCTACCGCGAGCACGGGATGTCCGGGGCGGTCTGGGGTTACCAGGCCGAGGCCGGGCTGCACGCCGTGCGGCTCATCCTCAGCGGCGCACTGGACCGCCACCCCGGGCTGACCATCGTGCTCGGTCATCTCGGCGAGGGAATCCCGTACTGGCTGCGGCGGATGGACAACCGGCACGCGTTCGCGGTGCGGACCGCGGGCGCGGCCACCCCGATGCCGCGCCTGTCGCTCACGCCGAGCGAGTACTTCCGCCGCAACTTCGCGCTCACCACGAGCGGCATCGACGATCCGGACGTGCTCGGGCTCGCTCTGCGCGCGGTCGGCGCGGACAACATCATGTTCGCGATCGACTGTCCGTACGAGGATTCCGCGGCCGCCATGGCCTTCCTGCGGGACGCCCCGCTGACCGAAGGGCAGCGGACCGCGCTCGGCCACCGCACGGCCGAGCGCGTGTTCGGTATCGCTTAGGCCGTGCCGCGGACCGGGCCTTACGCCTGCCGCGCGATGGAAGGCACCGCGAACTCCTCGTCCACCTGCGCGGCGAGGTCTTCGCCGGTGCGGGCGTTGCCCCAGGAACGGGCGTTGCGCAGGTGGAATTCGACCGCCTGCCGCTGGAACCGGTCCCAGTCGCGCGGGGTGGCGTCGATGGTGGACCGCATGGTGCGCAGCGCGTCGAGGTTGTGGGTTTCGAGCTCCTCGATGGGGCGGGGGCGGCCGCGTTCGGCGGCGCGGACGTGCGCCGAGCTTTCCAGCCAGCACAGCAGGTCGGTGCCGACTTCTTCGCGGAGGAAGTCGACGTCGTCGGGTTCGGTGACCTTGTTGCCGACCACGGCGAGCCGGATGCCGAAGTCCCTGGCGTAGTCGGAGTACTGGCGGTAGACGCCGATGCTGCGCACGGTGGGCTCGCAGACGAGGAAGGTCACGTCGAAGCGGGTGAACAGGCCGGAGGCGAACGCGTCGGCGCCCGCGGTCATGTCCATCACGACGTACTCGCCGGTGTCGTCGACGAGGTGGTTGAGCAGCAGCTCCGCGGCGCCGACCTTGGAGTGGTAGCACGCGACGCCGAGGTCGTCCTCGCTGAACCTGCCGGTGACGCCGAGCCGGACGCCGCCGATGTCGCGGAAGCAGGCGGCCATGATCGGGTTGTCGCCGAACGGGGTGAGCAGCCGCGAGCCCCGGCCGGGCGGGGTGGTCTTGATCATCGCGTCGGCGCTGCTGATGCGGGGGTTGTCGCCGCGGAGGTAGTCCTTGATCAGGGGCAGGTGGTCGCCGAGGGTGGGCAGCGCGAGCGCTTCCTCCTCGCTCGCGCCGAGTCCGACCGCGAGGTGCTGGTTGATGTCCGCGTCGATCGCGAGCACCGGGTTACCGGTACCGGCAAGGTAGCTGGTGAACAGCGCGCTCAGCGTGGTCTTCCCGCTGCCGCCCTTGCCGACGAAGGCGATTTTCACAACCTGCCCTTTCTGATAGTGGTTTTCATTTCACTGGTGGTGGTCAAGATACACCCGAGTGGCCCATCCCCGATCGAGCGGTCGGGACCCCCGATCGGGGATATGGTGCTGGGGTGCCGCCGGTAGTGATCCGCACTCATGCCACGGGTGGGGACTTCGGCCGTCTCCGGGCGGAGTTCGAGCTCCCGGAGTCCTTCACGGCCAGGGCGCTGGCCGAAGCCGAGGCCGCGGCGATCGATCCGATCGACGCCGGTGCGCGCGAGGACGCGACGGACCTGCCGCTGGTGACGATCGACCCGCCCGGCGCGAAGGACCTCGACCAGGCGATGCTCCTGGAACGCACGGCCACCGGCTTCCTGGTGCACTACGCGATCGCCGATCTCGCCGCCTTCGTCGCGCCCGGCGGCCCGGTCGACGCCGAGGCGCGCCGCCGCGGCCAGACCCTGTACCTGCCCGACGGCAACGTGCCGCTGCACCCGCCGGTGCTGTCCGAGGGCGCGGCGAGCCTGCTGCCCGGCGAGATCCGCCCCGCGGTGCTGTGGACGGTCGAGACCGATCACCTCGGGGAGCTGCGGGACGTCCACGTGCGCCGCGCGCTGGTGCGCTCCACCGGGCAGTTCGACTACGAGACGGTGCAGGCCGCGATCGACGACGGCACCGAGCACCCGTCGGTGGCGGTGCTGCCCGAGCTGGGCAGGCTGCGGCGCGAGCTGGCGGTCCGCCGTGGCGCGGTGGAGCTGCAGCTTCCCGAGCAGGAGATCAGCGCGGACCCCGGCGGGGGCTGGGCGCTGGCGCGGCGGCCGCGCACCGACGTCGACGCGTGGAACGCCGAGATCTCGCTGCTCACCGGGATGGCGGCGGCCTCGATCATGATCGACCACAAGGTCGGCGTGCTGCGCACGCTGCCGGATCCGGACGCCGAGGCGGTGAGCTGGCTGCGAAGGTCGGCATACGCGCTCGGGGTCGAATGGGACGCGGCGAGCAGCGTCTCGGAGTTCCTGTCCCGTCTCGACCCGCAGGCGCCGGAGTCGCTCGCGCTCTACGCGGACACGACGCGGCTGTTGCGGGGCGCGGGCTACACGGCGTTCGACGGCGAGCTTCCCGAACTGACCACGCACGCCGGGATCGGCGGCTCCTACGCGCACGTGACGGCGCCGATCCGGCGGCTCGTCGACCGGTTCGCCACCGAGGTGTGCCTCGCGGTGAGCGCGGGACGCGCGGTACCGGGCTGGGTCCGCTCCGCGCTGGCCGGGCTGCCGGACCTGATGAGCGCATCGGACCTGCTGGCGTCCAAAGTGGAGCATTCCTGCATCGACCAGGTCGAGGCGTGGATACTGGCCGAGCGGATCGGCGGCACCTTCGACGCGGTGGTGCTCCGTGCGGAGGAGAGCCGCGCCGAGGTGCTCATCGAGGACCCGCCGGTGGTGGCGAAGTGCGCGGGGGAGCGCCTGCCCGAGGGGGCGCGGATCAGGGCGAGGCTCACCGCGGTGGACGTCGCCAAGCGCAAGGTTTCGTTCGAGCGGGTGGGTTCCTGATGCTGCTGGACGATCTCGGCGAACCGGTCCCGCTCGACGCCGTGCCTTCGCGCGTGGTGTCGCTGGTGCCGTCACTGACCGAAGCGGTCGAAGTGAGCGCGCCGGGACGGCTGGCCGGTGCCACCGACTACTGCACCCATCCGGCCACTTTGGACCTGCCGAGAGTGGGCGGCTCGAAGTACCCGAAGATCGACCGGATCCTGGCGCTGAAGCCGGACCTCGTGCTCGCGAACTCCGAGGAGAGCAGGCCGGAGGACGTGGAAACCCTGCGCGGCAACGGGATCACGGTGTGGGTGATGGCAGCGCCCGCCACCGTGCCCGACGGGCTGGCGTCACTGCGCCGCCTGCTCACCCAGTGCTTCGAGCTGGACCAGCCGGACTGGCTGGTGGCGGCGGAAGAGGCGTGGCGCACCCCGGCGCCGGTACGCGCGCGGGCGGTCGTTCCGGTGTGGCGCAAGCCGTGGGTGGTGCTCGGCCGCGACACCTTCGGCGGCGACGTGCTGTTGCGGCTGGGAATCGCGAACGCCTGTGCCGGGCACGAAGACCGCTACCCCCGGCCGAAGCTCGACGAACTGCGCGCGCGGTTCGACAGCGGCGAGGCCGATCTGCTGGTGCTCCCGGACGAGCCGTGGGAGTTCACTGCGGACGACGGCCCCGACGCCTTCCCCGGCGTGCCGTACGTCCTGGTGTCCGGCCGCTTCCTGACCTGGTACGGACCGTCCCTTGTGGACGCGCACGGCGCGCTGTCCGCCGCCCTCGCGGCCATGCCCTGAAGGTGGCCTTGGAGGACCAGGATGCCCCGAAGGTCACCTTCGCGGCGTCAGGTTCCCTCAAGGGCGCTTTCGGGGCGCGCGGCCCGGAGCAGGGCGGGCCTCGTGAAGGTCAGATCCGCGGCGTTCGCGTCTCTGAATGCCTTCTTCGGGGCACGAGCGCGGAAGGGAGAAGGAGTCGCGAGATTCCAGGGCGTGCCTTGAGGGGCGCTTTTGGGAATCTGACGCCGCAATCTCGCCCTTCGTGGCGTGCGGCATGGCGGCGCCTGTGCCCCGAAGGTGACCTTCGCGGCGTCAGGTTCCCTGAAGGACGCCTTCAGGGGCATGAACATCGCGGATGCGGGCCTCGTGAGTCCGTTCTGCGCGCCTGCCCTGAACTTGTGCACGTGCCCTGAACTCGCGGATTCCCTGAAGGGGGCCTTGCGGGAATCTGCTGCCCCGAAGGTGACCTTCGCGGCATCAGAAATCGACGCGCACCCGTCACCACAGCGCTTTAGGGGGAAAGATCCTCCTAAAGCGACAGTCCGGTGAGGATGGTCAGGCGCGGCTCGGTGAAGTCCTCCATGGCGGCGGCGGGGCCCTCCCTGCCGATGCCGGAGTCCTTCACGCCGCCGTAGGGCATCTGATCGGCGCGGAAGCTCGGGACGTCGCCGATCACCACGCCGCCGACGGCGAGCTTCGCCGACGCGTCGAAGGCGGTGTTCAGATCGCGGGTGAAGACCCCGGCCTGCAGCCCGTACCGGGACGCGTTGACGCGGGCGAACCCGTCGGTGACCGAGTCGACCCGGTTCACGCACACCACCGGCCCGAACACCTCTTCCGCCATGGCCTGGGCGCTCTCGGGAACGTCGGTGAGCACCGTCGGGGCGACGGTGCTGCCTTCGCGGGTCCCGCCGTGGCGCAAGGTCGCGCCCGCTTCGACGGCCGCGCCCACCCAGCGTTCCACGCGCTCCGCGGCGGCCACGTTGATCAGCGGCCCGACATTGGTGGTCTCCGCGCGCGGGTCCCCTGTGGACAGTTCGGCGACGTGCGCGGTGATCCGGTCCACCAGCTCGTCGAAGAGAGCGGCGTGCGCGTAGACGCGCTGTACCGCGATGCAGGACTGCCCGCCCTGGTACATCGAGAAGGTGGCGATCCGCTGCGCGGCGAAGTCCAGGTCCGTCCAATCCGGACAGACCAGCACCGCGGCGTTGCCGCCGAGTTCCAGTGCGACGTGCTTGCGCGGGACCGATTCCCGGATGCCCCAGCCGACCGGGCCGGAGCCGGTGAACGACACCACCGGCAGGCGCGGGTCCGCGACGAGCGCGGCGGCGACGTCGTTCCCGGTCGGCAGCACCGACCAGCTTCCCGCGGGCAGATCGGTTTCGGCGAGGACTTCGCCGAGCGCGAGCGCGGTCAACGGTGTCGCGGGCGCCGGCTTGAGCACGATCGGCGCGCCGACCGCGAGCGCGGGGGCGACCTTGTGCGCCACCAGGTTCAGCGGGAAGTTGAACGGCGTGATGCCCAGCACCGGCCCCCTCGGCACGCGCCGCACGAGCGCCATCCGCCCGGTGCCGCCGGGATCGGTGTCGAGCCGCTGCAGCTCGCCGGAGAACCGGCGTGCTTCCTCGGCCGCCCAGCGGAACGTCGACACCCCGCGGGCGACCTCGCCGCGCGCCCACTTCAGCGGCTTTCCCGACTCGGCGGTGATCAGGTTCGCGAGTTCGCCCGCGCGCGATTCGAGCGTCCTGGACACGTGGTCCAGCGCACCGGCCCGCACGTGCGCGGGCAGCGCGGCGGTCTCCTCCGCGGCGTCGGCCGCCGCGCGCACCGCCTGCTCGACGTCCGATGTGGACGGTACGTGGTGCGCACCGGCCACCCCGCCGTCGAACGGGTGGTGCACGACGGCGGTTTCGCCGCTGGTGACGGGCTTTCCGGCGATCCAGAACGGGGTTGCGGTCATCGGGACATCTCCTGCCGGACGGCGTGTTCGAGTACGGAAAGGCCTTCGTCCAGCAGTTCGCCGGACAGGGACAGCGGCGGCAGCAGCCGGACGACGTTGCCGTAGGTCCCGCAGGTCAGCACCACCACGCCGAGCGCGTGGCACGCCTTCGCGACACGGGCGGTCACCGCCGCGTCGGGCTCGGTGGTGCCGGGACGGACGAACTCGGCGGCGAGCATCGCGCCGCGGCCGCGGACGTCGCCGATGACACCGGTTTCCCCGGCCAGCGCCCGCAGCCGGGGCAGCGCCGCTTCGCCGATCCGCCGTGCCGAAGCAGCCAGGTTCTCGGTGCGCATCGTCTCGATCGAGCCGAGCGCGGCGGCGCAGGCGACGGGGTTGCCGCCGTAGGTGCCGCCGAGCCCGCCGGCGGGCACCGCGTCGAGCAGTTCGGCGCGCCCGGTGACCGCGGCGAGCGGGAGCCCGCCCGCGATGCCCTTCGCGGTGGCGATGAGATCGGGCACCACGTCCTCGTGGCTCGACGCGAACCAGTCGCCGGTGCGGCAGAACCCGGTCTGCACCTCGTCGGCGACGAACACCGCGCCGTGTTCCGCGCACCACCGCGACAGCGCGGGGAGGAACCCCGGCGCCGGTTCGATGAACCCGCCCTCGCCCTGGACGGGCTCGATCACCACGGCGGCCACCTGGTCGCCGCCGATCTGCTTTTCGATCCGTTCGAGCGCGGCCGCGGCGGTCTGCTCGCCGGTCAGCCCCGGCGCGTCGCGGAAGGGGTACGAGCCGGGCACGCGGTAGACCTCGGGCGCGAACGGGCCGAACCCGTGCTTGTAGGGCACGGATTTCGCGGTCAGCGCCATGGTCAGGTTGGTGCGGCCGTGGTAGGCGTGGTCGAACACCACGACGGCCTGCCGCCCGGTGGCCGCGCGCGCGATCTTCACCGCGTTCTCCACGGCTTCGGCGCCCGAGTTGAACAGCACCGAACGCTTCTCGTGCGTGCCGGGTGTCAGCTCGCCGAGCGCTTCGCAGACCTCCACGTACCCCTCGTACGGCGTGACCATGAAGCAGGTGTGCGTGAACCAGCACGCCTGCTTGCGCACCCGGTCGACGACGGCGGGGGCCGAATGCCCGACGTTCGTCACCGCGATCCCGGAGCCGAAGTCGATCAGCGTGTTGCCGTCCGCGTCGGTCAGCAGGCCACCGCTGGCCGAGGTCACGTACACCGGCAGCACCGAGCTGACCCCGGCCGCGACGGTGGCCGCGCGGCGCTCCTGCAGCGCGCGCGAGGCGGGGCCGGGGATCTCGGTGCGCAGCCTGCGGTGTTTCGGGGCGGGTGCCTGCTGGTCGGCGGTCACCGTCACGGCCTGCTCCTTCGCTCGGGGATCCGGTGTCGAGAATGCGCCGGCGGCAGGCACGCGCCTATGGCCGTTTTGGACAACCGGGCGCGTAGAGTTCGCCATAATGGCACTGACCTTGCGCGCGCTCGCCGCGGATCTGGGGCTGCCGGTCCGCGCCGGGGAAGCCGCGCTCGACCGGGCGGTGGCCTGGGTGCACGCGACCGAACTGGCCGATCCGAGCGACTTCCTCGAAGGCGGCGAGCTCCTCCTCACGATCGGCCTCGCGCTGTCGGACGCCGATTCGTACGTGGCGAGGCTGGTCGCGGCGGACGTGGCCGGGATCGGGTTCGGCGTCGGCCTCGGGCACGACCGGGTGCCGCCCGCGCTGGCCGAGGCCGCGGCGAAGGCGGGCCTGCCGCTGCTGGAGGTGCCCAAGCGCACGCCCTTCATCGCGATCACGCGCGCGATCTCCCGCGCGATCGCGGCCGACGAGTACGCGTCGCTCGTGCGCACCGACAAGGGCCAGCAGGCGCTGACCCGCACCGCGCTCGGCAGGCGCGGACCCGGCGCGGTGGTGCGCAAGCTCGCTTCCCTCGTCGACGCCTCGGTGCTGCTCGTGGACGCGGCGGGCAACGTCCGCGAAGCGGCGCCCGCCGCGGCCGCCGCGCTGGGCGAAGCGCTCGGGCCGGAGCTGTCCGGCGCCCGTCGCGGGAGCAAGCTGCTCCGGCTCGCCGGGAAGGAGGTGATGATCCAGGCGCTGGGGTCCCGCGGGTTCCTGGTCGTCGCGGCACCGGACCCGCTGGACGCGGCGAGCCGTCACATCGTCACCACCGCCGCGGCACTGCTGTCGCTCGCGCTGGAGCACGGCCGTGAGCAGGACGCCGCGCTGGGGCCGTTGCGGACGGGACTGCTCGACCTGCTCGTCGGCGGGCAGCCGGAACTGGCGGCGGCGTCCATCGCGAAGCTGTTCCCCGGGGCACCGGAGCCGCCGTGGTCGGTGTGCGCGCTGCTCGGCGGCGCGGCCGCGCGCCGTGCCGCGGCGGACCTGGTCGAGTCCGGATCGGACGGTTTCCACGCGGAGCACGGCGGCATGCTGGTGGTGCTGGCCAAGGTCCCGGTCGCGGCGAAGCTGACCGGGCGGATCGGTGGCCTGCACGCCGGAACCGTCGACGGGGTGTCCGCATTGGACGCTGCGGACGGCGTCTCTCGCGCGATGCGGTCGGCACGCGCCGCGAAGGAGCGCGCGGTGCCCGTGGTGGACTTCGCCGACGAGGCGGGCAGCGTGCTCGATCTCGTCGGCGAGGACGTCGCGCAAGCGTTTGCGGACAGCCTCCTCGCCCCGGTGGCCCAGCGCGCCGACCTCGTCGAAGCACTGCGCTGCTGGCTCGCGCACCACGGGCACTGGGACTCGGCGGCGACGGCGCTCGGCGTGCACCGGCACACCCTGCGCAACCGGATCCGCAAGTGCGAGGACCTGCTGGGCCGCAGCCTGGACTCGCCCGGCCTCCGCGCCGACCTCTGGCTCGCCCTGCAGGTCCTCCCGACGCGATCTTTGTAGTACCTCGCTGTAGAACCTCACTGTAGAACCATGGGCCCATGAGTGAGGTCGGCGTTCGCGAGCTGAACCAGAACACCGCCGGTGTGCTGGCCAGGGTCAAGCAGGGCGAAGAAATCGACATCACGGAGCGCGGAGCGGTCGTGGCACGGCTGGTTCCCGCGCGGCCGGGCGTGCTCTCGGAGCTGATCTCCACCGGAAAGCTCCGCCCGGCAACGAAAACCGGCCCCTCGCCGCGCCCGGCCGGACCCACCATGACGGCGGCCAGCGCCCTGAACCCGGCCCTCGCTGGCGCGCGAGGCAAGGGACCGGAGGGTGACCGCGGCTAGCGGAAGCTGTCGGTGGCGGCGCGGAGCTGGGCGAGGACGCCGGGATCGGTGACGGCGTGGCCCGCGGTGTTGATGAGCCGCAGTGTCGAGGACTGCCACGCCCGGTGCAGTTCGTACGCGGTGTTCGGCGGGCAGACCGCGTCGTACCGGCCCTGCACGATGACGCCGGGGATGCCGGGGAGTTTGCCCGCGTCGCGGATGAGCTGGCCGTCGTCTAGCCAGGCGTCGTGCGTGAAGTAGTGCAGCGCGAGCCTGGCGAAGGTGACCGCGAAGGCGGGCGCGCTGTAGTTGTCCACGAAGTTCTGCTGCGGGATGAGCGACACGATCGCGCCTTCCCAGACGCTCCAGGCGATCGCGGCGCGCTCCCTGGTGGCGCGGTCGGGGTCGAACACGAGCGCGTGGTAGGCGGCGAGGGGGTCGTGGCGCAGTTCCGGCGGGATCGGGGCGAGGAAGTCTTCCCACTGTTCGGGGAAGACGCGTGCCGCGCCGCCGCGGTAGATCCAGTCGAGTTCGCTCCGGCGGGCCGTGAAGACGCCGCGCAGCACGATTTCGCTGACGCGCTCGGGATGGGTTTCGGCGTAGGCGAGCGCGAGCGTCGCGCCCCACGAGCCGCCGAAGAGCTGCCACCGTTCGATGCCGAGGTGCGTGCGCAGCGCCTCCATGTCGGCGACGAGGTGCCAGGTGGTGTTGGTGCTCAGATCGACACCGTCGTCACCGATGTGCGGGGTGCTGCGGCCGGCGCCGCGCTGGTCGAACAGCACGATCCGGTAGGCGCGGGGGTCGAAGTGGCGGCGCGTGCTGCCCGCGATGCCGCTGCCCGGCCCGCCGTGCAGGACCACTACGGGCTTGCCGCCGGGATTCCCGGACTGTTCCCAGTGGACCCGGTGCCCGTCGCCGACGTCGAGGAAGCCGCTGTCGTACGGCTCGATCGGCGGGTACAGGTCGTCCATGCGCACACTGTGCCTGATCGACTTCCCAGGTGGGGGCCCGCCCCCGCCGCCAGATGGTGAGCGGGCCCCCGTCCGGGGAGCGGTCTACTCCGGTGCGGAGGACCGCTGATCTGCCGTCGGCGCCGGCGGCCGGACGCGGTGGCGCGGCGGACCGGTGCGCTTCGCTCGTGCACCCATCGGCTCCTCCTCGTCGAAGGCCTGTTCGGTTGCGGCGAGTAAACGTTAAGATACTTTCCTAACTAGGTCAAGCATGTGATTTTCATTCAAATACGTGAACGAAGCGGGGTTGACAAAGTACTGCCCGGGGTGTGGGAACCCCGGGCAGTACTGGGGAACGATCAGTGGAAGGCGTGCTCCGGCGCCGGGAACTCGCCACGGCGGACCTCGTCGGCGAACGCGCCCGCCGCATCGGAGAGCACCCCGGCGAGATCGGCGTACCGCTTGACGAACCGCGGCGCCTTGCCGGTGCGCAGCCCCGCCATGTCCTGCCACACCAGCACCTGCGCGTCGCAGTCCGGCCCGGCGCCGATGCCGATGGTCGGGATCTTCAGCTCGTGGGTCACCCGTTTCGCCGCTTCGGCCTGCACCATTTCCATCACCACCGCGAACGCGCCCGCTTCCTGCAGCGCGAGCGCGTCGGCGAGGAGCGTCTCCGCCCCGTCACCGCGAGCCTGCACCCGGTAGCCGCCGAGGTTGTGCTCGCTCTGCGGCGTGAAGCCGATGTGGCCCATCACCGGCACGCCGGCCGAGGTGAGCGCCTCGACGTGCGGGGCGAACCGGCGCCCGCCTTCGAGCTTGACGGCGTGCGCCCTGCCCTCCTTCATGAATCGCACCGACGTCGCCAGCGCCTGCTCCGGTGAAAGCTGGTACGAGCCGAACGGGAGGTCCGCGACGACGAGCGCACGAGTGACCGATCGGGTGACGCCGCGGACGAGCGGCAGCAGCTCGTCGACGGTCACCGGCAGCGAAGTGTCGTAGCCGAACACGTTGTTCGCGGCGGAGTCGCCGACCAGCAGGACGGGGATGCCCGCCTCGTCGAACAGTGCGGCGGTGTACATGTCGTACGCGGTGAGCATGGGCCACGGCTCGCCGCGCTCCTTGAGCTCGCGCAGGTGGTGGACGCGGACTTTCCTGGTGGGCTTGGCCTTGTCCGGGCCGCTGCCGTACGGCGCGGCGACCTCGTTCGAGCCGGCTGATTCCGGTGACGACTTCGTTGACGACACGGTTACCGTCCTTCCCTCGAGGCCTCCAGGAGGTCCCCGGGTAGTGGATCTGGGAAAACCAGCGTGACACCCCGCGGGGCGGGCGGCCACCGCGCTGCGACCAGCTTCACAAGTCCTCACCGCGGCCGAACCGGGCGACGAACTAGGGTGCCCCATCAGACTTGCGAGGGACGCGCGATGACGTGCGCGCGCCCTTCACTGGCTAAGCGTTCAGACCAGAAAGCGAGGCGGCACCTTCATGACCGCGCGTGCGCCCGCAGTGGCGCCATGGAAGCGCAAGTCCGGCGGAATCGTGGCCACGATCGTCCAGCTCGGCTCGCTCGTTTCGCTTTTGCTGCTCCTGTTCGGGCCGCGGCACATCGGGTTCCACAACGGGGCGATCTGGGTTTTCTCCCTCTTCGGGATCCCGGTGGACTCGAACCTGGTGATCGCGCTGGTGCTCGCCGTGCTCGGCGCGGCGCTGCGCAGGCGGAAACGGGCCGCGCTCTACACGCTGGTGCTGTTCCAGGTGGGCAGCCTCGGCATGGTCGCGCTCGCGCAGGCCATTCTGGTGTGGGCGCCGGAACTGCTCGAACTGACCGCGCGGGAACGCGCGCACGTCGACAGCGCGATCTGGACATTCCCGATTTACGCGGCGTTTTCCATCGCATTGATGGTGTTCCTGCTGAAACTGCGGCCCGCGTTCCCCGCCCGGCTCGCCGACGGTGCGCTGCGGCGCGGGTTCACCGTGCTGTTCGGCGGGATGGCCGCGGTGGTGGTGATCGGCTGGGCGCTGACCGAGGTCTTCCCCGGCAGGCTCACCGACGCGTGGGAGCGGTTCGCCTGGGTCACCAACCACGCGACCGGTGAGCTGCTCCGCCTGCGGCGCTTCGGCGTCGGCGAGGGCCCCGAGTGGCTCGACCTCCTGCTCGACCTCGGCGGCACCCTTTCCGTCGCGCTCGCGCTGTACGTGTTCTTCCGCGGCGTGCGCAGCCGCCGCCACCGCAGCGACGACGAGGAGCTGCGGCTGCGCAAACTGCTCGCGAGCCACGGCGAGGACGATTCGCTCGGCTACTTCGCCACGCGCCGCGACAAGAGCGTGGTGTTCGCGCCGTCGGGGAAGGCGGCGGTCACTTACCGGGTGCTGGCCGGCACATCGGTGGCGAGCGCGGATCCGGTCGGCGACTTCGACGCGTGGCCGGAAGCCGTGCAGGCGTGGCTCGCGGAGGCGTACCGGTTCGGCTGGACGCCCGGCGTGCTCGGCGCGAGCGAACGCGGCGCCCAGGTCTACGCCGACGCCGGGCTGAAGGCGTTGGAGTTCGGCGACGAGGCCGTGCTCGACGTGCGCGAGTTCAGCCTCGCCGGGCCGGAACGGCGTTCGGTGCGGCAGGCGGTGAGCCGGATCGCCCGCGCGGGCTACACCTCGCGCGTGCGGCGGCACGGGGAGATCCCGGCCGAGGAGATGGCCGAACTGCTCGTGAAGGCGCAGCAGTGGCGCGGCGACGAGACCGAGCGCGGGTTCTCGATGGCGCTGTCGCGGCTGGGCGATCCCTCCGACGCCCGGTGCGTGATGGTCGAGGCGTTCGACGCGCGCGGCCAGCTTCGCGGGCTGCTGTCGTTCGTCCCGTGGGGGCGGCGCGGGTTGTCGCTCGACCTCATGCGGCGGGACCGCGACGCCGAGAACGGCCTCAACGAGTACCTGCTGGCCGAACTGGTGGCGAACGCGGCACGCCTTGGCACGCAACGGGTTTCGCTGAACTTCGCGATGTTCCGCGCGGTGTTCTCCGAGGGCGAGCGGATCGGCGCCGGCCCGGTGCTGCGGTTGTGGCGCGGGGTGCTGAGCGTGGCGTCGCGGTTCTTCCAGCTCGAGTCCCTGTACCGCTCGAACGCGAAGTACGGGCCGGACTGGGAGCCGCGGTTCCTGTGCTACTCCTCGGCGCGGCGGCTGCCGAGGGTCGGCATCGTCGCCGGTGCGCTGGAAGGGTTCCTGCCGAGCAGCACGCGGGCGACGAAGGCGCTCCGGAGCGAGACGGTCACCGCCGAATTCGTCGAGAACGTGCGCCGCATCGAGGCCGAGGCGGCGACCGTCCCGTCGAAGGCCACCCGCCGCCCGGAACAGGTCCGCGTGCGGATCGCGAAGGTGGATCGCCTGCGGGACAAGGGAATCGACCCGTACCCGGTGAGCTTCGAGCGCGACACGCTGGTCTCCGAAGTGCGGCAGAAGTACTCCGGGCTGGCCCCGGACACGCACACCGGCGACGAGGTCCGCGTCGCCGGGCGGCTGGTGGCGCTGCGCACGCTCGGTGGCCTGTGCTTCGCGGTGCTGCGGGACTTCTCCGGCGAGGTGCAGCTCATGCTGGCCGCCGACCGGCTGCCGCTGGAGGACTGGCGCGATGGCATCGACCTCGGCGACCAGGTCGGCGCGCGCGGCACGGTCGTGACGTCGAAGCGCGGTGAGCTTTCGGTGCTCGTCGACGAGTGGACGCTGACCGCGAAGTGCCTGCATCCCTTCCCGGACAAGCGAAAGGGACTGTCCGATCCGGAGACGAAGGTGCGAAAGCGGTACCTCGACCTCGCGGTGAACCCGGACGCCACCGAGTTGTTCCGCCTGCGCGCCAAGGTGGTGCGCGCGGTGCGGGACAGGCTGCACAACGCGGACTACCTCGAGGTCGAGACCCCGATGCTGCAGACGGTGCACGGCGGCGCGAACGCGCGCCCGTTCGTCACCCACATCAACGCCTACGACATGCGGATGTACCTGCGGATCGCGCCGGAGCTGTACCTGAAGCGGCTGTGCGTGGCCGGGGTGGAGCGGCTGTTCGAGCTGAACCGCAACTTCCGCAACGAGGGCGTGGACGCCACGCACAACCCCGAGTTCACCATGCTCGAGGCATACCAGGCCTACGCCGACTACGACACCATGCGGGTGCTGACCCGCGAGCTGGTCCAGCACGCCGCCGAAGCCGCGTACGGCGCGCAGGTGGTGCGGCGGCGCGGGGCGGACGGCTCGGTGGAGGAGCACGACATCTCCGGTGACTGGCCGGTGATCCCGGTGCACACCGCGGTGTCCCGCGCGCTGGGCGAGCAGGTCGGCCCCGGCACCCCGATCGCCGACCTCCGCCGGTTGTGCGCCGCGGCAGGCATCCAGGCCGACGACGAGGCGACCCACGGCGACCTGGTGCTCAAGGCGCACGAACACCTCGTCGAAGGCGCCACGGTCGCGCCGACCTTCTACACCGACTACCCGACCGAGGTCTCGCCGCTGACCCGGCAGCACCGGGTGGACGGCAGGCTCGCCGAGCGGTGGGACCTGATCGCGTTCGGCGCCGAGATCGGCACCGCCTACACCGAGCTGACGGACCCGATCGAGCAGCGGCGGCGGCTCGAAGCGCAGTCGCTGCGCGCGGCGAGCGGTGACGTGGAGGCGATGGAGCTCGACGAGGACTTCCTGGTGGCGCTGGAACACGGCATGCCGCCGACCGGCGGGCTCGGGCTCGGCGTCGACCGGCTGCTGATGATGCTCACCGGCGCGTCGATCCGGCAGACGGTGCTCTTTCCTTTCGTACGGCCGAAAACGTGAACCGGCGAGCAGTGGCGGGGGTGCTGCTCGTACTGGCCGGGGTGGCGTACTCGGCCTGGCTGCTCGCCTACGTCCTGCCGGTGGGGCTGTCGCTGGTGCACGCCTACGTCAGCGAACTGGCGGCGGGTGACCAGCCGTACCGGTTGCTCTTCCGCACCACGGACCGGATCGCGGGTGCCGCGATGGTCGCCGCCGCCGTCCTGCTCGCCGTCCGCGCGCCGCGCAGGCCAGCGTGCTTCTTCGCGCTCGGCGGGCTCTTCCTGTTCGGACTGTCCGTTGTGGTCGATGCGTCGTCCTCTTTGGACTGCGCGAGCGCGGCGAGCGAGGCGTGCCGGATCAAAGAGGACAGGGGCGCGGTGTCCGCCGCGGACACCCTGCACACGGTCTCCTCGGTGGTGACGAACTTCGGCATGCTCGCCGCCGTGCTCGGCGCGCAGCGGTTCGTCACCGGGACCGCCCGCGCGCTGCTGTTCGCCGCGGCGGCGGTGATCGCGGCGACCGGGCTCGCGATCGTGTGGCTGGACACGCTCGGACCCGGTCACTACGCGGGCTTGGTGCTCCAGGTGCAGTTGGTGGCGGCCGCCGCGGTGCTCATCACGGCGGGGGTTCGGCTTGCCGTGCGGAAATGTGGTCCTCCAGCCTCCCCAGCAGCTCCAGCAGGGTCGTCCGCTCGGCGCCGTTGAGCACCTCGAACGTCTCGTCGGCGTGCCCGCGCTGGATGCGTTCGATCTCGGTGACCCGCGCGCGGCCCGCTTCGGTGATCGCCAGCAGGCTCGCGCGCCGGTCGGTCGGATCCGGTTCGCGCACGAGCAGCCCGTCGCGTTCGAGCGCGTCCACGGCGGAGGTGATCGCCCTGCCGGTGAGCCCGAGCCGCTCGCGCACCGCGCCCATCCGCGGCCGGTCGCCGAGCATGTCGACCATCAGCAGTAGCTGGACCTGCGCGGCGGGCCAGCCGAGCCGCACGTAGGGCGCGCCAGCGTAGCGGCGCATGACGTGGGTGATGCGGCGGAGCGCGTCCGCCAGCTCGGCACCCGTCGGTGCTTTCTCCCTTGACACGTCCTCCAGCTTACGCGCAAAGTATATAGGCGCAATTGATACTAAATACTTTGACACTAACTGGGGGATCTCCTCTTGCACTGGGCCAACCGCACCTACCTGCTGCACCTGAGCAGCACGGTCGTCTCCACCTTCGGATCCGCCGCGGCACCCGTGGCGATCGTGTTCACCGTCCTCGGCGCGGACGGCTCGGCGGCCGACGTCAGCGCCGTCACCGTGGCCGGGCTCGTGCCCGCGCTGCTGTTCTTCCTGGTCGGCGGCGTGGTCGCGGACCGGTGGCCGCGCAATCTCGTGCTCGTCGGCGCGGGCTCGCTGTCCGCGCTGACGCAGGCGGCGCTCGGCGTGCTGGTGCTGACCGGGTCGGCGAGCCTCGGCGCGCTGATGGCCGCCGCGGCGGTGAACGGCATCGCGCTGGCCTTCACGATGCCCGCGTCGCAGGGGCTGCTGATGCGCAGCGTCGATCCCGGGTACGCGAGCAAGGCCTTCGCGACGTTCCGGCTCGGCCTCAACCTCGCGCAGATCTGCGGCGCGGCGCTCGGCGGCACGTTCGTCGCGGTTGGCGGGCCGGGCTGGGTGCTCGTCGGCGACGCCGCCACCTTCGCCGTCGCGGTCGTGCTGCGCCTGGGCGTGCGGATCGAGGGCCGGATCAAGGCGAAGGGGTCACCGCTGGGCCAGCTCGCCGAAGGCTGGCGCGAATTCCGGTCGCACCGCTGGCTGGCCGCGGTGATCGTCCAGTTCGCCGCGGTCAACGTGCTCGCCGTCGGCGCGTTCGAAAGCGTGCTCGGGCCGGTACAGGCGAACGCGGCGCTCGGCGGCGCCGCGCCGTGGGGCACCGTGCTCGCCTTCGACGCCGTCGGCATGGTGCTCGGCGGGCTGGTGATGCTGCGGGTGAAGCCGAAGCGGCTGCTCGTCTGGGCGCTCGGGGCGGCCGCGCTGACGGTGCTGCCGATGCTGTCGATGGCCGCGGGCCTGCCGCTGGCGGGAGTGTGCGCGGCGGCGCTGCTCGGCGGTGCCGGGGTCGAGGTGTTCGGCGTGAACCTGATGACGGCGATGCGCCAGGAGGTCGCGCGGGACCGGATTTCCCGCGTGTCCGCCTACCAGTCGCTCGCGGGTTTCGGCCTGACGCCGGTGGGCGCCGGGATCGCCGGGCCGATCGCGGGCGCACTCGGCGCCGGTGGCGCGCTGTGGGCGACGTCGGCGATCCTGCTCGCGCTCGCCGTGATCGTGCTGAGCCTGCCCGCGGTGCGCGAATTGGTCGTGCGCGAGGTACCCGCCGCGGTGTAGGGAGGAACCCCGACACCCGAGGGAGTGGTCATGGCGTCACAGCCACCGCCGGTCGCCGACGAGCGCGACGGCCTGCTGCGGTTCCTGGGCAACCAGCGGTACGTGCTGCGGCTCGCCGCGCACGGCCTGACCGACGAGCAGGCGAGGAGCGTGCCCACCCGCAGCGCGCTCGGCATCGGCGGGCTGATCAAGCACGTCGCCGCCGTCGAGACGATGTGGGCCGACCTGGTGCTGGGCATCCAGCCGCGGCTCGGCGCCGGGGCGGCGGCCGCCCACCACGACAACTTCCGGCTGCACGAGGACGAAACGCTGGCCGGCGTGCTCGACGGCTACGCGGCGGTGGCGGACCGCACGACGCGGATCGTGGCCGATCTCGACCTCGGGCACGAGGTGCCGGTGCCGAAAGGGGTGCCGTGGTACCCGGACGATCTCGAAGCCTGGTCGGTGCGCTGGGTGCTGCTGCACCTGATCGAGGAGACCGCCCGGCACGCGGGGCACGCCGACATCGTGCGCGAGCACATCGACGGCGCGACCGCGTTCCCGCTGCTGGCCGCGGCCGAGGGCTGGCCGGAAACCTCGTGGCTGAAACCGTGGCGTGCGTCAAAGTCCTTGGCGTAGCAGGGTGAAAGCCTCGTCGAGGTGTTCGTCGAAGGCGCGCCCGCTCGTGCGGGCGCGCTGCTCGGCGGTTTGCATCGCGGCGAACGAAGCCGCGACGAGCAGGCCGGGGCGGACGTCGAGATCGGCGTCGGTGCCGGTGCGCGCCGCGATCTCGTCGGCGAGCGCCTTCATCGTGTCGTCGATCTCGTCCATCAGCCGGATCCGCGCGTACAGCTCGGGATGGCGGCGGTACAGCTCCTGCAACAGCTCCAGCTCACCGTGCAGATCGGGGAAGGCGGCGGCTTCGGCCATCGCCTTGACCACGGCGTGCATCGACGCGAGCGGGGCCTCGTCGACGGGGCGCGCCCGCAGTTCGGCCAGGATCTCCTCCCGGGTCCACTGGTGCGGCTCCAGGTCGAACAACTCGTCCTTGGTGGCGAAGTAGTTGAAGAACGTGCGCGGGGAGATGTCGGCCGCTTCCGCGATCGCTTCGACCGTCGCCGCTTCGAGCCCGTGCTCCAGCGCGAGGCGCACCGCCACCGCCCTGATCGCCACGCGCTTGGCGATCCGCCTGCGCTCCCTGCGTTCCTCCGCCATGCTCATGGGTGTTCTCCCTCCCCTCGTTCCTCGGTACGGGAGAACACCCATGAGGCACGAGCGCGCTGTGTCTTCGGGAGCGACTTCTCCCTGCGGTCGTCGTCGCTCCGCGATGACCCTAGACGGTGGGTCAGAACAGCGTCGGCTCCTCGGCGATCGCGCCCTCGATCACGAGCATCCGCAGTTTCGTGCCGACGCCGCCCGGCGCGGAAAAGCCGCCGTTCCCGCCGCCCGCGGCGAGCACCCGGTGGCACGGCACGACGATCGGGTACGGGTTGGCGCCGAGCGCCTGCCCGACGGCCTGCGCCGAGCCGGGCATGCCGAGCCGGTGTGCGATATCGCCGTAGGTCAGCGTCTTGCCGGGCGGGATCGCGCGCGTGATCTCGTAGACCCTGCGGTGGAACTCCGGCACCACGTCCTCGTCGACCTCGACCTCGAGCAGGTCGAGCCGCGCACCGTCCAGCAGCGCCGTCATCGCGTCGATCGCGTGCTGGATTTCGGGCGGTGGCGCGGCTTCCACGGCGTCGGGGTAGTCGCGGAGCACCTTCGCCGTGGTGCGTGCCGCGTTGGCCTCCGGGAGCTGGACGCGGGTGATCCCGTGCTCGCCCCAGCACACCCCGCAGCTGCCGATCGCGGTGTCGAACAACGCGAACTCCGTCATCGGGTCAGCCTACCGCGAGTGAGCGGGCCGCCGGCCAGGCCGCGTCCGTCCACAACGGACCCGAGGTGGATTCTGTCGCCGCTCTGACACGCCGAGTGATCCGACGAACGGGGGCTGGCGCGGCCCGTTCCGCACGCTAGATTCGTGCTTCTCGGGATGATCTGGGCGGAAGAGGTCGTAGTGGTGAACAGGGTGAGGCGCGTTTCGGGTGTGGTCGCCGCGGTGGTGGCCTTCTGCGGTGCGGTGACGGTGCCCGCTGCCGCTGCGACGGCCGCGCCTCCCGCGCCGCCCGCGCGGCTGACCAGCGCGCCGAGCGTGACCGAGGCGCCGGGCACGCTCGTGCTGCCGTACGTGGTGGTGACCGGCGACGACCTGGTGCACACCTGGTGGGCGGAGCTGGCGGTGCGCGCCAACGGCGGCACGGTGGTGTCGTCCTACCCGCAGGCAGGCGTCGTGGTCGCGTATTCGCCGCGCGACGGGTTCGCGCCCGCGGTGCGGAAGGTGCCCGGCATCACCGCCGTCGGCGCGACGCGCACCGCGAAGATCCCGGTCGAGTGGTTCGCGCCGCGCAAGGACGTCCGCTACACCGGGCCCGGCTCGCCGAGCAGCGGCCAGGTGCCGCCGGAGGGCACCGCGTGGGACGTGCCCGCGCTCGGCGTCGACGAGGCGCACGAGGTGACCACCGGCAGCAAGCGCGTGACGGTCGGGGTGCTCGACACCGGCGTCGACGACACGCACCCCGATCTCGCCGCCGCCTTCGACCGGCGCGATTCGGTGTCCTGCCTGTCCGGCTGGGCCGACCGGGGTGCCGGCGCGTGGCGGCCCACCCTGGACGGGCACGGCACGCACGTCGCGGGCACGATCGCGGCGGCGCGGGACGGGAAGGGCGTGGTCGGCATCGCGCCGGGGGTGAAACTCGCCGCGGTGAAGCTCGCCGAACTCGACGACACCGAGACCGCGGAAAGCATGGTGTGCGGGTTCGTCTGGGCCGCCGACCACGGCTTCTCGGTCACGAACAACAGCTACCGCGCGATCCCGTGGCGGTACCACTGCTCCAACCAGGTCGACCAGGCCGCGATCAAGCTCGCCGTCGGCAGGGCGGTCGCCTACGCGCAGCGCCGGAACGTGCTGGTCGTGGCGTCGGCCGGGAATGCGGGCATCGACCTCGACCAGCGCTCCAGCGACGCGGAGAGCCCCGCCGACAGCACCCCGGCGCCGCGTCCCATCGACACGAGCTGCATCCGCCTCCCGCACGAGCTGCCCGGCGTGATCGGCACGGGCGCGGTCGACGAAAAGCTGCTGAAGGCGAGCTTCTCGAACTACTCGGCGAGCAGGGTGACGGTCGGCGCGCCCGGCGCACGGGTGTGGTCGACCTGGCCCGGTGGGCTGTACCGCTCGGCGAGCGGGACCTCGATGTCGTCCCCGCACGCCGCGGGCGTCGCCGCGCTGATCGCCAGCACGCACCGGTATCTGCGCGGCGACCGGCTCGGCAGGGCGCTGACCGCGCAGGCGACCCCGTTGCCGTGCCCGGACCTGTACGACCCCAACGGCGACGGCAAACCGGACGCGACCTGCACGCCGTCGCCGACGGGCAACACCTTCTACGGCGCGGGCCTCCCGAACGCGGCCGCCGCCGTCCGCTGACGGCTCGCCGGGTGTCCCCGAAGGGGCCTTCGGGAACTCGGGGTCCCCGAAGGCCCCCAGTGAGGATGCGCGCGGTGATTCCGGTGAGGTGGGTGGCGGAAGCCTGGAGCCGCCTGGGGGAGCCGCCTGGGGGAGCCGCCGTGGGGCTTGGCCCCCGAAGGTCGCCTTGAGGGAATCTGACGCCGCGATCTCGCCCCTCGCGGCGCGCGGCATGGTTCTGCGTATGCCCTGAAGGTGCCCTTCGCGGCGTCGGATTCCCCGAAGGGCGCCTTCAGGGCGTGCGGCTCGGGGTGGGGCCGGGCTCGCGGAGGCCGTATTCGTGGCATGCGCGCCTCTGGAGGCCGTCTTTCGGGGCGTGAGCGCGAATGGTCGCGAGCGGTGAAGCCCAGCGCTTGCCCTGAAGGGGCCCTTCGCGGCGTCGGATTCCCCGAAGGGCGCCTTCAGGGCGTGCGGCTCGGGGTGGGGCCGGGCTCGCGGAGGCCGTATTCGTGGCATGCGCGCCT
>NZ_BAAANN010000020.1:0-13825 GCF_039529815.1 Amycolatopsis minnesotensis | reverse complement strand
CTCTGGAGGCCGTCTTTCGGGGCGTGAGCGCGAATGGTCGCGAGCGGTGAAGCCCAGCGCTTGCCCTGAAGGGGCCCTTCGCGGCATCAGATTCCCCGAAGGCTCCCTTCAGTCATCTGTGTTCCTTGGGGACGTCCTGCCAGGGGTGAAAATAGGGGCGCGCGCCTCCGCTGGAGGGGCGATCTTGCTGTGCTCGGCGAATCTGCTCATTTACGAGCCAGGGCATTGCGCAGCGGGACCTCACCTTTGCCTCCACAGGAGCATCCTTCGGGGCAAGCGGCCCGTCCGGTCAGGTGCGGCGGTAGCCCTGGTGGACGGTCGCGCTGAGACCGTGCTCGGCGGCGATCCTGCCGAGCAGGCCGAGTAGCGTCGCGCGCTCCTCGGCGCCCAGCCCCGCGCGGATCGCGTCCTCGTGCGCCAGTCCCGCCCGCGCGTTCGTTCGCCTGGGGAGCTTCCGATTTCGACATTACCGCGCCATGCCGACAGTTCCGGGCCGCCGACGGCAGCGGCGCCCGCCGTGGTCAGTCGCGGCGTTCGCGCCAGCCGTTCGTGATGGGCAGCCGCCGGTCACGGCCGAACGCCTTGAAGGTGATCTTCGTGCCAGGCGGGTACTGGCGGCGCTTGTACTCGGCCTTGTCGGTCATCCAGACCACGCGGTCGATCACCTCGGGGTCGAACCCGGCTTCGAGCAGGTCGGCGTAACCGCGGTCGCCTTCCACGTAGTCGTCGAGGATGTCGTCGAGCAGGGCGTAGTCGGGGAGCGAGTCGGTGTCCACCTGGTCCGGCGCCAGTTCGGCCGAAGGCGGTTTGCTGATCGAGCTCTCCGGGATCGGCGGGGTCTCGCCCCGCTTCTCGGCTTCGGCGTTGCGCCAGCGCGCCAGCTCCCACACGTGGGTCTTGAACACGTCCTTGATCGGCGCGAACCCGCCGACCGCGTCGCCGTAGATCGTCGAATAGCCGACCGCGAGCTCCGTCTTGTTCCCGGTCGCCAGCACCAGGTGACCGTCCGCATTGGACAGTGCCATCAGCAGCACGCCGCGCGCGCGTGCTTGGACGTTCTCCTCCGCGAGCCCGCTCAGCTCCAGCTGGCTGACGTAGGCGTGCACCATTTCCGCCACCGGTTCGGTGCGGTACCGGCAGCCGAGCCGCCTCGCCAGCTCCGCCGCGTCCGACCGCGAGTGCTCCGACGAGTACTTCGACGGCATCGAGACGCCGTACACCGCGTCCGGCCCCAGCGCGTCCACCGCGAGCGCGGCGACGAGCGCCGAGTCGATCCCGCCGGAGAACCCGAACGTCACCGAGCGGAACCCGTTCTTGCGCACGTAATCCCGCAGCCCGGTGACGAGCGCGTACCAAACCTCGGCCTCGTCGGAGAGCGGTTCGCTGATCGGCGGCTCGGCGATGGGTTCGTAGGGCTCGCGCGGTTCGAGGCCGAGCACGCGGCGACGGACCTCGATGCCCGCGTACTCGCCGTCCGGCCCGTGTTCTCCCGCTTCGAGTTCGAGGTCGAGCACCAGCAGGTGTTCGACGAACTGCGGTGCCCGTGCCAGCAGCGTCCCGTCCGCGTCGGCGACGATCGAGTCGCCGTCGAACACGAGGTCGTCCTGCCCGCCCACCTGGTTCGTGTAGACGATCGGCGCGCGCGCCTCCCGTGCGCGGCGGGAAATCAGCGGCAGCCGGATGTCGTCCTTCGCGCGTTCGTACGGCGACGCGTTGGGCGACACCACGAGGTCCACCCCGGCCTGGCCGAGCGCCGCCACCGGGCCACCGTCCTGCCACAGGTCCTCGCAGATCACCATCCCGACGTCCAGGCCGCGGAACCGCACGATGTCGAGCGAGCTTCCGGGCTCGAAGTTCCGCCGTTCGTCGAACACCCCGTAGTTCGGCAGGTGGTGCTTGAACTGGCGGGCCACGACCTCGCCGCGGAGCAGGGCAGCCGCCGCGTTGCGCGGGCCCTGCTCGTCGCGGTCGAGGTAGCCGACGTACACCAGGAGATCGCCGAACTCCGCGACCCGCCCGGCCAGATCGTCGACCGCGCGGCGCGACGCCTCGGCGAAGGTCGCTCGCAGCGCGAGGTCCTCCACCGGATACCCGGTCAGCGACATTTCGGGGAACACGACCACATCGGCGCCGGCGTCGGCGGCCTTGCGGATCCAGTCGACGGCGATTGCGGAGTTGCCCACGAGGTCACCGACGGTGGGGTTGACCTGGGCCATGGCGATGCGCAGCTGCGGCATCGGCCCATTCTTGCCCAGACCGGCGCCACCGGCGAGTGCTCGCGGGTATCGTCGCGGCCACGCGACTTCACCGGGAGGGTGATGAATATGGCCTGCCAGGTCTTCGTTCGTCCTGCCCTCACCCGGGTCGCCCTCGTCTGACGCGCGGCCCGGTCCTTCCCGCAGACCAGGAGTATCGCGTGTACCCATCTCTGGAAACCGGTCGTCTCGTCCTGCGCCCGTGGCCGGCGGCCGATCTCACCGCCGTGCTCGACGGCACCCGGCTGCCGCACTGGGCGGCCGACTTCCCCGCCGAAGGCGACCGGGTCATCGCCGGGTTCGTCGCGGAAACCCCCGGCGCCCGCACCGAATACGGGCAGCGCCAGCTCGTCGAACGAGTGTCCGGTGAGGTCGTCGGGTCGATCGGGCTGTTCTGGCCCCCGTCCGGCGGCGCGCTCGAAGTCGGCTACGGCGTGGTCGAATCCCGTCGCGGCCTCGGCTACGCCACCGAGGCGGTGACGGCGATCGTGGCGTTCGCGTTGACCGCACCCGGTGTGGACCGCGTGTGCGCCGACGTCGAAATCGCGAACCCGGCATCGGGCCGGGTGCTCGAAAAGGCCGGACTGCCGCGCCGCCGCGTCGACGGTGCCACCGCGCACCACAGCACGGCGTGACTCACCCGGGATCGGTGGTCCGCGTGGCCGCCGATCCCGGTTTGCGGCTGGTGAACCAGACGGCCGCGATGACCAGCACGCATCCGGCCGCCTGGCTGACGGTCGGGCGTTCCCCGATCGCGACGCCGAGCGCGAAGGCCATCACCGGCTGCGAAAGCAGGAGCGCCGCGGCGACGCCAGGGGCCAGCCGGGGCAGTGCGGTGGTGATGAGCAGCCACGCCACGACCTGCCCGAGGAACGCGAGTGCGACGAGCCAGCTCCACGCGGGCAGGCTCAGGTCGAGGTCGATCCCCGTCCACAGCCCGCCGAACACGGCGGCCGCCGCGGTCGCCGCCGCCGAGGACACGCACACCGGTGTCGTGGTGTGCTCCCGCCCGCCGCCGAGCCGCATGAGGAACAGGTAACCGGCGTAGGCGAGTCCCGCCGCGGCGCCGAACACCACGCCCGCCACCGGATCGCTGCCCGGCTGGGGGTTCCCGATGGCCCCGCTCGCCAGCGCGACGCCCGCGAGCAGCACCGGGCAGGTCAGCAGGAACCGCGCGGAGAGCGCGGTGCCCGAAACCACACGCGCGATCAGCGGGAAGAAGACGACCTGGATGTTGAGCAGCACGGTGGCCACCGAGGCGCCCACGTTCAGCACGCTGGCGCCCCAGAACACCATGTCCACCCCGAGCAGCAGGCCCGCGCCGACGTCCATCAGCAGGTAGCGCGCCCGGCGGCGGCCGAGGCGGCGGCACTCCAGCCAGGCGAGCGGGACGAGCACGACCAGTGCGAGCCCGCACCGGAGGAAGGCCGCCGTCCCGGCATTGGCGCCCGACTGCTTCATGAACACCGCCGAAGCCGCGATGCACGCGGATCCGGCGAGCGCGAGCACGACGGGATTCCGCCGCGCGGTGCGCACTTCCGGCGCTGTCTGTTCCTCGACCGTCACGGCTCCGACCCTGCCCGTCCGCACTCGGAATGAAAAGCGACAGTTTTGCGGCAAAACCCGTTACAGTTCGTCAGGTGTTCAGGATCGACAGGCTCCGCGCACTCGCCGCGGTCGCGACGCACGGATCGATCGCGCGCGCCGCCGAAACGCTGCACCTGACCGCGTCCGGGGTCTCCCAGCAGCTCGCGAAGCTCGACCGCGAGACCGGGCACCGGCTGCTCGAACCGGATGGCCGCGGCGTCCGGCTCACGCACGCCGGGCGAGTCCTCGCGAACCACGCGCACCGGCTCCTCGCGGACCTCGCCGAAGCCGAAGCGGATCTGGCCGGTCTCGATCAGGAAGTGCTCGGGCCGCTGCGCATCGGCGGTGTCGGCAGCGCCGTGCGCACCCTGCTGCCGGAAGTTCTCGAGACGCTGCTCGCCGCGCACCCGCGCCTCGAACCGTCCGTCGCCGACGGGGAAGCGGTGGACCTGATGCCGAGGCTGCTCGACGGGCACTTCGACCTGCTGCTGATCGAAAGCTGGGACAACCTGCCCGCACCGCTGCCCGAGGGCCTGCGCCTGCGGACCGTCGTGACCGAGGACGCCCTCGTCGCGATCCCGGCAAGCCACCCCTCGGCCGGTGCCGGCGCGATCGCGCTCGCCGACCTCGCCGGGACCCCGTGGGCGAGCTGCCCGCCGGGAAGCGCGCCCTACGACGCACTGGTGCAGGCCGTCCGCGCGGCAGGCGCGGAGCCGGAGGTGCGGTACGCACTGGCCGAGCACTTCACCCAGCTCGCAATGGTCCAAAAAGGACTCGCGGTGGCACTGCTGCCCGCGATGTCCTGCCACCACGGGACACCGGGCGTGCGGTTCCTCCCCAGCCGCCCCGCGCTGAAGCGCGAAATCAAGGCCGCCTGGCTCGTCGGCACGCCCGCGGTCCGCGCCTGCGTGACCGAGATCGAAACCCGCGCCACGAACCGATGAGCGCCAGTGCGCCCCGGCGGCGGCTCCGCATGTCCCTAGGGACGCCGTGAAGGGCGCCTTCAGAACATCAGCCTCACCATGCCCCGTGCCGCGAGGGCCGGGTATGCGGCGTCAGCTTCCCGGAAGGCGCCCTTCCGGGAAGCCACGTCAAGGGAGCGCTCCTGACTTCGCGGTGAACCCCGAACGCCGGGGCAAGCGTCTCAGCCTCAGCTCTTCTTGCGCTTCATCATGCTGCGCACCCGGCGCAGCGTGGATTCGAAGTCCGAGTCGAACGGGTTGTCGTGCACCAGGTAGGTCCACGTCGAGTTCGGCCTGCGCACACCCGAGGCGGCGAAGTCGATGCCGTCCTCGGTGATCTCGGCCTCGGTCAGCGTTTCGGCCGACTTCTTCTCGATCTTCGGCACGATCTCGCGGAACGGCGGGATCGCGGTCCGGTGGAACTCGTCGATCGGCGTCTCGCGCGCGAGCGCCCGCAGGTGGATGCTCTCGCGGACGTCGGTGAGGAACGCGAGGTGCTCAGACCACGACTCGTCGAGGTGGTACAGCATGATCTCGCGGCAGACCTGCTCCGCGCCGTCGCCGACCTTCTCCACCAGCTCCTCGTACTTCTCCGGGGCGGCTTCCTTCATCTTCTCCGCGGCCAGCCCGGTGCGCAGCACCTCGTCGCGGTGCTTGAGCAGCTCGGCGCGCTGGAACTCGATCAGCCGCGTGTACCGCCAGGTGTTGCGGTGGATCTCCAGGTGCACGCCCTCGGCGACGCGCTGCGCGTGGTTGATCTGCCGGTGCGCGGCGGCGTCGGTGATCTCGCCGGTGCCGTCCGCCGCCTCGATGCCGTCCGGCACGTCCGGCGCGTTCGACAGCACCAGGTCGTCGTTCAGGCTCGCGAAGAACACCGCGCTGCCCGGGTCGCCCTGACGGCCGGAGCGGCCGCGAAGCTGCCCGTCGAGACGGCTCGACGGGTACCGCGCGGTGCCGATCACGTGCAGCCCGCCCAGCTCGGTCACCCGCTCGCGGTCGCTGCCGTCGGCGCCGCCGAGCCGGATGTCGGTACCGCGGCCAGCCATCTGCGTCGACACCGTGACCCGACCGTGCGTCCCCGCGTCGGCGATGATCGCGGCCTCTTCGGCGTCGTTGCGCGCGTTGAGCACCACGCATTCGAGATCGGCCTTGGCCAGCTTCTCGGCCAGCTCCTCGGACTCGGCGACGTCCTGGGTGCCGACGAGGATCGGGCGCCCGGTCTCGTGCACTTCGCGGATCTCGTCCACGATCGCGCGCAGCTTGTGCGACGGCGACGCGAAGATCCGGTCTTCGGCGTCCTCGCGGATGTTCGGGGTGTTCGGCGGGATCACCGCCACTTCGAGCTGGTAGAACTCGCGAAGCTGCTCGGCGACCGCGACCGCGGTGCCGGTCATGCCCGCCACCTGCGGGTAGCGCGCCAGCAGGGCCTGCACGGTGATCGAGTCGAGGATCTCGCCGCGGTCGGTCGCGGGGAGCTGCTCCTTCGCCTCCACGGCGGCCTGCAGCCCGTCCGGCCAGCGCTGCAGCTCCGCGACCCGCCCGCGCGAGGCGTTGATGAGCTGCACCTTCCCGTCCCGCACCAGGTAGTCGACGTCGCGGGTGAGCAGCGCGTGCGCGTGCAGCGCCACGTTCACCGCGGCCAGCCTCGCCGACCCGGAGTCCGCCGACTCGCCGTACAGGTCTTCGATGCCGAGCGCCTTCTCGACCACGGACGCGCCCGCGGCGGTCAGCCAGGCGTTGCGGCCGTCGGAGTCGGTCTCGTAGTGCAGCCCGAGCCGCAGCCTGCGCACCACGTTCGCGACCTCTTCGTCCGCGAACGCCGCGTCGACCGAACCGGCCATCACCAGCGGCACCCGCGCCTCGTCGACGAGCACGGAGTCCGCTTCGTCCACGATCGCCACTTCGGGATCGCGCTGCACGAGTTCCTCGGCGCGCGAGACCAGCCTGTCGCGAAGGACGTCGAACCCGATCTCGCTGACCGCGCCGTAGGTGACCTCCTGGCCGTACGCCTCGCGCCGCTCGTCCCTGCTGCGCGGGGGCTCGACCCAGCCGACGCCGACGCCGAGCAGGTCGTACAGCGGTTTCATCCACTCCGCGTCGCGGCGGGCGAGGTAGTCGTTGACGGTGACCACGTGCACGCGCTTGCCCTGCAGCGCGTACCCCGCGGCGGCCAGTGCGCCGGCGAGCGTCTTGCCCTCACCGGTTTCCATCTGCACGACGTGCCCGGTGAGCAGGCCCATCGTGCCGAGGAGCTGCACGTCGAAGGCGCGTTCGCCGAGGGCGCGCCGCGCGGATTCGCGGCCGAGCGCGCACACCTCGACCAGCTCGTCGTCGCCGAAGGCGGACTTCTCGCGCAGCTTCGCGGCCACTTCGGTCAGTTCGGCGTCGGAGAGCTTCTCCAGCTCGGGTTCACGCTTTTCGACCGCGGGCAGCAGAGCCTCGTAACGGGAAAGCTCGACGCTGCCTGGGCGTTGCATGATCCGGCGCAGCCGCTTGCCAACCCGGCTCATCAGTGCTGCCACCCTGTGCTCCCGTTCTCGTGTCGCGCCGGTAGTCCCGCGCTCGCCGTACTCCCCAACGCAGTGGCCGTGCGCCGGAGTTCCTGCCGAATGGCACCATCGGGTCGTGCCACTCCACCACCAAACCAGGTCTCGCCCGATCCGGGTAGCCGCCGCAGGTTGTGCTCTGCTGCTCGTGCCGCTGGCCGCCTGCACCAGCACACCGGCGGACCAGCCCCGGCAGGCCACCGAACAGCTCGGCCCGAAAGGCGCGGTTCCGGCCGGTTTGGACCGGTTCTACGGCCAGCCCCTCACCTGGGGCGATTGCGCACCCTACGCGACATCGGACGGAGCGAAGTCCGCCTTCGCGGTGAAAACGCTCCAGTGCGCCAGGCTGACCGTGCCGTTGGACTACGCGAAACCGGCAGGCGACACGATCACGATCGGGGTGCTGCGGCGCAAGGCCACCGGCCAGGACAACCGGATCGGCTCGCTGGTGATGAACCCCGGCGGGCCGGGCGCGTCCGGGATGGAGGCCGCCGCGAACCTGGCGCAGGGCGCGGCGCAGGGCGAACTGGGCAAGCGGTTCGACTTCGTCGGCTTCGACCCGCGCGGGATCGGCGCCAGCGAGCCGCAGGTCCGCTGCCTGACCGACGCCGAGCGGGACGAAGACCGCGCGGAAGACCTCGAGTCCGACGGCTCGCCGGCGGGCGTGGCGAAGCAGGAGACCGAGGCGAAGGACTTCGCCGGGAAGTGCGCCCAGCGCACCGCGCACGGCGACGCGATGCTCGCCAACGTCGGCACCAGGGACGTCGTGAAGGACATGGACGTGCTCCGGTCCGCGCTCGGCGACGAAAAGCTCTCCTACCTCGGCTACTCCTACGGCACCAGGATCGGCTCCACCTACGCCGAAGCGTTCCCGAAGAACGTCCGCGCGATGGTCCTCGACGGCGCGCTCGACCCCGACCAGGACTCCGTCGAGTCGCTCGTCGCGCAGGGGCAGGGGTTCGGCAAGGCGTTCGGCCAGTACGCCGCGTGGTGCGCCGCCCGCCAGGACTGCGCGCTCGGCGCGAACCCGGCAGGCGCCACGAAGGCGTTCCAGGACCTGGTGCGCCCGCTCGTGCGCATTCCCGTCACCCTCGCCGACGGCCGCAAGCTCACCTTCGGCGACGCGACGCTCGCCGCGATACAGGCCCTCTACTCCCAGCAGCTGTGGGAACCGCTCAACTCCGGTCTGAACGAGCTGAAGCTGGGCAAGGGCGCCACCCTGATGGCGCTGGCCGACCAGTACAACGAGCGCGACCGGTCCGGGCGCTACGCGACGACGCAGGACGCCTTCACCGCGATCCGCTGCGTCGACGACCCGAGGGTCACCGACAAGAACAAGATCCTCGACGCCGCGAAGCGCTATGACGAGGCCGCGCCCTTCCTCGACGACGGCGGGCCCGAAGGCGCGCCGCTCGACTCGTGCGCGTTCTGGCCGGTGCCCAGCACCTCGCGGCCGCACGAACCGGCCGTCGCGGGGCTGCCGCCGGTGCTCGTGGTGTCCACGACCAACGACCCGGCGACGCCCTACCAGGCGGGGGTGAACCTCGCGAAGGCCATGAAGGGTTCGTTGCTCACCTACGAGGGCACGCAGCACACCGCGTTCCTGCAGGGCATCGGCTGCGTCGACTCGGCCGGCACGGCGTACCTGGTGGACGGCACGGTGCCGCCGGAAGGGACGCGCTGCCCGGGGTGACCGGGCTCAGGGCGTCAGGCTCAGTTCGAGCATCACGGCGCCTTCGCTCGGCTTGTACGGCGGCACCTGCAGCCAGATGCGCATCAGGTCGTGCGGCGCGGCCTCGCGGACCCAGAACTTGACGTCCACGTCGGCGGTGATCCCGGGGATCAGCCCGGAGATCACCGGCCCGGCGAGCTTCCCGGTGAGCCGGTAGGCGCCGACCTTGTCGAGCGGTTCGCTGGCCTCGGTGGTGACGGCGGTCGCCGCGAGCAGCACCCGCCGCAGGCCCTTGCCCGGGTCGAGCAGGGTCGCCGGGTCGTACTCCGCTGGCACGTCCAGCGTGCGCGGCAGCGTGGTCTTGCCGCTGACCTTCGCCACGCCGCTCGCCACGGTGTAGGTGACGTCGTCGAACTTCTCCGCGGACTCCTGGACGTCGGCGTGCCCCGCGCCGGTGCCGTCCCGGTTGGCGGCGCCTTCGATGGACCGGATCGGCAGCCCGGGGATCGTGCCGCTGACGCCGAGCCGGAAATGGGTGCTCCGCAGGTTCTTCAGCGCCTCGGCCGCCGAACCGGTCAGCTCCGTGCCGCCGGGGAGCGGCCCGCTGGTGTCCGGCGACGCCGAGCAGGCGCCGAGCAGGCCGAGCGACAGGGCGAGCACGGGCAAGGCGCGGCGCAACATGCCGGCGAGCCTAGCGAAAACGCGCGGTCAGGACGGTGCGGTGGGGGCGAACGTGCGGCGGTAGGCCAGCGGTGCGACGCCGATCGTGGCGTTGAGGTGCGCGCGCAGCGACGCCGCGGTGCCCAGCCCCGCGGCCGCGGCGACCTTGCCGACCGGCAGCGTCGTGGTCTCCAGCAGGTGCCTGGCGCGCTGCACGCGCTGCTGGATGAGCCATGCCCTCGGCGGCAGGCCCGTTTCGGCGCGGAACCGCCTGCTGAACGTGCGGACGCTCATCCTGGCGTGCGCCGCCATGCCGGTGAGGTCGAGCGGGTCACCAAGCCGGGTGAGCGCCCACGCCCTGGTCGGCGCGGTGCTGCCGTCGTCGGTCACGGGCAGCGGGTGCTCGATGTACTGCGACTGGCCGCCATCGCGCCACGGCGGCACCACGTTGTGCCGCGCGACCCGGTTCGCGACCTCCGCGCCGTGGTCCGCGCGCAGCACGTGCAGGCACAGGTCGAGCCCCGCCGCGAGGCCCGCCGAGGTCAGCAGGTCGCCGTCGTCCACGAACAGCACGTTCTCGTCGAGGTCGACGGCGGGGTAGAGGGTCCGGAACTCGTCGGCGTACGCCCAGTGCGTGGTGGCGGGCCGCCCGTCGAGCAGCCCGGCCGCGGCCAGCACGAACGCCCCGGTGCAGATCGACATGACCCGCGCGCTTTCCGGCACCAGCGCGAGCGCCGCCGCGACGTCGCCGGGAAGCGCGCCGCGTCGCCGGGGCCCTTCGGCGCGGGTGCCCGGCACGATCACCGTGTCCGCGTCGGCGAGCGCCTCGGGGCCGTGCTCGAACACCGCGGAGAACCCGGAGCTGACCCGCACCGGTGCACTGCTCGGCGCGCACATCCGCACCTCGTAGAGCGGTTTCCCGGTCTTGCCGGTCGCCGAGCCGAAGACCTGCGGCGGGATGCACAGGTCGTAGCCGACGACCTCGCCGACGGCGAGCACGGCAACGCGATGCATGGCCAGATTCTTGCACATATTGGCCCTCTGGCCACTCGATCACGGTCCGCGGATACTCGAAGCTCATGGTGTGACTCGAGTGGAGAGCACGCGACGGCCGCGCGTGCATTGGGCTTGGCTGGTGGCGGCGTCCGGGTTCGTCGCGCTCGTCGGCGCGGCGGGGTTCCGCGCCGCGCCGGGCGTGCTGATCGACCCGCTGCACGAGGAGTTCGGCTGGCCGAGGTCGACGATCTCGGCCGCGGTGTCGATCAACCTCGTGCTCTACGGCGTCATCTCGCCGTTCGCGGCGGCGCTGATGGAACGGCTCGGCATGCGCCGCGTCGTCGCGGGCGCGCTCGTGCTGGTGGCCTGCGGCAGCGGGTTCACCGTCTTCATGACCGCGAGCTGGCAGCTGCTCCTGTGCTGGGGCGTGCTCGTCGGCGTCGGCACCGGTTCGATGGCGCTGACCTTCGTCGCGACGCTCACCAGCAGGTGGTTCGTCCGGCACCGCGGGCTGGTCAGCGGCGTGCTCACCGCGGCGGGCGCCGCCGGGCAGCTCGTCTTCCTCCCGCTGGTCGCGGCGCTGGCGACCGCGCACGGCTGGCGGACCGCGTCGCTGGTCGTGGCGCTGGCCGCGCTCGCCGTCGTGCCGATCGTGGTGTTTCTGTTGCGTGACCATCCCGAGGACGTCGGGACGACGGCGCTCGGCGCGACCGCCGCGGAAGAGCGGGTGGCCTCGACCGGGGGAGCGGCGAGCAGGGCGGTGCGCGTGCTGCTCACCTCGGCGCGCACGCCCACCTTCTGGCTGCTGGCAGGCGGGTTCGCGATCTGCGGCGCGTCCACGAACGGCCTGGTCGGGACCCATTTCGTGCCGGCCGCGCACGATCACGGCATGCCCCAGACCGCGGCGGCGGGACTGCTCGCCCTCGTCGGGGTCTTCGACGTCGCGGGCACCATCGCGTCGGGCTGGCTGACCGACCGCGTCGACCCGCGCTGGCTGCTCGGCGGCTACTACCTGCTGCGCGGCGCGTCGCTGATCCTGCTGCCGCGGCTGTTCGCGCCGACCACCGAGCCGCCGATGTGGGCGTTCATCGTGTTCTACGGCCTGGACTGGGTGGCGACGGTGCCGCCGACCGTCGCGCTGTGCCGCGCGCGCTTCGGCGCGAGCGGCCCGATCGTGTTCGGCTGGGTGTTCGCCTCGCACCAGGTCGGCGCCGCCTTCGCCGCGTTCGCCGCCGGGTTCACGCGCGACCACCTCGGTACCTACGACCTGGCCTGGTACGTCGCGGGCGGGTTGTGCGCCTTCGCGGCACTGATGTCGGTCCGGATTCGCCCGTCGGGGGAAACCGGCGTGGCGCGAAACATGGCGTTAACACGTCGCGCATAGGGTGCGGCCATGGATCGGCAGCAGGAGTTCGTGCTCCGCACGCTAGAAGAGCGCGACATCCGTTTCGTCCGGCTCTGGTTCACCGATGTGCTGGGGTTTCTCAAGTCCGTGGCGGTCGCGCCCGCGGAACTCGAAGGCGCGTTCAGCGAGGGGATCGGGTTCGACGGGTCCGCGATCGAGGGCTTCGCGCGGGTCTACGAATCGGACATGGTCGCCAAGCCGGACCCGGCGACGTTCCAGGTGCTGCCGTGGGAGACACCGGAGGGCGACCCGTACTCGGCGCGCATGTTCTGCGACATCGCGATGCCGGACGGATCACCGTCGTGGGCCGATCCGCGGCACGTCCTGCGCCGCCAGCTCTCGAAGGCGAGCGAAGCGGGTTTCACCTGCTACGTGCATCCCGAGATCGAGTTCTTCCTGCTCTCGACGCTGCCGGAGGACGGGAGCGAACCGGAGCCCGCGGACAACGGCGGGTACTTCGACCAGGCGTCCCACGCGACCGCGACGCACTTCCGGCGCCATGCGATCGAGACGCTCGAAGCGATGGGCATCTCGGTGGAGTTCAGCCACCACGAAGGCGCGCCGGGCCAGCAGGAGATCGACCTCCGCTACGCCGACGCGCTGACCATGGCCGACAACGTGATGACCTTCCGGTACGTGGTCAAGGAGGTCGCGCTCACCCAGGGGGTGCGCGCGACGTTCATGCCGAAGCCGTTCACCAGCCAGCCCGGTTCGGGGATGCACACCCACGTCTCCCTGTTCGAGGGCGACCGGAACGCCTTCTACGACGCCGCCGACCCGTACGAGCTTTCGGACACCGGCAAGGCGTTCGTCGCCGGCCTGCTCACCCACGCACGGGAGATCTCCGCGGTCACGAACCAGTGGGTGAACTCGTACAAGCGCCTGATCAGCGGTGGTGAGGCGCCGACGACCGTGTCGTGGGGCCGCGCGAACCGCTCGGCACTGGTGCGGGTCCCGATGTACTCGCCAGGCAAGGCGTCGTCCCGCCGGGTCGAGATCAGGACGCTGGATTCGGCGTGCAACCCGTACCTCGCGTACTCGGTCATCCTCGCCGCCGGGCTGAAGGGGATCGAAAAGGGTTACGAGCTGCCGCCGCCCGCGGAGGACAACATCTGGACGCTGTCGGAAGCCGAGCGGAAGGCGGCGGGCTACGCCGAGCTCCCGCAGAACCTCGGGGAGGCGCTCGCCGAGATGGAGCGCTCCGAACTCCTGCCCGAAGCGCTCGGGGAGCACGTCTACGACTTCTTCCTCCGCAACAAGCACGTCGAGTGGGACAACTACCGGAGCGCGGTCACGCCGTACGAGCTGCGGACCCTGTTGCCCGTGCTGTGACCATTTATGGGCCTTGAGCTGCGGAAACGCGGTTAAGGTACCCCCCTGTTCCAGGGGGGTTGGACGGCATGTAATCTTCTCTTCGTCGCCAGGAACACCGGCCGACAGGGCGAAAGCCCCGGAGGCCCGGTGACACTGCGCAGGACGAGGTGAAGTACTCTTCACCGAGGCCGCGCGGGCCAGGGTCGGGCGGGTTTGACACCGCGAACCGAACCGGGTAACGTACTGCGACGGCCCTGAAGGTGGCTGGCCAACCCAACGACTAACCTCGTAGGGTAGAGGCTGTCCCTCCAGGACAAAGCTTACAAAGATTTGCCTGGAACAATTCAGTATCGTACAAGATACCGTGTTGCTTGAGAACTCAACAGTGTGCTAGTGAACTAAGCCAGTAGAGCTTATGTATTAGAACC
>NZ_BAAANN010000019.1:0-174124 GCF_039529815.1 Amycolatopsis minnesotensis | reverse complement strand
CCCCCGCAAAACCCTCAACTGGCTCACCCCCAAAGAAAAACTCACCATGCTACTGTCCTAAATAGAGCATGTTGCGACCACCGCATGAATCCGCCACGCCTTCGGGGCATCTAACGCCGTGAAGGTCACCTTCGGGGCAGGAAAGTCGACGTCAGGCGCGGTTCAGGGCGCTCGCCACGCCGCAGCCGCCCGCGCCGCACGCGCAGCCGGAGCACCCGGCGGGCGCGAGCGCGGGAGCGGGCACGGTTTCCGCGGCCTTGTTCCCGAGCACTCCCCCGGCCATGACCAGCGCGACCAGGCCGGCGAGCCCGACGAGCGCGCCGACGAGCAGGCCGGACGTGGCGGGCATCACGAGCCCGGCGATCCCGCCGACGACGGCGATCGCGCCGCCGGCCATGATCGGCAGCCCGGCGACCTTGTTGCCGAGCCGGAACGCCTCGTCGCTGCGCAGCGTGGCGGCGGTGCGGACACCGACGGCGGAGTCGCGGGCGAGTTTCTCCCGCCACCCGGCGAAACCGCCGAGTGCGGCGACGAGCCCGGCGAGGATGACGACCAGCGCGATCACGAACACCACTTCAGGATAAGCGTGACGCCGGGGCAACCTGCCAGCTACCTTGATCCGCTGTGCTGCACGCCATGTCGAGAACCAGGATCGCCGCGACCTTGACCGCGGCCGCCGTGATCACCACCGCGCTCACCCCCGCCGCCTCGGCGGCCCCCGACCGGCCCACCCACGAGGTCCGCCTGCTCGGCGAGCGGATCGTGCCGAACGACCTCGTCTTCCAGGGGACCACGGTCGGCGGGCTGTCCAGCATCGACTACGACCCGCGCACCGGCGGGTACGTGTTCATCTGCGACGACCGGTCCGCGATGCAGGCCGCCCGCTTCTACACGGCGAAGTTCGACGTCGGCGCGAAGGGCGTCGGGCCGGTGACCTTCACCGGCACGCACCCGTTCCGGCGCCCGGACGGCACGACCTACCCGCCGCTGGCGGAGAACGACCCGTCGCGGCCGCAGAACGAGCGGACGGTCGACCCGGAGGAGCTGCGCGCCGACCCGTGGACCGGCGACTACTTCTGGTCGCAGGAAGGGGAGCGCACCGCGACCACGCTCATCGACCCGTCGATCCGGAGGGCGGGTCGCGACGGTGCCTACGTCCGCGACCTGCCGCTCCCGGCGAACGAGAAGATGATCCCCGGCGCGGGGCCCCGCCAGAACCTGGCCATCGAGGGGCTCACCTTCGCCGGGCTCGGGTCGCTGATCGCCAGCTCCGTCGAGGGCCCGATGCTGCAGGACGGTCCCGATGCCACGCCCGAGCACGGCGGGCTGGACCGCATCACGGTGCAGAGCCGGTTCGGGCCGGTGCTCGCGCAGTACGCCTATCCCGAGGAGAAGGTGTTCGCGGCGCCGAACCCGCCCGGTGCGTTCGCCACCACCGGCATCTCCTCGCTGCTCGCGGCCGATCCGGTCGACCCGTCGAAGTTCCTCGTCATGGAGCGCTCGTTCGTCACCGGCGTCGGCAACAAGCTCCGCATCTACGAGATGGACACCAAGGGCGCGACGAACGTGCTCGGCGTGAAATCGCTGGCCGGGGCGAAGAACGTCAAGCCGGTGCGCAAGCGGCTCGTCGCCGATCTCGCCGATTTCCCGCTGTCCACGTTGTCCACTGTGGATAATGTGGAGGGGATGACCTGGGGCCCACGGCTGCCCTCCGGTGAGCGCACGCTGGTGCTGGTCAGCGACAACAACTTCTCGGCGACCCAGGTCACGCAGCTCATCGCGCTGGCCATCCGGTAGTCGGCGCGGCTTGACCAGCGGCTACCATGGTGGTCGTGAACACGGCTCGGCTGCTTCTTGGCCTGCCGCGCTGATCAGCCCGACGCGGATCAGCGCGGCGACCCCTCACGCCCACGGGCTGAGGGGTCGAGTTGTTTCTGGACACCTTTTGCGAGACGGGATTCGGCGATGAGTGAGGCGACTGGCGGCCCCGAGCACCGCTACACCGCGGAGCTGGCGGGCAGGATCGAGCAGCGCTGGCAGGACTACTGGGCCGACAACGGCACCTTCCACGCGCCCAACCCGGTCGGCCCGCTCGCCGGTGACGACGTCCCTTCGGACAAGCTGTTCGTCCAGGACATGTTCCCGTACCCCTCCGGCTCCGGCCTGCACGTCGGGCACCCGCTCGGCTACATCGGCACCGACGCCTACGCGCGCTACCACCGGATGATCGGGCGCAACGTGCTGCACGCGCTGGGCTACGACGCGTTCGGCCTGCCTGCCGAGCAGTACGCGGTGCAGACCGGCACGCATCCGCGCACCACCACGCACGCCAACATCGCGAACATGCGCCGCCAGCTGGGCAGGCTGGGCCTCGGCCACGACGACCGGCGCTCGGTGGCCACCACCGATCCCGGGTTCTACAAGTGGACGCAGTGGATCTTCCTGCAGATCTTCAACTCCTACTACGACGAGAAGGCCGCCAAGGCGCGTCCGATCGCCGAGCTGGAGCAGGAGTTCGCCGACGGCGCGCGCCCGACGCCGGACGGCAGGCCGTGGGCCGAGCTGAGCACCGTCGAACAGCGCCAGGTGATCGACTCCCACCGGCTGGTCTACATCTCCGACGCGCCGGTGAACTGGGCGCCGGGGCTGGGCACCGTGGTGGCGAACGAAGAGGTCACCGCGGACGGCCGCAGCGACCGCGGCAACTTCCCGGTGTTCCGCAAGAACCTGAGCCAGTGGATGATGCGGATCACCGCCTACGCCGACCGCCTGATCGACGATCTGGACCTGCTGGACTGGCCGGAGACGGTCAAGGCCATGCAGCGCAACTGGATCGGCCGTTCGCGCGGCGCGCGCGTCACCTTCCGCGCCGGTGGCGAAAGCATCGAGGTGTTCACCACCCGCCCGGACACGCTGTTCGGCGCGACGTACCTGGTGCTCGCGCCCGAGCACCCGCTGGCCGGAAAGCTGACCGCGGACGCGTGGCCCGGCGAGCACCGGGAGAGCTGGACCGGTGGCGCGGCGACGCCGGCCGAGGCGGTCGCCGCCTACCGCGCCGCGGCCGCGCGCAAGTCCGACCTGGACCGCCAGGAGAACAAGGAGAAGACCGGCGTCTTCACCGGTTCGTTCGCGGTGAACCCGGTCAACGGCAAGGAAATCCCGGTCTTCGTCGCCGACTACGTGCTGATGGGCTACGGCACCGGCGCGATCATGGCGGTGCCCGCGCAGGACCAGCGCGACTACGACTTCGCCACGAAGTTCGGGCTGGAGATCATCCGCACGGTCGACCCCGGCGCGGATTTCGACGGCGAGGCGTTCACCGGCGACGGGCTGGCGATCAACTCCGCCAACGACTCCCTGAGCCTGGACGGGCTCGGCGTCGCCGAGGCGAAGAAGGCGATCATCGGCTGGCTGGAGGAGCACGGCCACGGTGCCGGCACCGTCCAGTACAAGCTGCGGGACTGGCTGTTCGCGCGCCAGCGGTACTGGGGCGAACCGTTCCCGATCGTCTACGACGAGCACGGCATGCCGGTCGCGGTGCCGGAGGACCAGCTCCCGGTCGAACTGCCCGAGGTCGACGACTACACGCCCCGCACCTTCGACCCCGACGACGCGGACTCGGTGCCGTCGCCGCCGCTGTCCAGGGCGACGGGCTGGGTCGAGGTGACCCTGGACCTCGGTGACGGGCCCAAGAAGTACCGCCGCGACACCAACGTGATGCCGCAGTGGGCCGGGTCCTGCTGGTACCAGCTGCGCTACGTGGACCCGACGAACTCCGACGCGTTCGTCGCGCCGGAGAACGAAAAGTACTGGGTGGGCCCGCGTCCCGCCGAGCACGGCGCGGACGACCCCGGCGGCACGGACCTCTACGTCGGCGGGGTCGAGCACGCGGTGCTGCACCTGCTGTACTCGCGCTTCTGGCACAAGGTGCTCTTCGACCTCGGCCACGTTTCGTCGAAGGAGCCCTACCGCCGCCTGTTCAACCAGGGCTACATCCAGGCGAACGCCTACCGCGACGCGAGGGCCATCCCGGTGCCCGCCGACGAGGTCGAAGAGCGCGACGGCAAGTTCTTCCACGGCGGCGAAGAGGTCTTCCAGGAGTACGGGAAGATGGGCAAGAGCCTGAAGAACGCGGTGACCCCGGACGAGATGTTCCGCGACTACGGCGCCGACACGTTCCGGTTCTACGAGATGGCGATGGGCCCGCTGGCCGATTCGCGCCCGTGGGTCACCAAGGACGTCGTCGGCGCGCAGCGGTTCCTGCAGCGGCTGTGGCGGCTGTTCGTGGACGAGGAGACCGGCGCGTTCCGGGTGTCGGATTCGGCCGCGACCGACGAGGACCGCAAGCGGTTGCACCGCACCGTCGCCGGGGTCCGCGAGGACTACGCCGAGCTGCGGTTCAACACCGCGGGCGCGAAGCTCATCGAGCTGAACAACCACCTGACGAAGACCTACGGCACGGCCGCCGCCACGCCGAAGGAGCTCGCCGAGCCGCTGGTGATGATGCTGGCGCCGCTGTGCCCGCACCTGGCCGAGGAGCTGTGGCAGCGGCTGGGCCACCAGGGCTCGCTCGCGCACGGCCCGTTCCCCGCGGTCGACGAGCGGTACCTGGTCGAGGACACCGTGGAGTACCCGATCCAGGTCAACGGCAAGGTCCGCTCGCGGATCACGGTGGCGGCCGACGCGAGCCGCGAGGACGTCCAGGCGGCGGCGCTGGCGGACGAGAAGGTCGTCGCGCTGCTCGAAGGCGCCGAGCCGCGCAAGGTGATCGTGGTGCCGAAGAAACTGGTCAACGTGGTGCGCTGAGCGGGGTCAGGTGACCTGGAGCCCGATTTCCCTGGCGAGGTCGGCGAGCATGGCGTCGAACAGGACATCGGGTTTGCTCACCGGGATGGGGTAGTTCCCGAAGACCTCCAGCGTCACGTGGCCGTAGAGGCGGGCCCAGAACTGGATCATCAGGTACGTGGTGCCGAGGTCGAGCTTCTCGGCGGGGAACGCGAGACCCGATTCGGTGAGCACGGCCAGCAGCTCGCCCTGGAACGCCGCGAGATCGTCCCGCAGCTCGGACGGCACCTGCTCCTCCGGCGGCGTGGCCAGCGTCTGGGTGGCGAGCACCTGGCCCGCGGTGATCAGGAAGATCCGCCCGAACGGTTCGTCGACCCTGCTCAGCGTCGTGACACTGCCCGCGGCCGAGCCGACCTCGCCGGTCGGCGACGCGAACACCAGCGTGAACTCCTTGGTGTGCGTCAGCGCCCAGCGGCGGAAGCCCTTGCAGATCGCGAACAGCTGGAGCGCGCCGTCGTCGGGCATGCCCACGATGTCCTCGGCCAGCTCCGCGGCCAGATCGGCGCACACGTCGAGCCGGAGGTGCTCGATCAGGTCGTCCCGCGAGCCGTAGTAGCGGTAGAGCGCGGGTGCGGTGATGCCGAGCTCGCGCGCGATCGCCCGCAGCGTGACCGCCTCCGGGCCCTGCTCGACCAGCAGCGTCCGCGCGGTCTGCCGGATGTCGTGGTCCGTTGCCGCGCGCTCCCTGCTCCGGCGGCTTGGCTTGTCCATCCTCACCCCCCACCTCACCTCGTCGGCGTATCCCCGCAGTCTAGGAGTGCGCGCGATCCGCGACGGCCGGCGCACCGCCGGAATCGCGCGAAACGGCATCGCGGCCGATGCCCGGTATGCGAAACTCGGCCCCGGTTCATCGGGACCCTGGGGGGCGCACATGACGGTCCGGATCCATCGGCTCCAGCGACGGGGCCCCGGCGTGGTGGCCGGTGCGCTGATCCTGCTGGCGCTGGGCGGCTACTGGGTCACCAACGTCGTCGACGGGCATTGGGCAGGCTCGTGGCTCAACGTCATCGGCGCGTCGGTGTTCGGCGTGATCTCGCTGGTGTCGGCGGTCGCGATGCTCTACCGGCGGTTCTTCCGCAAGCCGCGGCTCGACGAGCTGTTGGCCGACGCGCGCGGCCTGACACGCGTGGTGTCGGGGACCGTCAAGTGGTCCGTCGGCTGGCACGAACTGCGCGGCGCCGAGCTGAAGCGGACGTTCACCGGCTACGACGAGACCGAAGCGGGCCCCGAGGCCTACGAGCTGGTGCTCGCCGGGACCTTCCCGCGGCACCAGGACGGCCGGATGACCGTCGACTTCGAGCTGACCCCCGGCGAGGCGGGTGAGCTGCGGCGGGTCATCCCGGCCCGGTTCGGCGGCGCCGAGGAGCCGACCGTCGAGATCAGGAAGGACCGGATCGCACCAGGACACCCGCGCGGGGCCGGGGCGGTGCCGACGGTCGTCGTCCACCTCCAAGCGGTCGGCACCGGCCTGGTCGCCAGGATCGGCACGCTCGGCGTGGTGCTCGCGCTCGGGTTCTTCCTCCTGCGCCGGTACGCCGACGGCGTCCTCCACGACATCGCTTACCCGGCGGCCTCGTTCGGGCTCGCCATGGTGTTCGTCGCGGTGGGCCTCAAGGTGAGCGCGACGAGTTCGAAGCAGCCGCGCATCGAGCTGACGGCGCGCGGGTTCGAGTGCCGTCCAGGCGGCACGAGGCCCGCGGTCGCGCTCTGGTGGGACGAAATCGCGCGCCTGCGCCGGGTGGATCGGGGGATCGAGTACCTGCCGTCCTACGCCGACTACCCGCGGCGGCATCCGGAAGCGGTGTTCCCCGGCAGCGAGCCCGGCTGGTACCGGCTCCCGGTGAAGATGTCGCGGACCGGCGCGAAGAACTTCGCCCACGCCGTCGAGACGCGGTGGCCCGCGTTCTTGGAGACCGGCGGCCTCGAAAGCGGGGCGCCGCCGGCACCGATCACTCGGGGGGCTACGTGATCGGTGCCGGCGACCCGATGCCCCCTCGGCGGTTTCTCAGGCCACTGAGCGGGCAACGCCGCTTCGCGGACGAAGCGACGAGTTTGGAGAGGGTCACGGTTCATCGAAGTGACGCCTGGGGGATGGATATACCCCGATCGAGTGAACCGCGGCAAGCACTCGCCTTAGTGTCGCATTCGGAACCTGGGGAGTTACAAAGTTCTTCACATATGCATAGCCGGTGATGGGAGTCGCGGCGCCAGCCGTGGCAGGCTGCGGGCATGACGCACGAGGAACTGGCGGCAGGCTCCGCCGCGGTGCTGGTGGTCGGCTCCGCCAACGTCGATCTGGTCGTGCCCGCCGACCGGCGGCCGGGCGCGGGCGAGACCGTGCTCGGCGGTGACACCGCGGTTTCCCCTGGTGGGAAGGGGGCGAACACCGCGGTCGCGGCCGGGCGCCTCGGTGCGCGGGTGGCGCTGCTCGGCGCGGTGGGCGAGGACGCCTACGGCGGGGTCCTGCTGGACTCGCTCCGCGACGCGGGCGTGCACACCGGCCTCGTCCGCGAGACCGGCAGGCCGACCGGGATCGCCTACATCACGGTGACCCCGGACGGCGAAAACTCGATCCTGGTGTCCCCCGGCGCGAACAGCGCCCTCGTGCCCACCGACGTGGACGACGTGGCCGACGCGGATGACGTGGACGATGTGGACGACGTGTACGACGGCGTCCGGGTGGTGGTCGCGTCGCTGGAGATCCCGTTGCCGGTGGTGGAGCGCGCGCTCGAAGCCGCGGCAGCGGCCGGGGTGACGACGGTCCTGAACCTCTCACCGGTGGCGAAGGTCCCGGACGCGACGCTGGCCGCGCTCGACGTGCTGCTGGTCAACGAGCACGAGGCCGCGTGGCTGCTCGGCGGATCGAGCCTCGGCGATCCGGGCGCGCTGCTCGACCTTGGCCCGAAGGCGGCCGTGGTGACGATCGGCGCCCGCGGCGCGCTGGTGGTGACCGCGGAAGGCGTGCGCGAAGTGCCTTCGCCGAAGGTGAAGCCGGTCGACACGACCGGCGCGGGTGACGCGTTCGCCGGTGCGCTGGCCGCCTCGCTCGCCGAAGGCGCTTCGCTCGCGGACGCGTCGGCGCGCGCGGTCGAAGTCGCGGCGGTCTCGGTGACCCGTCGTGGCGCGCAGCCGTCCTACCCGACCAAGGAGGAGCTGTCATGATGGAGCGAGCCAGGGTGTCGTCCACGCCCCAGCACCGGTATGGTCTAGACCATGTCTGAATCGATGACGGGAAGCCTGACCGGCGTCGCGGTCAGTCCCGGCCGCGCCCGCGGCCCGGTGGTCAGGGTGGCCGAGCCCCTCGGCGAGCCCGAGCGCACGCCGGCGCCCGCCGATCCCGCCGCCGAAGCGGCCAGGATCGCGCCCGCGGCCAAGGCCGTCGCCGCCAGGCTCGAAGCACTCGCGGAAACCGCCGACGGCGAAGCCGCCACGATCCTCATCACCACCGCCGCGATGGCGAGCGACCCCGCGCTCACCGAACAGGCGCAGCAGCTCGTCACCGCGGAGCGGATCCCCGCCGCCCGCGCCGTCCACGAGGCCGCCGCCGGGTTCGCCAAGGCACTCGCCGCCGCGGGCGGATACCTCGCCGAGCGCGTTCGCGACGTCGAGGACGTGCGCGACCGGCTCGTCGCCGAACTGCTCGGCATCGCCCCGCCGGGCGTCCCGGAGCTGACCACGCCGAGCGTGCTCGTCGCACGGGACCTCGCCCCCGCCGACACCGCGGGCCTCGACCCGGCCAAGGTGCTCGCACTGGTCACCGAGGAGGGCGGCCCGACCAGCCACACCGCGATCCTGGCCCGCGCACTGCGCATCCCGGCCGTGGTCGCGGTTCGCGGGCTAATCGCGCTCGACGCCGACGCGCTGACCGTCGACGGGGACACCGGCGAAATCGCGCGCGCGGACGCGTCCGAACCGGTCCTCACCGCCGGGACCAGCGGGCCCGTCGAATGGGACGGCACCGGGCGCACCTCCGACGGGCACCGCGTGAAGGTGCTCGGCAACGTCGGATCGGCCGCCGACGCGCACGCCGCCGTCGACGCGGGTGCCGAAGGCGTCGGCCTCTTCCGCACCGAGTTCTGCTACCTCGACGCGCCGGCCGAGCCGTCCGTCGCCGAGCAGCGCGCCGCCTACACGGCGGTGCTCGAACCGTTCCGCGGCAAGCCGGTGATCGTCCGGACGCTCGACGCGGGCGCCGACAAGCCGCTCGCGTTCCTTTCGCCGGAGGACGAGCCGAACCCGGCGCTCGGCGTGCGCGGCCTCCGCGTCGCGTTCGACCGGCCCGAGGTGCTCGACCGGCAGCTCGAAGCGATCGCGGGCGCCGCGGCGGACTCGGGTGCCGAGGTGTCCGTGATGGCGCCGATGGTCGCGACCGCGGCCGAAGCCGCCTGGTTCGCCGGGCGCGTCCGCGCCGCCGGGATCGCCCGTGCCGGCGTGATGATCGAAATCCCCGCCGCCGCGCTGTCCGCGGCCGAGATCCTCGCCGAGGTCGACTTCGTCTCGGTCGGCACCAACGACCTCGCCCAGTACACCTTCGCCGCCGATCGCCAGCTCGGCGCCGTCGCCACCCTCAACGACCCGTGGCAGCCCGCGCTGCTGCGGCTGCTCGGCCTGATCGGCGACGCGGCGAAGGCGACCGGCAAGCCCGCCGGCGTGTGCGGGGAGGCGGCGGCCGATCCCCTGCTCGCCCGCGTGCTCACCGGGCTCGGGCTGACCAGCCTGTCGATGAACGCGGCCGCGGTACGCGCGGTCGGCGCGAGCCTCGCCGAGGTCACCGTCGAGCAGTGCCGTGCCGCCGCGACGGCCGCGCTCGCCGCCGGAGACGGCGCGAGCGCGCGGAAAGCGGCGCGTGGCGCTTAGCGGGGATCCCACCTGACCTGCGGCGGCCACCGAACCTGCAGCCTGCCCGCCCGGTAGTACCGGGGCTTGCGGATCTCCAGCGATCCCATCCGGAGGGTCCCGGCGAGCACGAACCGCACGCCGTCGGGCCGCCCCGCGCCGCCGGAGTGGTCCTCGACGCTGCCCGCGATCGCGTGGACGTCGGTCGTGGACACCGACGCGGTCGACGGCACGAGCAGTTCCACCGAGCCGCCGCTGACGTCGAGGTCGATGCGGACGGAGCGGGACGAGAAGCGCGCTTCGGTGAAGTCCAGCTCGGTGGACCCCATCTTGCTGCGGATCGCGATCTCCTTCGGCACCAGCCAGTCGCCGCGCCGCGTCGTCTGCGACAGGGTGGCCTTCAGTTCGAGCCGGTCCGCCGCCGGTGCCGAGTCCGGCTGGTGGACGAGGCCGGGGAGGTCGGCGAGCACCACGTTCAGCTCGCCCCTGGTACGCGCGGCGAGCGCGACGTCGGTGCGGTCGGCCAGTTCGTCGAGGGTGAGCAGGCCGAGCCCGACGGCCTTCTGCAGCAGCGAAGCGACGTGCTCTCGTTCGGCGTCGGACACCCGGAGGTGCCGCGGATCGGGTTGGGTCATCGTCAGCCGAAGAGCCCGCGCTTCGGATGCCGGATCGTCAGCGAGCCGCCGTGCACTCTGCCGGACACCACGTAGCGGGGCGTGCCCGCGTGCCCGTTCGTGTTGGTCCGGTCGTTCAGCGCGCCCCACTTGACCTCGGTGACCGAGTTGACGTCGATCGCGGCCTGCTCGGGGATGATCAGCTCCACCGAACCCCACTTGGTGGACAGCTCGATGTTCACCACCGGCGACGCGACGGCGGCCTCGGTGAAGTCGAGCGTGGTGTTGCCGTACTTGTTGTACACGCTGAGGTTCCCCGGCACCGACCAGCGCCCCCTGCGGACCAGGTTCGATCCGTGCGCCTTCAGTTCGAGCCGCTCACCGGCGAAGTTCGCGGTGGCGGGCGGCGTGCCGGGCACCACGGTGTCCTTGGTGGCGTCGCGGTGGACGAGGCCGGGGAGGTCGGCGAGCACCACGTTCAGCTCGCCCCTGGTGCGCGCGGCGAGCGCGACGTCGGTGCGCTCGGTGAACTCGTCGAGGTCGATGAGCCCGCGCCCGATCGCCTTCTGCAGCACCGCGACGACGTGTTCGCGCTCCGCGTCCGACACCCGGAGGTCGCGCGGGTTGAGCGGTTTCGTGGAGACCCCCGCTGCTGCCATCTCTGCCTGGTCCTCACCCATGGTGTCGATGGTAGGCGCGGAAAATCCGGGGCGGATCCGGGGAAAACCCTGACCGCTGGTGGTCTACTTGGCCGGGGGTGATGCCCGTGTCCCGGTTCCCCGTCCTCCTGCTGGCCTGGTTGCTGGTGTCCTCGTGCGCGTCCGTCCCGCCGCCTTCGGGCGAACCGGTGCCGGGGCCGCTGCGCGCCGAGCCCGGTGCCGCCGGAATCCGCCTGGTGCTGCCGGCTTCGCCGCCGGTGGTGGTCGAAAACGGCGGGACGCACCCGGTGCCGGGGATTCCGGGCGGCGACCGCGTGACCTCGGTGATGCGCGTCGGCACCACCCCCGTGGTGCTTTCGGCGCGCCGCTGCGGCCCGTCGTGCGTCGAACCGGCGGAGGTCTACGCCGGGTCCCGGCCGCTCGGCAGGGCGCACAGCGCCGGGCCGTCCGCCGACGGCGCCGCGCTCTGGATGATCCGCGACGGCGGCACGCCCTGCTTGCTGCAACGGGTCCCGCTCGACGGCGGGCCGCCAGGCGAGGCCCAGCCCGCTAGCTGTCAGACCGCGGTGCGGGGCGAGGACCGCAACGGCCTGCTGATCACGGTCGACGCCGGGCGGCCGGAGGCGCTCGACGTGCTGGTCGACCCCGGCACCGGCCGCACCGTGCGGCAGTTCCCCCGGATCGCCGCGGTGGCGGGGCGGTACCTGCTCGCGCTCGGCCTGGTCGACTTCACCGCGCACGAGCTCGACACCGGCCGCACCCGCACGGTGCCGAGGCCGGTGCCGAACGGCAGGCCGGGCGAGGTCGTGCCGAGCCGGGACGGCCGCCTGCTCGCGGTGCCGTTCGAGGACCTGGAATGGCACGCGGGCAGCACGCGCTCGCTCGACCTGTGGGTGCTCGACCTCGACGGCGGCGACCGGTGGACGCGCGCGCCGTCGATGCCGGTCGCCACCGATTTCACCGCCGACGCCCTCGACTGGACGGCAGCGGGCGACCTGGTGCTCACGGGTACTTTCGCGGGCGAAACGTCGCTCGCGGCGGCTTGGCGGCCGGGGACCTCCCAGTGGCACGTGATCGCGACGGACCTGCCCCCGCGGGCGGACCGCTCGGTGGTCGCGCTGCCGTGAGGCGCTACTCCCGGTCGAGCCCGTGCTCGATCGCGTAGCGCGCCAGTTCCACGCGGTTGTGCAGCTGGAGCTTCCGCAGCGTCGACTGCACGTGGTTTTCCACCGTGCGGTGCGAGATGACCAGCTTCTCCGCGATCTGCCGCGCCGTCATCCCCTTCGCGACGTGCCGCAGCACGTCCGTCTCGCGCTCGGTGAGCCGCGGCGGCGGATCCCCGCCGACGGCGGGCGCGTCCGCCATCCGCCGGTACTCGCCCAGCACCAGCCCGGCGAGCCCGGCGGTGAACACCGGGTCGCCCGCCGCGGTGCGCCGGACCGCGTCCACCAGCTCCGGCGCCGACGCCGACTTCAGCAGGTAACCCGAGGCGCCCGCCTTCACGGCTTCGAGCACGTCCGAATGCTCGCCGCTGGCGGACAGCACCAGCACCCTCGCCGACGGCACCGCCGCCGAGATCTGCCTCGTCGCCTCGACCCCCGAGCTTTCGCCGAGGTTGAGGTCCATCAGCACGACGTCGGGCGCGACCGTTTTCGCGATCCGCACCGCCGAATCGGCGTCCGGCGCGCTCGCCCGCACCTCGAAACCGTGTTCGGCGAGGTCACGGGCCACCCCGTCCCGCCACATCGGGTGGTCGTCGACCACCATCACGGAGATCACGCGTTGCTCGGTCATCTGCCTCCCCTCCCTCGCGGCATCCGAACCTCCCATTCGGTGCCCCGGCCGGGCGCGGTGTCGAGCACCGCGGTGCCACCGAGGTCGCGCACCCGGCCCTTGATGGACTTCGCCACTCCTAGATGTCCTTGCGCCTCCGCCCGTGCCAGCCTGCCATCGGGAATCCCCCTGCCGTCGTCCCGGACGGTCACCACGATCTCGTGGCCGAGGTCCTCCAGCAAGACCCACGCCCTGGTGTCCGGCCCCGCGTGCCTGTCGACGTTCGCCAGCGCTTCCCGCGTGACCGCGACCAGTTCGGCGGTGGTCTCCGCGGGCAGGTCGACGGTGCCCGCCGGGGCGGCGACCTGGACCTTCGGCGTCTGCAGGAGCTGCAGCGCGGCGCGGAGATCGGCGAGCCCGCCGGAGCTGGTGCCGACCGGTTCGGTGCTGACGAGCGAGCGCAGCGCGACCTCCTGCTCCCCGGCGAGCGTCGCCAGCTCGGCCGCCTCCCCGCCCAGTTCGGCGCCGCGGCGGCGCACCCTGGCCAGCACCTGCAGCACGCTGTCGTGGATCGACCTGGCGAGCCGCTCGCGCTCGGCCGTCGCCGCTTCGGTGCGCAGCGCCCGCTCCAGCGCGGCCGACGAACCGCGGGCGACGGTCGCCGCCATGCCGATCAGGAAACCGCTCGCCATCAGCAGCACGCCGTCGCGCACCACGTCGAGGTTGAAGGTGAGCCTGGCGGCCCCGGTGGCGAAGGCGAGCGCCAGCCCGGCGAGCACCCCGCCGGTGGCACCGAACCTGGCGCCAGCCGCCAGCGGTGGCACGGCGGCCCACACGGTGGTGATCAGCGGATGCGACGCGGCGTACTGCGCGTCGGACAGGATCAGCGGCGAGGTGAGCACCAGCCCGCAGGTCAGCACCACGTCGGTCACCACGAACCACGGCCACCGCAGCGGTTCGGCCACGTAGACCACGGTCGTCGCGGCCGTCCACGCCAGCATCGCGCCGAGCACCGTCCACGCGAGCCACGTGCGCGCGAAGCCGTCGTGGTGCGCGATGACCACCGCCGCCGCGAACAGCGCGGTGACCGCCCGCAGCGCGACCGTCGCGAGCCACAGCGGCGCCGCCGGGTCGTGCCGTCTCACGGCGAGTCGTTTTCCTTGCCGCCCTTACCCTTCGCCTTGTCGTCCTCGTCCTCGTCCGCGTTCGGCCGCGCGGCCTGGTCGTGCAGAACGTCCACTTCGGACGGATCGGGGTCGACCTCGTGCAGCAGCGACCGGATGCCCGCGTTGAGCACGGCCAGCAGCGGCACCGCGAGCAGCGCGCCCGCGATCCCGGCGGCGACCAGTCCCGCGGTGATCGCGAGCACGACGGCGAGCGGGTGCAGCTTGACCGCGCGCCCGAGCAGCAACGGCTGCAGCACATGGCTTTCGAGCTGCATCACCGCGATCACGATGGCGAGCACGATCAGCGCGGTGATGAAGTTGTTCGTGACGAGCGCGACGAGCACCGCGACGCCGCCGGTGATCACGGCGCCGATGATCGGGATGAACGCGCCGAGGAACACCAGCGTGGCGAGCGGGATCACCAGCGGCACGCCGACGATGGCGAGCCCGATGCCGATGCCGACGGCGTCCACCACCGCCACGATCGCGGTCGCCCGGACGTAGCTGACCAGCGAGGCGAACCCGCGCCTGCCCGCGACGTCCACCCTCGGCCGCACGTGCGCCGGCATGCCGCGCATCAGGAACGTCCAGATCCCGTCGCCGCCGCTGAGGAAGAAGATCAGCACGAACAGCGTCAGCACGAAACCGGTGAGCAGCTCGCCGACCGTGCTGGCGGTGGTGAGCGCGCTGTCGGTGAGCGCGGCCTGGTTGTCCTGCAGGAAGCTGATCGCCTTGTCGACGAAGCCCTGGAACTGGTCCTGGCCGAGCTGGATCGGCCCGTTGATGAGCCATTCCTTGATCTGCAGGAGGCTCTGGTTGAGCTGGCGCTGCAGTTCGGGGAGGCCGTCGGTGAACTGCACGATGACGAACGTCAGCAGGCCGCCGAGCACCGCGAGCCCACCGATCAGCACGATCGCCGCCGCGAGCCCCTTCGGCACCTTCACCCTCACGAGCTGCGCCACGGCGGGAGCGAGCAGCGCCGCGAGCAGCAACGCGATCGACACCGGGATGACGACCACCGACAGGTAGCCGACGAGCCACACCACCACGTACAGCGCGGCGATCACGACGAGGAACCGCCACGACAGCGCGGCGCCGACGCGCAGCCCCCTCGGCACCAGGCTCGCCGCGTCGGCACCCTCGTCGCGGAACGGGTTGGGGTCGGTCCTGCCCTCGGCGTCGCTCACCGGCCCACAGTATCGGTCCGGGCCCGCCGGGACGCGCTCGATCGCCGCCGCGGCACCCGGATCACACCGAATGCACGCCGACTCGCGAGTATCCGAGGATGGCCAGCCCCGATTACCCAAAGTCAGTTCCGGCCGCACGATGTGTTCTTCACTCGATCGTGCAGTCAAGTCGCGTCGAAGTCGCGCGAACCTTCCTCAATTTGATTATCTCGTGGAGCGACACCGGAACAGAAACGCGAAATCCGGTTCACCAGGCGCAAATCCAGTTACGGCGAAACGCGGGCAAGGAGCCAAGGAGCACTGTGGAGCAGTCGGCACCGAGTGGACAGCGGGGCACAGCACGTGCCGGTCGCTGGTTCTCGCGTGCGCTGCTCGTGGTCGGTGGCGCGCTCGCCGGAACCGCCGCCGCGTGGGTCCTGTCGACCACCATCGCGGGCGCCACCACCGAGACCTCCGCCGCGCACGTCGCCACGTCCGAGTCCGAGCGCGGCGACTCCGACCTCACCCCGATCACCAACGCCGCGGTGCACGGTGTCAACCACGTCACCGGCGGCGTCTCCGAGTTCGTCGGCGACGCCACCGGCGCGGCCGTGCGCGGCTGGCAGGAAGTCACCGGCGCGGCCCCGTCGCCGCGGCCGATGGACCCCGGTTTCGACCGCGGCCACCTCAAGCACCGCCAGCACCGCGTGATCGGCGCCGGGCAGATCGACGAGACGGCCGCCGACCAGGTCGCCGGTGCGGTGCAGGACTTCGCGGACAACGCGGTGGTCCGCCCGGTCGGCGAAACGCTCGGCGCCGTCGAGCACATCGTGTGGAAGCCGCAGGACGCGCCGCAGGTGATCGGCCGCGCGCTGACGCCGCCGCCGGGATCGTTCGACCTCGGCAACGAGATCGGCAAGTTCCTCGACCCGAAGAAGAAGGGCCTCCTGCCGGAGCTGCCCTCGATCCTGCCGGACAAGGAAAACCGCGAGAACCCGGCAGCCGAACCGGCGCCGCTCCCCGCGCTTCCGCCGGTCGCCGCTCCGGTGCTCGACCCGGCGGCCGCGCTGGCAGGTCCCTTCCTGACTTCCCCCGCGACGAACTCGAAGGCGGCGCTCTCGGACACCGCGCACGACGCGAAGTCCAATCGTCAGCACCGCGACGAGTCTCCGTCCCCCTTCTCGCCCGGCCAGTCCCCGCTGGTCCCGCTGAGCTTCCCGGCCACTCCCGGCGGTTCCACCGTCGGCGGCCACTTCGACGGTCCGCTGCTCGGCATCCCCGCCGCGGCCGCGACCGTGTACGACTACATCGAGCCGAGCACGCTGCTCGCCGGTGTGCGGCACCTGCCGTTCGAGCCGGGCGCGCAGCCCGGTGTCACTCCTGACTGATTTCCCGCGCGGGGCAGCCGACGCGCCCTGAATCGCCGCCTTTTCCGTGCGGCAGCGCGTTGCCTTCCATTCCCCCGCAATTTCCCGCGGCGCACTTCGACGTGCCCGCCCCCCTCGGGTGCCATTTCGGCACCCACCTCTCCCTCGTCGTGCGCGAATTCGCAGGCAAGGGACCCACAAGCCCGCAAGGGAACCCAAGGAAAAAGGAGATCCAACACATGCAGACCTGGGCGAAGCGCGGATTCCAGACCGCGTTGGTCACGGGTGGTTTGCTGATGCTGGGCACTGGCATCGCTTCCGCCGACGAGGGCGGAAACCCCGACACCCCCGCAGGCCCGCTCGACCTGAACGTCAACATCCCCGTTGACATCCAGGAGAACGCGCTGGGCACCCCGCTCGGGCAGCTCGACCTGCCCGGCTACAAGGGCGAGATCAGCACCAAGCCGATCACCAAACCCATCAAGGACGCTCTCGCGCCGCTGACGAAGGCCGCCAAGCCGGTCACCGACGCCGCGAAGCCCGCCACCGACCTCGCCGCCAAGGCGACCGGTGCCGCGACCAAGGCCGCCGACACCGCGGTCAAGGCCGGTCAGGCGATGAGCAAGGGCGACGTCGCGCAGGGCGTCGGCGAGATCACCGACCCGGACTTCACCCTCACCGACGACGCCTTCAAGGGCAACAAGGTCTCCGGTGACGTGACGGTCCCGGTGCAGATCGCCGGGAACGCGATCGCCGCGCTCGGCGACGCGGAGGTCGACGCGTCCGAGGCGACGCAGACCTACGAGCACAACCAGGACGTCGCCACCGACGGGGCGCACTCCGGCCTCGCGGGCAACGCGGTCGCGCTGGACTGGGCGCTGCCCGTCCAGATCGCGGGCAACGCCATCGGCGGCGCGGGCGGCAGCGCGCGCACCAAGGGCTCGGCGAGCCAGAGCGTCGTCGAGACCGGTGACACCAGCACCGACGGCACCGGCTCCGGCACCTCGGGCAACGTCGTCGCCCCGCAGTTCGCGACCCCGATCCAGATCACCGGGAACGCGGTCTCCGGGCTGCTGGCGAACGCGTACAGCGAGTTCGACGCCGACACCAACGCCGAAGCGGGCGGCTCGCTCAAGAGCAAGGGCAACGGCGGGTCCGTCACCGGCAACGTGGTCGGCGCCCCGATCGCACTGCCGGTCAAGGTCAACGGCAACGGCGTTGCCGCGTGGGGCTCCGACGCGGACGCCAAGTCCAACTCGGTCGCCGACGCGACCGCGGGCGGCAAGACCGCCGGGCTGAACGGTATCCCGAGCTACATCCAGACGAACGGCGACAAGTCGTTCCTGGCGGGCAACATCGTGCAGCCGCAGGGCGCGCTGCTCGCCAACGTCACCGCCAACGCCGCCTCGTGGATCGGCAACGCCGCCACCGGCAACGCGCTGGGCGACTACGCCAGCGCCGGGTCGACGTCGAGCACCGTCAACGCGGGTGGCTTCTCCAGCACCACCGGTGACAAGTCCGCCGGATCGGGCAACATCGTCGACGCGCCGGTCGCGCTGCCGGTCGAGGCCTGCGGCATCGGCGGCACCTACATCGGCAACGCCCACGCCGCGTGCGACAACACCACCGACGCGGTCGCCGGTGACGGCACCTACACCACGGGCAACGGCTCGTTCCTCGCCGGGAACGGCGTCTCCGCCCAGCCCGCCCTCACCCCCGAGGTGCTCGGGGTCGGCGCGTCGCACATCGGCAACGCCTCCGGCACCACCACGGAGGAGAAGAACGTCAAGGCCGGCGGCTACAACGGCACGCAGGGCAACGACGGCACCGGTGCGGGCAACCTCGTCCAGGTCCCGCTCGCCGTGCCCGCCGAGGTCCTCGGCATCGGCGGCTCCTACATCGGCCAGGGCCACGGCACCGCGACCGAGACGAAGGTCGTCAAGGCCGGTGGCGGCGGCAACACCCAGGACGACAACGGCTTCCTGGACTCGAACCTGGCCGCCGCGCCGGTTTCGCTGCCGGTGCAGGTCTTCGGCATCGGCGCGTCGCACATCGGGCGCGGCAACGGTGAAGCCACCACGGACACCACCTCCACCGCGGGCGGCGACGTCAAGGCCACCGGTGACAAGGCGGGCGCCTCGGGCAACATCGTCTTCGCGCCGATCTCGCTCCCGGTCCAGCCGCACGGCATCGGCGGTTCGTTCATCGGCACCGCCTCCGGCGCCAGCGAGAACCTGACCGATTCCCTCGCGGGCGGCGACGCCAAGGCCACCGGCAAGGACGCCGCCCTCGGCGGGAACATCGTCCAGGCCCCGGTCGCCGGTGCCGCCACCGTGTTCGGCCTCGCCCCCGGGCTCGCCGCGCTGGTTTCCGGCGAGAGCACGAACGACGTCGTGTCCACCGCGGGCGGCGACAGCAAGACCGCCGGTGACGGCGGTGCCGTGTCCGGTGACGTGGTCAGCGCCGACGCGCTGCCCATCGTGCAGGTCTTCGGCGACGGCGTCGCCGCGGCCGCCAAGGCCACCGGGCTCGGCTCGAACACCACCGAGGCGCACGCGGGTGGCGACATCACCACCTCCGGTGTCGAAGGCGGTGGCTCCGGTGACATCATCGACGTCCCGGTCGCCGCGGTTCCGCAGGTGTTCGGCGACGCGATCGCGGCGGCAGGCGTCGCGGACGCGGTCGGCAACAACACCACCAGCGGCACCGCCGGTGGCGAGACCACGACCGACGGCGAGTTCAACAGCCTCGCCGGCTTCGACGGCCAGCTGCCGCTCGGCGCGCTGGTGCAGGTGTACGACGTTCCGCTGGCACTGCTCGCCCACGCGGCGGCCGCGGCCACGAACGACACCGACATCGACAACGACCCGACGATCGAGCTGCCGATCGACGGCGACGAGCTGCCGATCGACATGCTGCCCTCGCTGCCGCAGCCGGAGCTGCCCACCATCCCGAGCATCGGTGGCAAGTCGCTGACCGGTGGCGGTGCCGCGCTTCCGGCGCTGCCCGCGCTGGACTCGCTCCCCTCGCTGCCCGGCATGGGCCAGCGGGCCGACGTGCCGCACACGCTGCCCGCCGACCTGCCGGTCACGGTGCCCGCGCTGGACTCGCTGACCAAGCTGCCGGTTTCGCTGCCGAAGCTGCCGGTCACGCTGCCGACGCTGACGGGCGTGTCCAACCCGATGCACACCCTGCCCGCCCTCAACGGCGTGCACCTCACCCCGGAGACCGTGCAGGCCCCCGTCACGGCCGAGATGCCCTCCGGCCCGATGAGCCTGGTCCAGAAGTTCCTGGCCGCGTTCTCCGGCAAGAAGTTCCACACCATGTGATCCAGTGACGCACGACGAACGGGCCCCGGGAGCAGCCAGCTCCCGGGGCCCGTTCCCGTTTTCCGTCTCAGGCGATGCGCAGGGATCGTTTCGCCAGGCCGAACCAGTAGCCGTCGATCACGGTTTCCGGTGTGGCGCTGGGACTTCCGGCGCCGAGCGAGACGAACAGCGGCGCGAAGTGCTCGATCCGCGGGTGCGCGAGCGCCGCGGCGGGCGCCTTGTGCCGGAAGTCGAGCAGCGCGTCGAGATCGCCGTTGCCGAGCACTTCCCCGCCCCAGGCGTCGAATTCCGACGACCACGCGGGCGGGGCGCCGTCGCTGCCGGTCACCACGCGCATCGCGGCCAGGTTGTGCGTGAAGAACCCGCTGCCGATGATCAGCACGCCTTCGTCGCGCAACGGCGCGAGCCGCTGACCGAGTTCGTACAGGTCGCGGGGATCCAGTGACGGCATGGAGATCTGGAGCACCGGCACGTCGGCGTCGGGGAACATCTCCACCAGCGGCACGTAAGCGCCGTGGTCGAGCCCGCGCTCCGGCGCTTCGTGTACCGGGGTTCGCTTGCCGCGCACCAGTTTCCGGACCTTCTCGGCGAGTTCCGGCGCGCCCGGCGCCGGGTAGGTCACCTGGTAGTAGCGCTCGGGGAAACCCCAGAAGTCGTAGACCAGCGGCACGGTCGTGGTGGCGCCGATCGTGAGCGGTGCTTCTTCCCAGTGCGCCGACACGACCAGGATCGCGGCCGGCTTCGCCAGCCCCGCGGACAGCTCGGCGAGCTGGCGGGTCCAGGTGGCGTCGTCGGCCAGTGGCGGTGCGCCGTGGCTCAGGTAGAGCACGGGAGCGGCCGTCATCCCCACCTCCAAGGTTGAAAGTTCAACTATGATCCACTCTACGCCCGGCTCCGGCGAAATATTCCGTCCGCGTCAGCGAAGGGCTTCGAGCGTGTTCGCCATCCGTTCGAGCACGGTCAGGGTCGTGGCGAGTTCCTCGTCCGAGATGCCCTCGGTGATCTTGGCGCGCTGGGCGAACACCTTCTCGTGCAGCGCGGCATGGGCGCGCTCGCCGTCTCCGGTGAGCTGGAGCGGCTCTTCGGCGGTGACCCAGCCCCGGTTCACGAGGTCGCCGACCAGGGGCGCGAGCGGTTCGTCGTCCGGCCGCGTGAACGGCGCGAGCGCGGTTTCGAGGCCCGCTCGGGTGTGCGCGCCGTTCGCGATCGTGTGGAATAGCTGCCAGTGGCGCCGGGTGGTGGTCATGAAGGTCTCCAGGTGAATGTACATAGACATGTACATGTAAATTAGCATTCTTTTGGTGAAGGAGAAGCGATGGCGGACCCGGTGGTCGAGGTCGAGCGCGCGATGATCGCGATCCGGCGGAGCCTCGGGCGCAGGTCGCTGTCCAAGCTGTCGCGCGAGCGCACCGGCGACACCGTGGACCAGGCGGTGCTCGGCGTGCTGGACGCGGTCGAGGAGTGCGACCAGCGCGGTGCCGCGTGCACGGTGACCTCGGTCGGGCACGCGCTGACCCTCGACCAGCCGCGCGCGAGCCGGATCGTCGCGCGTGCCGTCGAGGACGGGTTCCTGCGCCGCGAAGCCGATCAGCGCGACGGCCGCAAGGCGGCGTTGGTGCTGACCGATGCGGGCCGGGTCCAGCTCGACCGCATGCACCGGTTCCGCCGCGCGGTGTTCGCCGAGGTGATGGGCGACTGGCCCGAGGCGGACAGGGCCGCCTTCGGCAGGCTGCTCGGCAAGTTCGCGACCCGCTACGGCGAACTCAGTTCCTGACGTTCGCCAGCGCGCGCAGGCTCGGCCGCAGCAGTTCGACGATGCGCTCCGGCGACGCGGTGCGCAGGGACTCGAGGCCGAGCAAGTGCTTTCCGACCGTCACGCCGAGCAGGGTGGTCAGCATCAGCGCCGCGCGGAGTTCGGCTTCGTCGTCGTCGATCGCCGTGCTCGCCTGCTGGATCTGCGTGCTCAGCGAATCGCGGACGTGGGCCGCGGCCTCGGGATGGGTGAGCATCGACCGCATCGCCGCATCGGACCCGCCGGGCCCCTCGGCGAGCTTGACCCCGAGCACGTCGAGCACCAGTTCCGTGAGCCGCTCGGGATCGCAGGTCGCGGGCTCTTCGCTCGGTGCGGTCACCGCGAGCCGGAAGAGATTCCCCTTGTTCCCGAAGAACTGCATGATCAGCGCGGGGTCGACCGCGGCGGCCGCGGCGACCGCCCTGATCGTGGTGGCCTGGTAGCCGCGCTCGGCGAACAGCGCCCGCGCCGCGGCCAGGATCTTCTCTTCGCTTCGCCTGCGTCGTTCCGCGCGCTCGTTCACGGCCGTCGACTCTACAACCGTTGACCCAGCGGATCCGTTCGCTCTACGCTCGTTGAGCAAGTCACTCCACGTTTGTTGAGTCGAAGGAGAAGGCATGACCGAGGTACGCACGGCGCGCGAGATCTTCGAGGACTTCCAGCGGGCCGTGCTCAGCGGCGAGCACGGCCTGCTCTCCGGGGAGGGCTGCGCGGAGGACGTGGTGGTCGAATGGCCGTTCGCCAGACCGGGCAGCCCGAAGCGGATCGTCGGCAGGGGCGCGTTCGAGGAGTTCGCCCGCGCGGGCGCCGCGGCGCTGCCCGTGCGGTTCGACGAGTTCCGTGACGTGGTCGTGCACGAGACCGCCGACGGCACGATCGTCGTCGAGTACGAGATGGTGGCCACGTCGCTGGTCACCGGTGTGCAACACGCGGCGCCGTTCGTGATGATTTTGAAAACCGAGAACGGCAAGATCGTGCTGTGCCGCGAGTACCAGAACCCGCTGGCGCTGGACGCCGTCCGCGCCTGACCCGGCGGCCCGACTTCGAGCACGGAAGGCGACGCCGATGACGCACCCGCAGCAGCCGGGCAACTGGGGCGGCTACCCCGGTCAACCACAGGGCTACCCGCAGGGGCCCGGCTATCCGGGGCACGGCTATCCGCGGGGCGGGCCGCCGAAGAAGAGCAGGACCGGGTTGTGGGCCGGGCTCGCGGCGGGCGTCGTGGTACTGGTCGTCCTCGCGATCACCGGGTTCGTCGCGCCGGGGTTCTTCCTCGGCAAGGACTCCGGCACCGGGCAGGCGGGGCCGGAGACCCCGCCGCCCGCGCCGCCGTCGGAGTCCACTTCGGACACTCCGACCACCGCCCCGTCCCGTCCGTCCAGCGGGGCCTCCGCCGAATCGCTGGAGAAGGCCGTCGCGCTGACCCGGCAGTTCGTGGACAAGCTGAACGCCAACGACACCAAGGGCGCCGGCGCGATGAAGTGCCCCGACTCGGGCACCATCCTGGAGGGCCTGATCGTGCTGTCCATCGAACCGCCGACCAGCCTCACCGTCGGGTCCGCCACCAGCGGTGCCAGGCGGATCCAGGTCCAGGTTTCCGGGACCACGATGGGGAAGCAGACCAGCGGCACCGTCACCGTGCAGGACAGCCCCGGCGCCCCCCAGTGCATCCGCATGCTCACCATCCGCTGATCGCGGTCACCGGCTCAGCAGGTCGAACGCGCCCCGGATGGCGGAGAAGCCCTTGAGCGCCACGGGCATCGTGTCGAGGTCCTCGTCGGGGTCGGACACCATCAGGCTCACCACCAGCGCCCGGTCATCGGCGGTGCGGGCAAGGTAGTTCAGCGAAAGGACGCCGGGTTCGTTGCCGCCCTTGTACCAGGTGGTGGCGAACCGGGCGGGGTCCAGCGCGAGCCCGTCGTCGTTGATGGACAGGGCGTGACCGATCTCCGGCATGCCCACCCGGTACAGCCCCGCGTAGGCGCGGCAGACGTCGCTCGGCGAGGCGAACCATTCGATCGCGTCGATGTGCCTGGGGCGCGGCCAAAGCGACCGGTTCTCGGGCAGCGGTGCGCGTTCCAGCTCTTCCAGCGCGGCCGTTCGCGCCGCCTCCGGCAGGGCGAGGTACCGCTCGGCCGGTGCCGCGTCCGCGGTGAGCTTGAGCTGGAACAGTGCCTTGGTGGTCAGGAACGGGATGCTCGCCGCCGGTCGCTGGTTGCCGGACAGCGTGAGCTGGCGGTGCACCGCGTCCCGGCCGAGCCGGTGGATCAGGTGATCGGTCGCGGTGTTGTCGCTCGTCGAGATCATGTGGTCGGCGAACTCCGCGAGGGTGAGCGCGCGATCCGGCAACTCGCCCGAGGACACGCTCTTCCAGTCTTCGCGGATCGCCAGCCGTTCGCCCCACGCCGCCGTGCCGTCGGCGACGGCCTGCGCGAGCGCGCCCAGCACGTACAGCTTGCACGCCGAGCCGATCGGCCGTTGCGTGTCGGCGTCGATGCCGTGCACGCCCCGGAACCTTCCGTCCTCGACCTCGCCCGCGGCGAACGACACGCGCTTGCCCAGCGGGGACAGCTGATCGTCGACCTCGGACCACGACGACGGCGGGGTCTCTTCGGGGACGAGGCCGAGATCGTCCACGAGGCCCGTCTCGTCCACCCGGACCGTCAGCACGTAGCTGGCGCCGTCGCCGCGCACGACGGCCCGGCTCCGGCCCGGCTCCGAGTCGATGAGCCTGGTCGTCGTCACCCGGCCGACTCCGGCCAGCGCCGCGTTCACCCCCGACGGCCCGCCGCTCGCGTCCAGCAGCGCCGATGCCAGGTGCCCGCGGATCTCGGTCTCCGGCAGCGGCCCGCGCGCCGACGCGGCCACGATCCAGGCCAGCTGCTCGTCCGCGGCCGGTCTTCCGGTCATGATTCCCCCAAGAGATACCTTTTCCATTTTTGGGAACATTACTGAAGATGGAATCAAAATGCTAGGGTGCCCGGCATGACCTCGGCCGATCTGCTCCTGCACCCGGTTCGCCTGCGGGTCGTGCGAGCCTTCCTCGGCGACCGGGCGCTGACCACGAGCGCGCTGCGCGAGGAACTCGCCGACGTGCCGCCCACCACGCTGTACCGCCACGTCGCCAAGCTCGTCGACGCCGGGGTGCTCGCGGTCGTCGCGGAGCGCCGGGTGCGCGGCGCGGTGGAGCGCACCTACGTCCTGCGGGTCAGCGCCGCCGACATCGGGCTCGACGAGTTCGCCGCGATGAGCGCCGACGAGCACCGCCAGGCATTCATGGCCTACGTCGCCGGGCTGCTCGGCGAGTTCGACCGCTATCTCGCCCGCGACGGGTTCGACGTCGTGCGCGACGAGGTTGGCTACGGCCTGGCCGGGATGTGGCTCGACGACGCCGAAGCCGCCGAACTCCGCCGTGAGCTGACCCGCGTGCTCCAGCCCCGGCTGGCCAATCCGCCCGCGCCGGGCCGCACGCGTCGCGTGCTCGCGACCGTCGTGCTGCCCGGTGAAAAAGTCGTGGACTCCGGCGGCGAAGGTGGTTCGATCGCAGGATGACCGACAACACCGAAACGCCGGCCGTCGTCACCGCGCGGCGCGAGATCGCCGCTGCCGCCGAGCGGATCTTCGAGCTGATCGCCGACCCGGCGCGGCAGCCGGGGTGGGACGGCAACGACAACCTCGCCGCGGCGGACGCGGGGCAGCGCGTCCACGGCACCGGTGAGGTGTTCACGATGCGGCTCACCGGGGACAAGGTGCGCGACAACCACGTCGTGGAGTTCGAGGAGGGCCGCCGCATCGCCTGGCTCCCTTCGGAGCCGGGTGCCGAGCCGCCGGGGCATCTCTGGCGGTGGGAGCTGGAGCCCGTCGGCGGGGCGCGCACGGTGGTCACGCACACCTACGACTGGTCCGGTCTGACCGACGAGAACCGTTTCGCGCGCGCTCGTGCCACCACCGCGGACAAGCTCCGGGCGTCCCTCGACAAGCTCGCCGAACTCGCCGAGTCGTGACGGGCCGCGGTGCTCGCGCGACGGCTGCCGAGTACCGGGCGTTCGGGGTGCGCGAAGCACGGGGGCAGTCCGCGACCTACGAGCGGCTCGCGCTCGCCGTCGCCGAGGACGCCCGGCTGCTCGACCTGCTCGACGGGGTGCCGGAACCCCGTCGGCAGCCCAACCTGCTCTTCGCCGCGACCCGGTACCTGAACGGCCCGGTCGGCGAGCCCGCCGCCTTCCGCGACTGGGCGGTGCGGAACTGGACCGAGGTCGCGGCCACGATGACCGCGCGCCGCACCCAGACCAACGAGGCCGCCCGCTGCGGCGTCCTGCTGCCGGTGCTGGCCCGGCTTCCGCAACCCTTGGCGTTGCTGGAGGTCGGGGCGTCGGCGGGGTTGTGCCTGTATCCCGACGCCTACCAGTACCGCTACGCCGGGCATTCCCGCGTCTTCGGCCCGGTGGACAGTCCCGTCCGGCTGCGGTGCGAGGTGACGGGGCCGATTCCGTTGCCGTCGCGGATGCCCGAGGTGGTGTGGCGCGCCGGACTCGACCTCAACCCGCTCGACGTCACCCGCGACGACGACCTGCGCTGGCTGGAAGCCCTGATCTGGCCGGAGCACGGGCACCGGCGGCAACGGCTGCGCGCCGCCGCCGGAATCGTCCGCGCCGACCCGCCCCACCTGGTCCGCGGCGATCTGCTCGCGGATCTGCCCCGCCTGGCCGCGCGGGCGCCGCGCGAGGCGACCTTGGTGGTCTTCCACAGTTCCGTGCTGTACCAGGTGCCCGCCCCGACGCGGCTCGCCTTCACCGAGCTCGTCCGCGGCCTGCCGGGGCACTGGATTTCCAACGAGGGCGCCGAGGTCTTTCCGGAGATCTTTCCGGAGATCACCGTGCCCGTGCCCGCCGACGGCCCGCAGCTCTCCGTCCTGGCGCTCGACGGCAGGCCGCTCGCCCTCGCCGCGCCCCACGGGCAGCGGCTCGAATGGCTGTCGTAGATTCGCGGTCGTGCGGGCTGTGGTGATCACGTCCGAGGGGCGGTTCCGGCTGGAGCGGCGGCCGGGGTCACCACCCCGATGTTCCGGCCGCGTTCGGCGGGCGGTGAGACCGACGCGGCGTAGGCCACCGCGGTCTGCAGCCCCGCGAACGCCAGCCAGGTGGTCGTCATGATCATGCCCGCCCGCACGCTCGACCTCGTCGGCGATCGCCTCCGCAAGCTCGCCGCACACGGGCTCGTCGTCCAGCGCACCGCACCATCGGGCCGCCGCCAGGAATACGTGCTCACCGACGCGGGCCGCGATCTCTTCCCGGTCGTCGTCACCCTGCGGCAGTGGGGACCCTGGTCGACGAGCACGGCACCCCGGTGCCGGAAATCGCGCCGATCAGCGCCGGCGGCGCCCGCCTCGACGCCGGCACCACCCACGCGCGGAAGGCCGCTCCCAGATCCCTCCACAATGGACACTGATCGTCACCGGCCCCGGTGGTTCGCGGTGAAAGCCAGTAGTGGCGCGGCTGTTCCCGGCGGGTCCTCGATGAGGGGCGAGTGCCCGGTAGCGGGCAGCATCGCGATCGTGGCGCCGGGGACGGCGCGGTAGTCGTTCGCCGAGGACGGACGCCACCTGCTGTCTTCCTCGCCGAAGAGCGCCAGCAGCGGTTTTCCGAGCGGTGCCAGCCGGTCCGGGAGCGACCGCTCGTCCAGGTACGCGCGGATCGCCTGCGATGTCGCGGCGAAGACGCCGAAGTCGACGTCGCGGAACTGGTCCACGAACGCCTGCGGGATCTCGTAGCCAGGGCGGAATCCGTTGCTGATGGCCTGGCGGACCTGGTCGTCGGTCAGCTCCGCCCACGACGCCACCCGGATGCCGGGCTCCTTCGCGACGTAGGCGGCCATGTCGGGTCCGGTGTTGACGAGCACGACCGCGGTCACGAGGCCGGGTCGTTGTTCGGTGAGCGAGGTCGCGACCACCCCACCACTGGAATGCCCCACGACGACGGCGTGCTCCACGCCGAGCCGGTCGAGTGCCTCGCCTGCCCGGCGAGCCTGGTCCGGGACCGCGTAGCTCGCGCCGTCCGGCCTGGCCGACCGGCCGCAGCCGAGCAGGTCGATCCGGAGGACGCGATGGGATCCGGTCAGCAGCGGAAGGATCGGCTCCCACGAGCGGGCGGAGACGCCGGTCCCGTGGATGAGCAGGAGCGCGGGTGCTTCGCGGGGGCCGTCCTGGTGGACGCGGATCTCGCCGTCGTCCAGTCGCAGGGTCGTTTCCTGGGTGGCGCTGGACTTGCCGTGATGAACAGTCATGCCCGCACTGTCGTCGCCGGGTGGGCGCCGTGGCTTGGACGAAAATTCCCGGGCGGGCGTGCGTAGCATGGCCGTGTGTGGACCGGTGCGTCCGAACGCGACGATGGGCTGTTGTGGGACATCACGTGCCCCGGGCGGCCCGGCCGCCTGCCCGGCGTCACCATGGCCGGGTTCGGTGACCGCGGCAGCACCCCGCCCGGTCTCCGGCTGATCCCCCACCCCGCGGTGACCCTGCTGCTGGTGTTCGGCGGCACGATCGCGGTGGAAGACGCCACCGGGCGGCAGCGGCAGGGCAGCTTCGTCACCGGCCTCGGGTTCGGCGACATCCTCCGCACGCGGAGGATGGAGGCGTTCGAGTGCCTCCAGGTGCGCCTGTCGCCGGTGGCCGCCCACGCGGTGCTGGGTGGTGTGGTGGCCGAAATCGGCGCCGTGGTGACCCTCGACGACCTGTGGGGCCGCGAGTCGGCCCGGCTCAGTGAACGGCTCGGCGCCCTTTCCTCCTGGGAGGACCGCTTCGCGTTGACCGAGGCGTGGCTCGCCCGCCGCTGTGCGGCGGCCAGGAGGGTCGACCCGGAGGTGGCCGTGGCCTGGCACCGGATCGTCGCCCGCGGTGGCAGGGGCCGGATCGGCCACCTCGCGGCCGAAGTCGGCTGGAGCGGCAAACGCCTGTGGTCCCGGTTCGGCGCGCAGCTCGGCCTGCCGCCCAAGCGCGCCGCGAAGCTGGTCCGCTTCGACCACGCCGTCCACCGGCTGGCCGCGGGCCGGAACGCGGCCGGGGTGGCGGCCGACGGCGGCTACACCGACCAGTCCCATCTGCACCGGGACGTCATGGAGTTCACTTCGCTGACCCCCGCGACCGTGGTCGACGAGCCGTTCCTCGCCGTCGACGACATCGCGTGGGGCTGGCCGGGACCGCTGAACCGTCGTGGGACCGGGCGGGTCCGCGCTGGGGATTCGGGCTGCTGATGGCGATCTCGGCCGTCATCGGCGCACCGACCGCGCGAGGCCGGGATCAGGTGAGGAGGTCGGCGAACTGGGCCATTTCGGCAGGCGGGTCGAGCACCGGCTGGATGAGGAGTTCGTCGACACCGGCCCGGCCCAGGGTGGCGATGCGGGTGCGGAGGTCGTCGCGGGCGCCGACCAGTGCGAGGGTGTGTATCAGCGAGGGCAGGACGAGGTCGCGGTCCTGCGGTGCGATGCGGTCGAGGTAGCCGGGGTAGAGCTTGGTGTACCGGTCCGGTGCGGTGGCGGTGTCGGCGGTGTCGGCGGCGGTGTCGGCGGCGGAGGCCAGCAGCGACAGGACGAGGTGGCCGGTCGCGTCGCGGGCCGTGTCGCCGCGGGGATCCTCGTCCTCGCCGAGTACGTGGAGCGCGGTGACCAGGTAGGAATCCGCGGAAGGTGTGTTTTGGGCGGCGTGGCGGCGGGCGTCGTGCAGCGCGTGCCAGGCGGCGGGGTCCAGCAGGCCGAAGGACATGAGGCCGGTGCCGCGACGGCGGCTGCCTTCGGGCCGAGCGCGGCCACGACGAACTCGATCGGATCGGTGGTGTTCACGTGCGCCCCGGTGTGCAGGAACCGGATTTCGCGGACCCGGTCGCCTTCGCGGTACTGCGCCGGGCGCCCGGCGCACAGGTCCTGCAGCGCGGCGGTGAACTCCTCGAGCGCGGCCGCCGTGGCAGGCGGCATGCCCAGGGTGCGGCAGGCGGTGTTCCCGGTGCCGACCCCGCAGAGGATCCGGCCCGGCGCCAATGCGTTGAGGCTGGCGAACCCGCTCGCCGCGGCCGGGGCCGAGCGCAGCGCCGGTGAGGTCACCCCGGCACCGAGCCTCGGTTGCTGGGTTCTTCGCGTTGGACGACGGTCCGGGTGGCGCCGCTGTCGAGCATGGCGCGGATCCGATGTTGGCCGTTGGTGATCAGCTGTTCGCCTTCGGTGTCCGTGGCGAGGTAGATCGGTGCCTCGAACGGGCTCTCCAGGGCTTCCAGCTCCCAGCCGGTGATGCCTTCGCGGTGGGCAGCGGCGAGTACCGCGCCCATGACCTCGTCCGGGTCCGGGTGCTGATGGGCCGCCAAGAGTCGGGCGGCGGTCCGGTTGACCGTTTTCCAGGATCCGGCGTGGTACCAGCAGCAGTCCCTGGTGGCTGAGGCCCGGCCGGGTAGTAGTCGGCGCCACCAGGGCGGCGTGGTGGCCATGCAGCCGGTCCGGAACGGGCGAGGCTGGAGTCGCCAGGACACCGTCTCGACTCGGAACGGCGGATCCAGGTATTCCGGCTCAGTGCGCTGCCGGGGCTGCTGCTCGCCGCGGCCGACGTCGACCGGCTCGCCGACCAGGGCTTCCAGCTGCTCGGCGGTGATGCCGCGCATGTCGTAGTCGGTCAGCTCGTAGTCCGGGCCGGTCTCGAACAGCACGAGCGCGGGACCCATGGCGCGGTCGCCGTGCAGCAGCATGTGCTCCACCCACAACGGCGGTTCGCCCTCGTCCGGGAAGTGGGTTCGCCAGGTTTCACCTGCAAAATGCTCAGCCCCATTGCTGAGGGACATGCCTTCGCCGATGATCGGATCACCGCAGCTCAGGGCTCCGTGGAGGTCTTGCGTTCCCAGCAAGTGGTAGTCGAGCGGAGTGGGGCAATTCCGCCCCACTCCCCTGCCGGTCGCTGATCATTTCTCCCGGAACTCCGTGTGTCCCTGTCAGAGCCCGCCGCCGGACCGTCGCCGGGTGACCTCGGCGATGCTCGCCCAGTCGAGATCTGCACCGATCTGCTCGACCGCCGTGGCGAACACGTCGTGCAGGATCGGTCCAGTGGGCAGGTTGACGCCGAGCTCACCGGCAACGCTCAGCGCGAGATTCAAGTCCTTCAACCCCAGCCTGGTGGTGAATCCCGGCGGCGTGTAGGTGCCCGTGGCGATGGTGTCGCCGTAACCCCCGTACACCGCGCCCGGGAAGACGGAATCGTTGATCATCTCGACGAACGGCCCGGCGTCCAGACCTGTGTGTTGCAGGAGGGTGATCGATTCCGACAGTGCCTGCAACGCGTGGATGATCAGGTAGTTGACTGAGATCTTCGCTGTCGGCGCGGCGTCCACGGCGTCGCCGAAGTCCCACACCCGACGGCCGAGCGCGGTGAGGATCGGTGTCGCTGCGGCGCGGACGGCCGCATCGCCGGAGACCAGCACGGCCAGCTTCCCCGCCACCACGGCCTCGGGCCTGCCGACCACCGGCGCACTGAGGTAACCCCAGTCGTAACCGGCGAACTCGCGGGCTGCGGCCGGACTGATCGTCGCGTGGTTGATGTGCACGAAGCCCGCTGGCGCAGAGCGGATACGTTCGGCGGTGAAGACCTGCCGCACCGCATCTTCGTTGCTCAGCATCGAGAAGACCGTCCCAGTGGCGATCGCGTCCTCGGGCCGGTCGCTGACCGTCGCGCCCCGCGCCAGCAGGTCGTTCGCCTTGCTGGCGGTCCGGCTCCACACAGTGACCTCGTAGCCGGCGTCGAGCAGCCGGCCCGCCATAGCGCTGCCCATTCTGCCGAGCCCGACGAAACCCACGTGGCGAGTTGTCATGATCGGTTCTCCGTTCTCCGCAAGGACTGCGGTTGTCAGCTTTTGGTGAGCGCTTCTGTCATCTCTGCGTCGATCTTGCGCAGCAGGTCCCGGTTCGGCTGAAGCGTGGAATAGAGGTCGCGCAGCTGCCCGTCCTCGTCCACGTCCTGCTCGGTGATGACGGCTTCGACGTGTGTGTCGAGCAGCCGCATGTGCAGTCCGTGCAGGACGCTGATGAACTGTTCGGCGGCTTTGCCGCCGCCTCGGGTGCCGTAGGTGAGCAGGCTCGCGGGCCGTTCGTGCCATTCCCGATAGAGGTAGTCCACTGCGTTCTTCAGCACCGCCGGATAGCCCCAGTTGTATTGCGGGAACACGAACACGAATCCGTGATAGCTCTGCACGAGCTGACTCCAGGCGCGGGTGTGGTCATGCTCGTACCGCTGCAGTGCGGCCTTGCGGGGTTCGTCCAGGAACGGCAGCCCGACCTCGGCAAGATCGAGCAGGTCATAGTCGAGGTCACTGTCCTCTCGCAGGCTGTCGCGCACCCAGGTGGCGATACCGCCGCAGATGCGGGTGGGGCGGGTGCTGCCTATGACGACAGCGACGCGTTTCTTGTCCGGCATGGCAGGGTTCCCCCTTGGTTTGTTGCACATACTGTTGGTGTCACGAACTAAAATAGTTGGTGTCACGAACTCAGTCAAGATAGCCTGATCACTGTGACCGCTTCCTCGCCCCGAGCTGCTCAGACGCCGGACCTGAACTTGATCGATGGGCTTATGCAGCTGTCGTTCATCGTGCAGGCGATCTTGGGACGCCTCGCTGGAGAACAAGGGCTGTCGGTGACCCAGTTGCGGATGCTCGCCGTGCTGGACGATCGTCAGATCGGTATGCGGCAGCTGGCGGGCATCCTGGAACTTGAGAAGTCCAGCGTCACCGGCCTGGTCGACCGCGCCGAGCGACGTGGCCTGGTGCAACGGATCGCGGTCCCCGGTAATCGGCGTGCCGTTCATGTCACCGTTACCGACGCCGGCCGAGCCGTCGTGCACCTGGTGCGCGAGGCGGTCCGAGCCGAGCTGGGTCAACTTGCCGGAACGCTGAGCGACAGTCGGCAGGACACCCTTCGTCGCTCGATGGAAACGTTGATCCAGTACTACGTGACCCAGCGCGCCATTCCGCTATGACCTCGGGCCGCGCTCGGAGAGAGAGTGACTGTGGGAATTCCAGTCGGCCTTCCGAAGAGCAGGTGCGGAGCCCTGCGGCTTTCCCGGTGGTTGACCGCTTCTAGGACTGTCCGGAGCGGAGACGGTGGTCGTAGCCTCGCTGGCACTCCTGGATCTCGTCGGTGTGGGCGACCGTCCAGTCGTACAACCGGCCGAACGGCTCCCGCAGGGATTCGCCGAGCGGGGTGAGGGAGTACTCGACTCCGACCGGCGAGGTCGGCAGCACCCGCCGCTCGATCATCCCGTTGCGTTCCAGGCGGCGCAGGGTCTGGGTCAGTACCCGCTGGGTCACGCCGCCGAGGCGGCGTTTGATGTCGTTGAACCGGCGGGGCCTTTCGAGGACGTCCATCGCCATCATCGACCACTTGTCGGCGATCTGGTCGAGAATCGGACGGCTGGGGCAGTCGGCGCGGTAGACGGTGCCGTCGTCCGCGCCGGTGCCGGGCATGGCCATGTCGGTATCCTCCGCGATCCTTACGATGCCGAAAGTGCGTTATTGACGCTGGTGGGTCCCGCGCCGCAGCCTAGGTATACATCAGGAACCTAGATGCCTGCCAGGTACGGATCGGAGATCCACGTGCACCACGACGCCTACGCCACCCTGCGAGTGAGCCGCGAGGCCGGCATCGTCCGCGTCACCCTCGACAACCCACCCGTCAACGTCCTCGACGTCGCGCTCATGACGGACCTCCGGCGGCTGCTGACCGCGCTGCGAGAGGACGATTCAGCACGGGTGATCGTGTTCGACAGTGCCGACCCGGAGTTCTTCATCGCGCACGTCGACATGTCACTGGTCGACGCGCCGGACGCCTTCGACGAACTCGCGGCCGACGTGCCCCCTGGCATCAACGTCTTCCAAGCACTGGGGGAACTGCTGCGCCACCAGCCCCAGGTGACGATCGTCAAGATCGCCGGCCTGGCGCGCGGCGGAGGGGCGGAATTCGTCACGGCCGCGGACATGGCGTTCGCGGCGACCGGTCGTGCCGGGATCGGCCAGATCGAGGCCCTCATGGGAATCGTGCCCGGCGGCGGAGGCACGCAGTACCTCGCCGAGCGGATCGGCCGCAATCGCGCCCTGGAGGCGGTGCTCAGCGCCGACCTGTACGACGCGCAAACCGCCGAACGCTACGGCTGGGTCAACCGGGCCGTCCCCGCCGATGAGCTCGACGAGGTCGTCGACCGCCTGGCCCGCAATATCGCCGCATTGCCCGAGGGCGTGGTCGCCGCCGCCAAACGCGCCGTCACCCCGGACGATCTGGCCGAAGGCTACCGGCGAGAACACGACGCCTGGGCGAGCCAGTTCACCCGGCCCGCGGCCGAACGGCTGATCCGAGCCGGACTGGCCCACGGCGCCCAGACCCGCGACGGCGAACGCGATCTGGAGGGTTTGCTCCGCACGCTGGCCGGTGCTGATCAAGAGAGCGAAACCCTGTCGTCTACGCCCGGAAAGCCGTAGCCCGGTCTCGCCGCCCGCTTCACAGGTGAAGCGGGCGGCGAGATCATCAAGCCGATTTTGAGGCCCGGCAAGCTTTCCGGTCAGCTCTGGGCGAGATCGGCGAACCGGCTGTAGTGCAGCTGGTGCGCCACCACGATGGTCGACTGCGGCCCGGCACGGTGCTTGGCCAGGATCAGGTCGGCCTCGCCCGCGCGCGGGTCGTCGCGCTCCCAGGCGTCGGGCCGGTTGATCAGCAGCACGATGTCCGCGTCCTGCTCCAGCGAACCGGACTCTCGCAGGTCCGACAGCATCGGGCGCTTGTCCGTCCGCTGTTCGGGACCACGGTTCAGCTGGCTGATCGCGATCACCGGCACTTCGATCTCCTTGGCCAGCAGCTTGAGCTGACGGGAGAACTCCGACACTTCCTGCTGGCGGGACTCGACGCGCTTGCCCGAGGTCATCAGCTGGAGGTAGTCGACGACCACGAGCTTCAGGTCGTTGCGCTGCTTGAGCCGCCGCGCCTTCGCCCTGATCTCCATCATCGTCATGTTCGGCGAGTCGTCGACGAACAGCGGCGCCTCCGAGATCTCGCTCATCCGGCGCGCCAGCCGCGTCCAGTCGTCGTCGGTCATGCGGCCACCGCGCATGTCGGCGAGCCGGATCTTCGCCTCGGCCGAGAGCATGCGCATGACGATCTCGGTGCGGCTCATTTCCAGCGAGAAGATGACGCTGCTCATGCCGTGCTTGATCGAGCAGGAGCGGGCGAAGTCGAGTCCCAGTGTCGACTTGCCGACACCTGGACGGGCCGCGACGATGATCATCTGGCCGGGGTGCAGGCCGTTGGTCACGTCGTCGAGGTCCATGAACCCGGTCGGGATGCCGAAGGACTGGCCGCCGCGCGAGGCGATCGCGTCGATCTCGTCCATGGTCGGCTGGAGCAGCTCCTCCAGCGCGACGTAGTCCTCACTGGTGCGCTTCTCGGTGACGTCGTAGATCGCGGCCTGCGCGCGGTCGACCACCTCGTCGATGTTGCCGCCGTCGGCGCTGTTCGCGCCGTACCCGTACTGCACGATCCGGGTGCCCGCCTCGACGAGCCTGCGCAGCACCGCCTTCTCGGAGACGATTTCGGCGTAGTAGCCCGCGTTCGCCGCGGTGGGCACGGTCGCGATCAGGGTGTGCAGGTACGGCGCGCCGCCGACCCTGCCGAGCTCGCCGCGGCGTTCCAGTTCGGCCGACACGGTGATCGGGTCGGCGGGCTCGCCCCTGCCGTAGAGGTCGAGGACGCAGTCGTAGACGGCCTGGTGCTTGGGCAGGTAGAAGTCGCCGGGCCCGAGCGCCTCGATGACGTCGGCGATGGCGTCCTTGGACAGCAGCATCCCGCCGAGCACGGACTGCTCGGCCGCGATGTCCTGCGGTGGCTGGCGGTCGAACGTGCCGGGCTCCGGCCCCGGGTCGCTCGGCCCTGGATCGGAGAACATCGGACCGCGGTCGTCGGTCAGCGCCACCGCTGCGGACACCTCCTCGTTACGGGGACAGAACCGGCACGGCGACCGGGTCTCGAAGACACCGGCCACCGGGACGTTCTGTCGAACACGTGTTCTAGTATGCCGGATCTTCCGGTCCCGCGCGGCGGTCCCCCACAGGCGTTCCGGCCACGCTTCGCACCGTCCGTCGCACTGCCCGGCCGGAGCACGCTAGATCGCCCGGACGGACGAGTGCAAGCCGGGCTGGGGACGCCCCTGTGCACTACCTGTGGATGAATCGCGGTAACCAGCCACAGGTGCTCCGTACCCTGTGCACAACTTGGGGACAACGACTCCTCCCAGGGGAGAAATAGCAGGTCAAACCCTGTAGACAAGCTGTGGGTAAGTTAGTTGAAAGACCTGCGGCGTGTCGCCGAACGTCGCATCATCGGCGTGTCGGGGACACGCGGTGGGACAAGAGGTGTGGGAAACCTGTGGATGGCTGTTACGGAGGGTAGATCCCTCACTCGCTAGGCTGAGCGGGTGGCGGCCGTCAGCCGCCCATGATCCTGCTCTGCGCGTTCCGTAACCGGTCGCCGAACAGCTGCAGCGTCGCGGGCGCGAACGCGATCCGGGAGTCGCCGCGGCCGGGGAGCTCCTCCATCAGCCAGCGGCCTTCGACCGTGTCGATGAAGTTCAGCGGCCGCTCGATGCGGCGCCGCGTGCCCGCCCTGGTTCGCGCCGCCATGTAGACGCTGCCGCCGCCGGTGCGCTCCAGGCCGAGGATCCGCTGCATCTCCTTGCCGCCCGCGGGCGGTGCGCCGGTGCGCGGCGCGGCCTGCATGATCGAGAACCCGCCGTCGGACTCCGCCTGCGGCGCGCGGCCGGTGACGAACTCCGACTTCTCGACGATCATCGTCTGCCCGCGTCCCGGCTGGCCGGGCGGGATCTGCTCGAGGAACCCCTGGAGCAACTGCTCGGAGCGCAGCGGCGCGATCGTGACGACCTCTTCGGTGATGCTGCGCGCCGCGACGAACCCGGTGCCGTTCGCGCTGCCCGCGAGCACGGTGAAGTTCGAGGGCAGGCCAGGTGCGAACCTGCCCTCGAACCAGCCGTAGAACTCCACCTGCGGCTGCGCGATCGCCTCGATGGTCGCCGCGAAACCGCGTTCCATCCCGCGCGGCCCGAGCAGGCCGTACTCCGCCAGCGCCTGGTTGACGCGCTCGTCCAGCTCGCGGCGGATGCCGTCTTCCATGAAGACGGCCTTGCCGCCGAACACGTTGTGCGGCTCACCGCCACGACGCTTGATCAGCGCGGTGATCGTCGGGGTGGTGAAGGTGAGTGCTCGGTCCAGCACGGTTTCGACCTCGGTCTTGGGATTGTGCGGTGGGAAGGAACTGGCCGGCTATTCGCCGATCACGGGTGGCGCGGTGAGCTCGTCGGTGCCGAAGATCTCGTTCGGGTCGTCGCCGACGAGGTACTTCGACTGGTGCTCCTCGTCCTCCTGGCCCTTGCCCTTGGCGCCGTGGCCCGCCATGCCGCCCATGCCCGCCATTCCGGCCTTGCCCGCCATGCCCTTGCCCGCGCCCATGGCACCGGCACCCATGGCGCCGCCCTTGCCCGCGCCGGCGGCACCCGCGCCCGAACCGGTCGCGGAACCCGCGCCGAGCCCGGCACCGCCGGGGCCGAACGCGCCGCCGGAGAAGTCACCGGCACCGCCACCGCCACCGCCGCCAGGCCCGAAGCTCGCCGATCCGCCGCCCGGCCCGAAGTTGCTGTTCAGGCCGCCGGTGTTAAAGCTCGGCGGCGTGTACCCGGCCTGGGTCGTGCTGTCGTCGAACTTCGGCAGATCCGTCTTCGGGATGTCCGTCTTCGGAATGTCCGAGTTGAAGCGGGGGTCGTTCGGGTCCGTCAGGTGCGAGGTGTTCGGGATCTCGGACTTGGGCATGGTGAACTTGCCCTCGGGGATGCCGCCACCGCCACCGCCGACACCGCCACCACCGAAGCTCCCGCCGGGGCCACCGCCACCGCCGAAGTCGCCGCCGTCACCGGTGTCGGAGAACTTGTTGCCGTCCCACGCGTTGTACTTCGGCATGCCCGCGGCGTTCTGCGCGCTTTCGCTGAAGTACGTGGTGAACGCCTGGACGTTGTGCTGGCCCTGCTTGTTGTACTCCTCGATCTGGTCGTCCTTGTCGCTCATCGGGTTGATCCCGTCGACGAACCCGGCCTCCGGCGGGTCCTTCGCGATCTCCTGGACGTTCTTGTGGACGTTGTCGAAGGAGGTGGCCTGCGAGCCGAGGTACTTGCCGCTGTTGTCGAGGTTGGTCGACGAGTCCTTCAGCCAGACTCCCAGCGGGTGCGCGCCGTTCTGCGCGGCCTGCCCCGAGTTGCCGACCCAGTGCGCGTCCATTTCGGAGTTCAGCTTGGCGATCTGCTGCGACCGGGTGTCGTGCGTCTTCGAGAGGTCGACCGCGGCGCGGTGCCCGCCGTGCAACGACTCCGAGCCGATGCCCTGCGTGATCTGCTCCCAGATCTGCCTGCCGTCGATCGTCCGGTTGTTGAAGCTCGCCTCGGCCTTCTGCGCCTCGGGGCCACCGCTCATGAGGCCGACGAGCCCGCCGACCACACCGCCGACGACCGCGCCCGCCGCGGTGCCGATCACCGGCACGACGGAACCGACCGCGGCTCCCGTTCCCGCGCCGATCGCGGCGCCCTTGAGCGTCTCACCTGCTGTGTTCGCGTCATTGCCCATGGCGGATCAACCCTCCCGGGAGCCGAATGCCGAATCGATGTTCCTGCGCCGCGTCATCGCGCGCCCCCCTTGAGGTTGTCGATCATCAACGTCGCCGCCCGCTGCGCGAAGTCGCACGACTTCGCCTTGTTCGCCCCGCTCGGGATCTGGGTGATCACGTCGACGACGAGCTGGTCGGTGACACCGACCCAGAGCCCGCACGATCCCATCGCCCTGCCGTCGTCGGTGTCGGCGAACACCGCCGGGTACCCGTTGATCCGGGTCGGCTCGAAGTAGACGTTCCTCGCCTTGGTCGCGTAGAAGTCGCTGAGCCCGTTCTTGTTCGCCGTCACCGGGGAGATGGTGAGGTGGTTCAGGTCGCTCGCGGTCGAGGTCCAGACGCACTGCGGGCCACCCGCGCCCTGACCGGGTGTCGGCTGGGCGATGCCGATCTGGCTGAGCTGGCCCTCGGACAGCGCGGAGCACGGCGTACTCGTCAGCTTGTCGACCGGCAGCGGGGACGGCACGCGCGGCACGTCACCGGCCGGGGCGCTCGCCTGCGGTGACGAAGCCGGTGCCGAGGTGCTGCCGGAATTCCCGCCGGTGCCGGAGCAGCCGGCGAGCAGCGCGCCCGCGGCGAGCGCGGCGGCACCGATGCGGATCGGGTACGGCACGGTCACATCCCCTGACTCTGCTTCTGCACTGCCTGCTTCGCGTCGTCCTCGCCTTGCTGGATGCCCTTCTTGGCGTTTTCGAGCGCGGTGATGTAGTTCGTCACGTAGGTGATCATGCGCCGCGTCTGCTGGAGGAGGGTGTCGCCCGAGGGGTTGGCGGCCTTGGTGAAGTCGCCGCTGGCGAACTCCTTGCCCGGCGCCTTGACCCCGGCGATCTGCATCGCGTACTTCTCGTCGCTCTGCAGGTCGGTCAGCAGGTTCTTCCACTTGGTGATGACGCCGTCCACGCCGTCCGGATCGAACTTGTAGCCACCGGCCTCGCCGTTGCTGCCGACCTGGATCGGTGCCGGCGGAGGCACGTCCTTCTTCGTGTCGGTCGGCGTTACCGTCTTCTGGTCCGGATCGGCCATGAGCGAGGGCCCCCTTCACTGCGCATTCACCAAGTTCTCACAAAACCCGCCTATCGGACGATAGCGCAGGCGGTTTGGTTCCCGGTACGGAACACCTGATCGGTGTCACATTCGCGGGCACCGCCCCGGGTGCCGGAACGACCGATGCCCGCCCCCGGATCGGGGACGGGCATCGGTGGACGTGCTGGGCGGTTACTTGGCCGTGACCTCGAGCCGGACGCCGACCTTGACGTCGGGGTGCAGCCTGGCGCTGACCTGGTGCTTGCCGACCGTCTTGATGTGCTCGCCGAGCTCGATGACGCGCTTGTCGAGCAGCGGGCCGCCGGCGGCCTTGATCGCGGAGACGACGTCGGCCGTGGTGATCGAGCCGAACAGCTTCTTCGAGCCCTCGGCCGCCTTCGCGGACAGCGAGACGGTGCCGAGGCCCTCGAGCGTCGCCTTGATCTCCTTGGCGTGGTCGAGGTCCCGGATGCGGCGGGTCTCCTGCACGCGGCGGATGGTCTGCACGTTCTTCTCCGCGCCCTTGCTCGCCACGATGGCGTAGCCGCGGGGAAGCAGGTAGTTGCGCGCGTACCCGTCCTTGACCTCGACGATGTCGCCGGGGCCGCCGAGGTTCGCCACGTCGGTGGTGAGAATGATCTTCGCCATGACGTGCCTCCTTAGCGGGCGGTCGAGGTGTAGGGCAGCAGCGCCATCTCGCGGGAGTTCTTGACCGCGATGGCGATGTCACGCTGGTGCTGGCTGCAGTTGCCGGTCACCCGACGGGCCCGGATCTTGCCGCGGTCGGAGATGTACTTGCGAAGGAGGTTGGTGTCCTTGTAGTCGATCGACTCGGGACGGCCCTTCTTCGCGGCCTTGCAGAAAACGCAGACCTTCTTCTTCGGCTTGCGAATGGGTGGCTTTGCCACGGTGTACTCCTGGAAATATCCGAAAGTGGTTGGTTAAAAGGGGGGCTCGTCGGCGAAACCGCCGCCGCCTCCACCGCCGCTGCTCGCGGCCGGCGCGGAACCCCACGGGTCGTCGGCGGGTGCGCTCGACGCGCCGCCACCACCACCGAACCCGCCGCCGCCACCACCGCTGCCGCGGCTCACCTTGTTCACCTTGGCGGTGGCGTAGCGCAGAGAAGGACCGATCTCGTCGCATTCGAGCTCGACGACGGTGCGCTTCTCCCCTTCTTTGGTCTCGAACGACCGCTGCTTGAGCCTGCCCTGCACGACGACGCGCGCGCCACGTGTGAGGCTCTCGGCGACGTTCTCCGCCGCCTGGCGCCAGATGTTGCAGCGCAGGAACAGCGCTTCGCCGTCCTTCCACTCGCCGGACTGGCGGTCGAAGGTGCGCGGGGTGGACGCGACCGTGAAGTTCGCGACCGCCGCACCGGACGGGGTGAAGCGCAGCTCGGGGTCGGAGGTCAGGTTCCCGACGACCGTGATGACGGTGTCTCCAGCCATGGCCTCAGGCCTTCGCGTCGGCCGGCTTGCGGAGCTTGCGGGAGCCCGGCTTCGGGGTCTCGCGCCGCATGACCTTGGTACGGAGCACGGTTTCCTGCAGCGACAGCTGGCGGTCGAGCTCCTTGACCGCGTCCGCGGTGGAGTTCAGGTCCAGCAGCGCGTAGATGCCTTCGGCGTGCTTCTTGATCTCGTACGAGAGCCTGCGACGGCCCCACACGTCGACCTTCTCGACACTGCCGCCGGTCGTGCGGATCACGTTGAGGAACGTGTCCAGCGTCGGCGCGACCGTGCGCTCGTCGAGCGTGGGATCGAGGATGACCATTACCTCGTAATGGCGTGACACAACCACTCACCTCCTATGGGCTCGCGGCCACGGCCTGTCCGTGGCAGGAGGGTTTGTCCAGGTAAGGATAGCCGGGTGGTCCGGCAGTCCCGCCGCCGGGCGGGTCGAGCGGGCCGCGCGCTACGGGGAGACCCTGCGCAGCACCCAGGTCCGCACCAGCGCGGCGGTGACCCCGGCGAGCGCGATCACGGCGAGCAGCATCGGCAGCTGCACGGTGCCGGTGGTGCCGGTGGCGGCCAGCGAATCGGCCTTGCCCGCGTTGTGCACGTCCGCGGTGCCCTGCGGCTGCTGGTCGCCGCCGAGCACGCCGAACTCCGGCGACTGGACGCCGGGCAGCGGGCCCGCCTGCGGGTAGCGGGCGCCAGGCGGCATCGCGACGCCGGGCACCGCGACCGGGATGTTGCCGTAGTTGCGCGGCGGCGCGATCCCGGCAGGGCTCGGCGTGCTCGAACCGGGCTTGCCGGGTGTCGTGTAGCCGGGCGCGCCCGGGCGGCCCGCGGTGCCACCGGGCGTGCTGCCCGGCGTGTTCGAGGTCGGCGCCACGTAGTTGCTGGCGTAGGTGTTCAGGCCGCAGTTCGCGGTGAGTGTTTCGGCGATCTTGCGAACGGCGTTCTTCCGCACGTCCGGCAACAGGCCGAGCCCGTCCACGTCTTTGATGGTGTCGGCGACCACGGAGGCCACGGCCGAGCCACTGATCGCCCCGCTCTGCCCCTGGGGAAGGGCGCCGACCGGAATCGCGCCCTTCTTGGCGGTTTCGGCCGCCACCTTGTCCGGATCGACGGCCAGATTCCAGAACTGCTTCGCGGCAAGGGTGCCCTTGCGCACCAGGTCGTTGAGCTTGGGGCCCTGTACGACGACGGTCTCGCCCATCGGGCCCACCACGGTGCCGGAGCAGCCGTCGGCCGTGACGGGGCTGGCGGCGGCGGTGCCCGCGCTCAGCAGGCTCCCGCCGGCGAAGATCGCCGCGAGCGCGGTGGCGGTCAGTGTTCGGCGGGTGGCCCTGCGGCTGGTGCTGGCAAGGTCGGCGCGTCGAATCCGCACGGGCTGGTTCCTCCGGTCATGGCGCGAGACACGGGCTATCACCGAGTGATAACGAGCGGGCTGCCGGAAAGATACTAGGAAGTAGCGGAGCCGGTGTGCACAGGCCGTGTTTCAGGCGACGGTCTTCCGGAGCACCCAGGTGCGCACGAGACCGGCGCTCGCACCGGAAAGTGCGACCACGGCAACGAGAACGGGCAGTCCGACACCGCCGGGGAGCCCGCTCGAACCGGACGGCAGCGCCTCCGCCCGTCCCGCGTTCTGGACACCGCCGGGCTGTTTCGGGCCCTCCTGGCCGAGAATCCCGAACTCCGGCGCGTAACCGGGTACCTGCCCGCCGTAGCGGACGCCGGGCGACGGCGTGTACAGGCCCGCTGTCGCGGCGGGGACGTTGCTGTAGTCGCGCATCGGCGAATAGCCGCCGGAGAAGCTCACCGGCAGGCCGCCGAAGCTGAACGGGGTGCCCGCGCCGGGCACCAGCGGGCTGTTGACCGGCGGGAGCACGGAACCCGCGCCACCGCCGGTGGCGGGTGCGCCCGGCGAACCCGGAGTGCCGGGGGTGCCCTGTTTCGGTGGCTGCGCGGGCGGCGGGGTCCCCTGCTTCGGCGGCTGGCCACCACCGGAGAGCGCCTTGCCCACGTCGCCCGCGGCCTTGCCGAGCCCGTTGGTGGTGCCCGAAACGACGCCGTTGATCGCGCCTGCCGCGGGTGCGCCGATGACCGGGACGGGTGCGATGACGGCGTCCACCACGTTCACGGTGATGTGGCACAGCGCGTCGAGCACACCGCCGATGAGATCGGTGATCGTCTTCAGGCCGAACGGGGTCTGCACCTTGTCACCGGGATGGACGGTGACGGTCTGGCCGCAGCGCGCGGGCACGACCGTGCCGGCCGACGCCGTCGCCGGCGCGCCGAGCACGGCGGATCCGGCCAGCACGAACACCGTGGCCCCGGTGGCTACCGTCCTGCGCGTACGCCCTTGCATCGCGTTCCTCCAGCGGCATCTGCTGCGGTCACCCACAGGGACAACGACGCTAACGGAGCGCGGTGACGCCCGTCGAACCGAACGGCGGGCGCAAACGGGTGGACTTGCCGGTCACCGAGTGTGCGGTCAGGCGGCCTTGCGGCGCATCCAGGTGCGCACGAGCGCGGCGGCGACGATCGCCAGCGCGACCACGGCCAGCAGCAGCGGCAGCCGCGCGGGCGGGGTGGACGCCGGGAGCGCCTCCACCGACGAAGGCTGCGCGATCACCGTCGGCGGCGTCGCCTCCTGCGGCTGTTCGGGGCTGCCGAGGCTCGGCGCCACCGGGGGCACCACGCCGGGCGGGATGATCGGCGCGGTGATGGGCGGCAGGCCGTTGATCGCCACGCCGTCGAGCGGGAAGCTCGTCTGCACGCCGGTGAAGCTGCCGACACCGTCGCCGGGCGCGGTGACGATCGGCGAGATCTGGTCACCGGGGCCGCCCGGCTTGCCGGGGTTGTCCGGCGGGGTGGGCTTGCCCGGCGGCGGCTCGCTCGGCGGCGGCTCGCTCGGGTCGTCCGGTTCGTCCGGTTCGGTCGGCGGGTTGTCCGGCTGCGTCGGGCCGTTGTCGTCGCCGGTGACCGGGGCGGTCAGGTTCTGCACGCCGCCCGCCGCCTTGTTGGCGAGCGTCTGCACGGGCTTGCAGACGCCGGTGGTCACGTCGCGGAGGCCGGGCACCTTGGTGATGCCGAGCGCGTCCAGCGCGTCGGTGACCGGGAGGTTCAGCAGCGGCTTCCCGCCGTTGGCGCTGGTCGACTTGCTGCCGAGCCCGAGGTCGACCGCGCCGGGCCGGTTGACCAGCGCGCCGACGTCGACGGTCACCGGGGTGCCGTCCTTGGCCGACACGGTCGCTTCGCAGTCGCCCTTGAGGAGGGGGTCCGGGCCGGGTGTGGCGGAAGCGCTGTTCGAAAGGAACAGGCCCGCGGACGCCGCGACGACGAACCCCAGTGCGCCGACGCGCTGTGCGGTCTTCCCCATGTGCTCTTCGCCCTCCGGCATCTGACCCACGCTGCCTCACGGAACGCGCTCACGGTACTGCACGAGCGTCACCGCCCGGTGCCGGACACCGGAATTCACCCGGTGGATCCTCACGCGCACGCACGCCGGATTCCTGTCGGCGCCCGGCGCTACGCTGCCTGGCATGCAGATCGGTGCGCACGTCCGTGACGAGGACCCGCTTCCCGCCGCCCGCGAACGAGACGCCGCGGTGGTGCAGTTCTTCCTGTCCGACCCGCAGGGGTGGAAGGCGCCGAAGCGGCATCCGAGCGCGGACGAGATCGCCGCGTCCGAGGTCGAGGTGTTCATCCACTCGCCGTACCTGATCAACGTGGCGTCGCTGAACAACCGGATCCGGATCCCGTCGCGCAAGGGCGTGCTGCAGCACGCGAACGGCTCGGCCGAGGTGGGCGCGAAGGGGCTGATCGTGCACGGCGGGCACGTCCGCAAGGGCGAGGACCCGCGGGAGGGCCTGGTCAACTGGCGCAAGCTGTTCGAGCGCCAGGCCGCGGACGGCGGGTTCGCGGTGCCGATCCTGATCGAGAACACCGCGGGCGGCGACGGCGCGATGACCAAGGATCTCGACATGATCGCCCGGCTGTGGGAGCAGGTCGGCGAGTTCGGCGCCGGGTTCTGCTTCGACACCTGCCACGCGTTCGCCGCCGGGTGGGACCTCGAAACCGCGGTGGACAAGGTCAAGGCGATCACCGGCCGGATCGACCTCGTGCACCTGAACAACTCGCGCGACGAGTTCGGCTCCACGCGGGACAGGCACGCGAGCGTGGTCGGCGGCGAGGGCACGATCGACCCCGAGGTGCTGGTCGGCGTCGCGGGTTCGGCGGGCGCCCCGGTGGTGGTGGAAACCCCCGCCGACGGCCAGGCCGCCGATATCGCCTACCTCCGCGAACACCTGGGCGCCTGACCCCTTTCCCGCATCGGCCACCGGCACGATGCCCCCCGCTGAGCTGCAGTTAGCGGGCTAAACGCGCTCGGCGGGCGGAATCGGGGTTGCTCCTGACGTGGCGTCAGGGCGGAGCCTCGGCCGGGTACGCACCCCGACCGAGGAGGAAGCGATGAACGACCGGCCGGTCTACCGCGCCGAGGACGGTGAGCTCGTCGGATACCTGCGCCGCGACGGCGACGGCTGGCTGCCGCTGACCGTGTTCGGCTACCCGCTCGCCGAGGCGGGCCCGCTCGAGGACTCGGTGGCCGAACTGGAGGGCCGCGGGCTCGCGGTCCTCGGTGACCGGTGGTCGGTGCGCCACGACGGCGAGTGGCTCGCGTGCCGTCTCGCCGAGGCGGCGCCCGGCCGGGTCACGGTGCGGATCACCGACTTCGGCTCACCCGGGTTCGGCGCCACCCGGGTGCTCGACCGGCCGGGTCCCGAGGTGCTCCGCCCCGGCTGAGGGGAGGCCGGTTCCGGGCGTCAGACCGGAACCGGCGCCCGCTGCTTCCAGGTCACCACGTCCGGCGCGCCGTCCAGCACGCCGCCGCCGGGATCACCGGTGAGCGTGTCCTCGTCGATCCGCACCGGATCGGCGGACGGGCGGTAGATCTCCCTGATCACCAGCACGCACAGGCCGGCGACGGCGAGGTCCCGCACGGTGACGGCGCCGAGGAACCAGCCTTCGGGGAGCCCGCGGTGGTCCTCGCCGAGGTAGTAGAACATCCGCGGCGCCCACACCAGCGAGTCGAGCACCATCCACGCCAGCAGCAGCCGCCAGCGCGGGATCGCGAGCACGGCCAGCGGGACGAGCCACAGCGAGTACTGCGGGCTCCACACCTTGTTGGTGATCAGGAACGCCGCCACCACCAGGAAGCACAGCTGCGCGAGCCGCGGCCGCACCGGCGCGGCCAGCGCCAGGTAGGCGATCCCGGCGCAGCAGATCACGAACAGCCCGCCGCTGACGATGTTGAGCCAGGTCGGCGTCTGGTGCGCGCCGAGCGGGCCGTCGAACCCGGTCCAGCCGGTGAAGTACGAGATCACGTTGTAGATCGAGTCCGGGTCCATCGGGCGGCTGGTGTTGAGCCGGAAGAACTCGGCCCACCCCTGGTGCAGCCAGATCGCGAACGGCAGGTTGAGCGCCAGCCACGCGCCGGCGCCCGCGGCGGCGGTCTTCGCGAACTCTCGCATCTTGCCCGCGCGCAGGCACAGCACGAGCAACGGCCCGAGCAGGAACAGCGGATACAGCTTCGCCGCGGCGCCGATGCCGAGCAGCAGCCCGGCCAGCGCGGGTTTTCGCCGCGACCAGGCGAGCAGGCCGGTGGCGGCGAACGCGGTCGCGAGCGCGTCGAAGTTCGTGAAGACGTGCACGAGCACGAGCGGGGAGATCGCGACCAGCACCGAATCCCACGGTCTCCTGCGGTGGGTGCGGGAGGTCGCCCACACCGTCACCAGCCAGCCCGCGGCGAGGAAGAGCGCGGTGATGTCGAAGTACACGGCGACGTCGAGGCCGCTCGGCAGCCACCCGGACGCGGCGACCGACTGCCACGCCTGCGTGACCTTCGCGTTGGCCCACTGGAACAGGCCGGTGAGCACCGGGTACTCCATGTACCTGGTCTGCGCGCCGGCGGTGCCCTCGTCCTCCACCCAGCTCGTCTCGTACGGGAAGGCGCCCGGTTTGTTGAGCCGTTCGGCGCCGTAGAGCGGCACGATGTCCGAGTAGCACATCGCGACGTACGGCCGCCCCGAACGCCAGTCGAGCTCGGTCTGGCCCTGGTCGTTGGTGAACTGCTGGATGCAGGGGGCCTTGCCGAACCAGCCCAGCATCAGCGCGACGACGCAGAGCAGCAGCGCGACCCGCAGCGGCGACCAGAACCAGTGTCTGCCGGTGGCCGCGTGGGAGCCGAGCGGCCCGCCGATCGGACGGGTCACGGCGGCGGCGAAGGGGTCGGTCCGGCTCGGCGCCACGCGCGGCGCCGGCTCGGGGACCTCGGGTGCGCTCGTCTGCTCGGTCGGGCTGGACACCCGGGGATGTTAACGAGATCCGCGTCGCGGAGGTGTGAACGCCCGCTCATCCCGGGTCGGCGTAGAACTTGGCGAGCACCTCCGCCGCGGCACCGGCGGCGACGATGTCGTCGCCGAACTCGTCGAGATCGAGCTGGATGCGCTGCCAGTGCGGGAGCGGCAGCGACGCTTCGAGCCGCTTCCTGATCGCGTCGGTGTAGAGCGACGGCGTGGCCCGCACGCCCCGCCCCGCCAGCACGATCCGGTCGAGGTCGAGCACCTGGACGAGGTCGACGAGCCCGATGCCGAGCAGGTCGGCGGCGCGTTCCGGGTCGCCCGCCAGCACGGCCTCGTTGTGCAGCACCTCGACGCAGCCGTTCCGCCCGCACGCGCAGCGCGGTCCGGTGTAGTCGAGCGTGGTGTGCCCGAACTCACCCGCGTTCGTCCTCGGCCCGCGGTACACCTCGCCGTCGATGAGCAGGCCGACGCCGATCCCGCTGCCGACGAAGACGACGGCGGTCGCGCGGGGGCGTTCGCCGGCCAGCCAGCCGTGCGCGAACGCGGCGGCGTTGGTGTCCTTGTCGACGACGACGTCGAGCGCGGTCTTGGCGCTGAGATCGGCGCGCAGGGGCACGCGGTCCCAGCCGGGCATCTTCGTGGCGTGGTGCACCACACCGGTGACGTGGTCGAGCGGGCCCGCCGCCCCGACGCCGAGGCCGAGCAGCGCGCCGGTGCCGGCCACACCGGCCACACCGGCCACACCACTGTGGAGTTCGTGCGCGCAGTCGGCGATCGCGGTGACCGCTTCGGCCGGGGTGAACCCGGGGCGCAAGCGCTTGCCGGTCCTGGCGCGCACGGTGCCGAGCAGATCGGTGCGGACCGCGCGCAGTTCGTCGCGTTCGAGCTGCACGCCGATCGCGTACCGTGCCTCGCCGCGGATGGTGAGCCGCGTGCGCGGCTTGCCGACCCCCTGCGCGGGTTGCCTTTCCTCGTCGAGGAAGCCCGCGTCGAGCAGATCGGGCACGATCTTGGAGACGGCCTGCTGGGTCAGCCCGGTGACCTTCGCCAGTTCGATCCGGCTGAGGCCGCCCGTGCGGCGGATTTCGTCGAGCAGGAGTGCGCGGTTGTGCTGGCGCAGGCCGCGCACGTTCGCTCCGGATTTCGCCACGTGTCCATCTTGCCACCGATTGCTGATAAAGCAACAGTGTTGTTTAATTACCGCATGACTGAGCTTCGTGTCGGCATCCTCGGCTACGGAACCGGGGGCCGGGTCTTCCACGCCCCCCTCGTCGCCGCGACGCCGGGCCTGACCGTCTCCGCGATCGTGACCTCGGACCCGGAGCGCGCGAGCCGGGCCGCCGCCGATCATCCCGGCGCGACCGTGGTCGCGGACGCGGACGCGCTGTTCGAACTCCCGCTCGACCTCGTCGTGGTGAGCACCCCGAACAAGACGCACGTGCCGCTGGCGCTGCGGGCCATCGAACGCGGCACGCCCGTCGTGGTGGACAAGCCGTTCGCGCCGACGGTCGCCGACGGCGAACGGCTCGTCCGCGCCGCGGCGGAGGCGGGCGTCGGGCTCACCGTGTTCCAGAACCGCCGCCTCGACTCCGATTTCCTGACCGTCCGCGGAGTGCTGGACACGGGCAGGCTCGGCAGGGTCTTCCGGTTCGAGTCCCGGTACGACCGCTGGGTGCCGCGGCCCAAGGACAACTGGCGGGAGCTCGGCGATCCCGCCGAAGCCGGCGGCCTGCTCTACGACCTCGGCGCGCACATCGTCGACCAGGCGCTGACGCTGTTCGGGCCGGTCACCGAGGTCTACGCGGAACTCGACCGCCGCCGCGAAGGCGTCTCCGCCTGCGCCTCCGACGACGACACCTTCGTCGCGCTCCACCACGCCAACGGCGTGCGCTCGCACCTGTGGGCCTCGGCGCTCGCGGGGACGCGGAACCCGCGCTTCCGGGTGCTCGGCGACGCGGGCACGTTCACCAAGTACGGGCTCGACGTGCAGGAGCCGCAGATCAAGGACGGCATGCGACCCGGCGACGAAGGCTGGGGCGTCGAACCGGCAGCCGACGCCGGTGTGCTCGGCGTGGGAGACGACGTCGAGACCGTGCCGACGGAAACGGGCCGGTACGAGGACTTCTACGCGCGCACCCGCGACGCGCTGCTGGGCGAGGGCGAGTTCCCGGTCGACCCGGCGAGCGCGCTGGAGGCGTTGCGCGTGCTCGAGGCCGCTCGCGTGGCCGGTACCGAGCGAAGGGTCGTCGAACTCACCTGAGTTCGGCTTCCACGACGTCGGCCGCCGCACGCACGCCCCCGGCGCGCTTGATCTCGTCGCGCATCGACGCCAGGTTCGCGGCCATCTCCTCGTTGCCGCGCACCGAGTCGAGCGCGGCCGACAGGCTCGCCGCGGTGACGTTCGCGGGTGGCAGGTGGACGCCGAGGCCGAGCTGGGCCAGCCGGTCGGCGTTGGCGCGCTGCTCCGGCATCTGCGGGATCGCGACGGTCGGCACGCCGAAGTGCAGCGCCTCCATGGTCGAGCCCATCCCCGCGTGGGTCACGAACGCGCACGCCCGCTCCAGCACGGCGAGCTGCGGCACCGACTGGTGCGCTTCGACGTTCGACGGCAGCGCGCCGAGGCCCGCCGGGTCGATCTTCTCGCCGACCGACAGCACGACGTGCTCGTCGCGACCGGCCAAGGCGTCGAGGCAGGTCCGGTAGAACTCCGGGCGGTCGTTGTAGGCGGTGCCGAGCGAGACGAGCACCACCGGCCGGTCCCCCGGCGGGGCCCAGCCGCCCTGGAACGCCGACCGGTCGCCGAGGCCGGGCCCGACGAAGTGGTGCGCCCCGGTGAACGTGCCGCCTTCGAACTGGAACGCCCTCGGCACGAACACCAGCTGGGGCAGGTCGGTCGAGCCGTTGACGACGGTGTCGGCGCGCAGCCTGTACTTCTTCGCGAACACCGCCATCCGCAGGAACGTCAGCAGCAGGCGCGGGCTCGCCCTGTTCACGTCCACGTACCGCGTCATGGACCAGTGTTCGTTGCTCACCAGATTCGGCCAGCTCGTCACGACGGGCACGCCCCAGTGCGCCGCGAGGAACCGGCCCCACCACGCGATGGGACCGTCGTGCACGACCAGGTCCGGCTCGTCGCCTTCGTACCGCGCGATCATTTCCGGGACGAGCCGCTTGGTCTCGCGCAGCATCGCGGCCATCACCTTCGGCAGCTCGCCGCGGCCGAACTCGGGCGGCTCGTCGAACTCGCCGAGCATCTTCGACTCGTAGGCGAGCACTTCCGCGCCGATCGCCTCGGCCCGCCCCGCCATCGAGCTGTGCACGGCGTAGCTCACCCGGTGCCCCCGCGCGAGCAGTTCGGCGGCGAGGCCGAGCGTCGGGTTGACGTGCCCGGCGCCGAACGGGACGCAGAACGCGATGTGGCTCATGAGATGTCTCCCCCCGGTGACAAGCCCGAGCATACGCGGAAACACGAAGAAGGCCCCGCACGAACGAATCGTGCGGGGCCTTCGGTCAGCCGTCGCGGCTCCGGCCGGGTGGTGGCTGGCCGAGCCACCCGTTGTGGTCGTTGTCACCGCCGGGGAAGGGTGGCCGGTCGGTCGTCTTCGTCGGCTTGGTCGGCGTGCCCGTGTCGCTCGACGTCGAAGGCGGTGGCTGCTCCGAACTCGTCGACGGTGGCGGGGGCGGCGGCTCGCTCGTCTTCGGGGTCTCCGGCGCCTTCGACGACGTGGACGGCGGCGCGGACACGACCGGCTTCCCGATCAGGTCCACCTTGGGGAACTTCAGCTCCTGCTGCCCCTTGAGGTAGGCGTCCATGAACTTCTGCCAGATCTTGCCCGGCTCGGCGCTGCCGTACATCGGCTTGCCCTGCGCGTTGTAGATCGGCCGGTTCCCGTTGGTGCCGACCCACACCGCGGTCGAGATCTGCGGGGTGTAGCCGACCATCCACGCCTGCGCGTTGTCCTTCGACTTGGGGCTGTCGCTCCCGCCGACGTACTGGTGCGTACCGGTCTTGCCCGCGCATTCCCGTCCGCTCGCGCAGTCCAGTTTCGAGTACGAGACCACCGGCTGCAGCGATTCGGTGACGTTGCCCGCGATCTGCTTGCTCTTCTCCGCGTCGTCGGAGAAGGCGGGCTTTTCCTGGGTCGGCGTCTGGTAGACGACATCGCCGCCCGGCATGGTGATCTTGTCGACGAAGTGCTGCGCGCGGTGCATCCCTTCGGCGGCGAAGGTGGCGTACGCGGCGGCCATGTCCTCGGTGGTGACCTGCGTCTTGCCACCACCGATGGAGATGTTCGCGTCACCGGCTTCCATCGTCTTGACGTTGCCGTGCTGGGCGGGGATCCCGGCGGCGTGCGCCGCGTCGATCACCGGCTGGGTGCCGGTCACGTTCGTCACCATGTCGTAGAACACGGTGTTGACGGACTTCTGCATGCCTTCGGCGACGGTGCACGGCGCCGGTTCGTTGTCGCAGTGGCTCACGTTGCCGATCGGCGGCGAGCCCTTGAACGACGCGCCGTTCTTCGAGGTGAAGGTCTCGCCGAGGCCCTTGCCCTTCTGCAGCAGCGCCACCAGGTCGAACGGCTTGAACGACGAGCCGGGTTCTCGCTGGTAGTTGGCCCAGTCGAGATCCGCCGTCTTGCCGTCGGGCAACAGCCCGGTGCCGCCGTAGTACGCCTTGACGCCGCCGCTGTTCGGGTCGACCGCGACCAGCGCCTTCCTCAGTTCCGGCTGCTTGCCGATCACGTCCTTCATGACCGACTCGGCGGCGTCCTGCGCCATCTGCTGCGCCTTCGGGTCGATCGTGGTGTAGATCTTGTAGCCGCCGGCGTGGATCTTCTCCTCGGAGTAGCCCGCCGCGTCCAGCTCGGCTTCGACCCGCTTCTGCACCAGCGAGTTCGGGCCGGTGATGCCCTTCGGCTTGGTCTCCTCGGCGGGTACCGGCATCGGGAACGTGGCGGCCGCGCGGTCGGCCGGCGAGAGCCACTTGTTCTCGACCATCCGGTCCATCACGTACTTCCAGCGCGACTTCGCGTAGTCGATGTTCCCCGAGCGGCTCGGCCCCTGGATGAGTCCGGCCAGCAGCGCCGCCTCGGAGGCGTTCAGGTCCTTCACCGGCTTCTTGAAATACGCTTCCGACGCGGTCGCGACGCCGCTCGCACCGCGCCCGAAGAAGATCGTGTTCAGGTACGCCGCGATGATGTCCTTCTTGTCCTGCTGGTTGTTCATCTTGAAGGACTTCACCAGCTCGGTGAACTTACGGGTGAGCGTCGGGGCTTCGTTCTCGGTCGCCTTCTTGATGTACTGCTGCGAGATCGTGGACCCGCCGCCCTGCTTGCCGGTGGCCTGGTTCCAGACCGCGCGCAGGATGCCGGTGACGTCGAAACCGCTGTTGGTCTCGAAGGTGGCGTCCTCCGCCGCGTACGCGGCGTGCTTGACCACCTCGGGGATCTCTTCCGGCTTCAGGATCTGCCGGTTGCCGCCGGGCGGGACGTCCTTGCCCATCTCCGAGCCGTCGCCGAAGTAGTAGGTGACGACCTGGCTCTGCTTGGCGGCCACCTCCTCCGGCGTCGGCACGTCGACGAAGAAGTAGGCGATCGTGAACGCGGCCGCCGGCAGCACCACGAAGAGGCCGAACAGGACGTAGAGGGTGCGCCGGATCCGCCGCCAGCGCCGCTTCTTGCGCTGCTTCGGGGTCAGTACCGGCTTTTCCTTCTTGCCCTTGCCGTCACCGGGGTCTTCCTCGTCCGCGCCGAACTCGTTGAACCTGGCCTGCTCGTCGGCGTAGCCGTCGTCGTAATCGTCGTACCCGTGGTCGTAGCCGTCGTCGTATCCGTGGTCGTCGTGCGCGGGCTGGCCGACGGTGCCGTTGTGCTCGTGGTGGGTGAGCAGCTCGGGCTCGCGCGCGCTCGGGTCGACGCCGCGCGGCACGTACCCGGTCGGTTCGTCGCCGGGGGGCCGCCTGCCCGGCGGCGGTGGCGGCGGTGGCGGCTGCCGGTACTGGGGAGGCGGTGGCCCCTGCGGCGGGCGCTGCCCTGGCGGCGGGCCCTGCGGGGGACCTTGCGGTGCGCCCGGCGGGGGGCCGGGGGGTGGCCGGTACCCGGGCGGCGGGCCCTGCCTCGGCGGCCTGCGCGGCGGCTCCTGCTCGCCAGGCCACTGCGGCTCGTCACCGGATGGCCACTGCGGCGGCTGGTTCTGCTGCCTCGGCGGCTGGCGGCGCGGGGGTCGCTCGCCAGGCCACTGCGGCTCGTCGTCGGTCGGCCACTGGGCGTGACGGTGCCGATCAGGCTCCTCGCCAGGCCAGGAGCGGTTGTACTGGTCGTTCACGAAAGAGCCTCCCAGGACGGCGGTTCGGGGTACGCCGTTCTGTGGTCATGAGCTGCACTTCTGGTCGTTCCGGTCGCGCTGATCACTGTCCTGCTGATCACTGTCCTGCTGTCCTCCGCGAGCTGCGCCTGGGTTCAGGGCAGCCAGGGGTTCCCGTGCCAAGGACGTATGACTGCACCAGGTGGTTCCACCCGCATGTCCGGCAGACCTCCACCACGTACACGGTGAACTCGGTGAACAGGTTGGCCATCCTGGTGAGCTCGTCCGGGCTCCGCGCGGAGCCGGCGGCGTGCTTCAGCTCGTCGCCGTAGACCCACGAGACGTGCGTCAACGCCTCCTTGCGGCAGACCGGGCAGCTCGTCCGGCTCGGCTGGCCGTGGAACTTGGCTGCCCGCAGCAGGTACGGGCTGGCGTCGCAGACGTCCATCGTGCCGACGCGACCGGAGTAGACACCGGCCAGCAGCGCACGGCGCTGCAAGGCGTAGTCCACGATCTGTCGCTCGTTCCGCACGTGGACAGACTACGTGCCCGGCGTGTGCTCCCAATGAGCCGTTCTGCCTAGCGATCTTCGCCCGAAATGCGACACGCCGGAAATTTGATAACACTCCGGTGAATTTCCCTCGTCGACTGGGCGGCGCGGAGGTCACTCGGAAAGGTTATGTACACCACTTCGATGTATCGGCGCGATATACTCCGGCGGTAGGTTGACGGTGTCGTCAAGCGGTCGGAGCACCCGTCGAGCGGTTCGCCCGCTCGCAGGTGGGACAACGCCGGGCGAGGCCGTTCATTCCCCGGAGGGAGGTGTCCCCGTGCTGGAGTTCGCCATCCTCGGGCTGTTGCACGAGGCGCCGATGCACGGCTACGTGCTGCGGAAACGGCTGCACGACACGCTCGGCACGTTCCGCACGTTCTCCTACGGATCGCTGTACCCGACCTTGCGGAGGCTGCTGCGGAACGGCTTCCTCGTCGAGGAGATCGACGACGAGGCGGAGGCGGGCCGTGCCGCGTCGACGAGGACGTGGGGCCGCCGGGCCAAGCGCGTGTACAAGCTCACCGCGGAGGGCAAGGAGCACTTCGCCGAGCTGCTCGGTGACGCGGGTCCCCAGACCTGGGACGACGAGGGCTTCGGCGTCCACCTCGCGTTCTTCTCGAGGACACCGGCCGACGTCAGGATGCGCATATTGGAGGGTCGTCGCCGTCGCGTCGAGGAGCGCCGCGAAGGGCTTCGTGCCGCCATGGCCAGGGCCGAGGAGAAGATCGACCGCTACACCCGCGAGCTGCACCGGCTCGGGCTGGAGACCAGCGAACGGGAAGTGCGGTGGCTCAACGAGCTGATCGCGCACGAACAGGCCGAGCAGCACGACCGGGGCGACCCGGGCCGCTGACGGCGAGCACTCACCTACAGATCACTAGTTAAGGAGAAACCGGCATGGGCGAGAACCGCCGCGTTCGGGTGGCCATCGTTGGCGTCGGCAACTGTGCGGCGTCGCTGGTGCAGGGCGTGCAGTACTACCGCGACGCCGATCCCGCATCGCGCGTGCCAGGTTTGATGCACGTGCAGTTCGGCGACTACCACGTGTCCGACATCGAGTTCGTCGCCGCGTTCGACGTGGACGCCAAGAAGGTCAGCCGCGACCTCTCGGAGGCGATCTTCGCCAGCGAGAACAACACGATCAAGATCGCGGACGTGCCGCCGGTCGGCGTCACCGTGCAGCGCGGGCACACCATGGACGGGCTCGGCCGGTTCTACCGCGAGACGATCGAGGAGTCCGACGAGCAGCCCGTCGACGTCGTCGCCGCGCTGCGCGAGTCGAAGGCCGACGTGCTGGTCGCCTACCTGCCGGTGGGCTCCGAGGACGCCGACAAGTTCTACGCCCAGTGCGCGATCGACGCCGGGGTGGCGTTCGTCAACGCGCTGCCGGTGTTCATCGCGTCCGACCCCGAGTGGGCGAAGAAGTTCACCGACGCCGGCGTGCCGATCGTCGGCGACGACATCAAGTCGCAGGTCGGCGCCACCATCACGCACCGCGTGCTGGCCAAGCTCTTCGAGGACCGCGGCGTCCAGCTCGACCGCACGATGCAGCTCAACGTGGGCGGGAACATGGACTTCCTGAACATGAAGGAGCTCGAGCGCCTCGAGTCGAAGAAGATCTCCAAGACCCAGTCGGTGACCTCGCAGGTCGACCGCGACCTCGGCAAGGGCAACGTGCACATCGGGCCGTCGGACTACGTGCAGTGGCTCGACGACCGCAAATGGGCCTACGTGCGCCTCGAAGGCCGCGCGTTCGGCGACGTGCCGCTGAACCTGGAGTACAAGCTCGAGGTCTGGGACTCGCCCAACTCGGCCGGCATCATCATCGACGCCGTGCGCGCCGCGAAGATCGCGAAGGACCGCGGGATCGGCGGCCCGATCCTGTCCGCGTCCTCGTACTTCATGAAGTCGCCGCCGGAGCAGTACAGCGACTCCGTCGCCCGCGACGCGGTCGAGACGTTCATCGCGGGCGAGTAGCCAGCCGGGCGCTGACGCCACTCTCCCCGCCCTCGCGTAGTCGCGGGGCCGTGCGTGCCCTTGAAGGTGCCCTTCGGGGAATCTGCTGCCGCGAAGGGCATCTTCAGGGCGTTGGAGGAAGGATCAGCCGAGCGCGCTGGGCAGGTCCCGGATGCTCCCGAGGACGTGCGGGACCTGCCACAGCACCGCCGGGTCGGGCGGGAAGTGCGGGTTCGGCACCGCGTAGACGGTCATGCCCGCGGTGAGCGCCGACCGCAGCCCGTTCGTCGAGTCCTCCACCGCGGCGCACCGCGTCGGGTCGACGTCGAGCCGCCGCGCCGCCTCGACGTACACATCGGGCGCCGGTTTCCCCCTCGCGACGAGTTCGCTCGACAGCGCGACCGGCACCAGCGGAGCCAGTTTCGTCGCGTCCAGGAACGCCTCGATCAGCACCGGTGGTGACGAGCTGGCGATCGCCACCGGATACCGCTCGCCGACCGCGCGCACGGTTTCCGCCGCGCCGTCCAGGACGGGCGGCCCTGCCGCGTACCGCCGCGCCATGCGCGAGATGACCACCTCGGCGATTTCGTCCGGGGTGAGCAGCGCGCCCAGCTCTTCGACCAGGTAGCGCGCCCATTCCGGGGTGCTCATCCCCTGCTGCGCCCTGGTCGCCTCGCCGGTCCAGGTGCCGCCGTGCTCGGCGACCACCGCCCGGCGCACCTCGTCCCAGATCTGCTCCGAGTCCACCAGTACGCCGTCGAGGTCGAACACCACCGCATCCATGTCCGCGACGGTAGTGCGCGCCGACGCGCATCGCCGCACCCGCTGATGATCCTTGATCCCCGGCAGCTTCGGCAGCTTCGGCTCGAGCCGGTGTGCGCCGAATTACTTCGCCACCCTAACTAAATATGTTAGCCTGGCTAAGTGAATCGTCGAGCCGCATCGGTCGCCGAACTGGCCCACGAGCTGCGCCCCCTGCTGTTCCGGCTGTACTACGTCGTCCGCAGGCAGACACCCCAGCTCCAGCTCACCCTCACCCAGGGCTCCGTGCTGTCCGAGCTGGTGCGCGGCGGCCCGAGCCGGATGAGCAGGCTCGCCGAGCTGGAAGGCGTCCGGCTCCCGTCGATGACCGACGTGGTGGCCAGGCTCGAACGCCTCGGCATCGTCAAGCGGACGCCCGATCCCGCCGACGGGCGCGCCGTCCTCGTCGCGGTGACGGACGACGGTCTCCGGTTCTACGACGAACTCGTGCTCGCGCGCGAGGAGTTCCTTCGCGAACGCCTCATCGCGCTCGACGAGGAAGACCGCGCGGCGATCGACACCGCGCTACCGGCGCTCCGGAAGCTTCTGGAGCAGAGCACATTGAAGGAGGAACTGATCCGGGATGAGCGGAAGTAACAGCCATCACGGCAGCCTGCTTGACGCGGTCAAGGGACAGCCGAAACAAGTCTGGATCACCGCTTTCGCGGCCGTGATCGCGTTCATGGGCATCGGCCTGGTCGACCCCATCCTGCTCTCGATCGCCAAGGGGCTGGACGCGACGCCGTCACAGGTGACCCTGCTCTTTTCGAGCTACCTCGGCGTGCAGGTGATCGCGATGCTCGTCACCGGTGCCGCGAGCGCGAGGTTCGGCGCCAAGCGGACCGTGCTGGTGGGGCTGACCCTGATCGTCGCGGCGACCGCGCTGTGCTCGGTGGCCGGTTCGATCGAGCAGCTCGTCGGCCTGCGCGCGGTGTGGGGGCTCGGCAACGCGTTCTTCATCGCCACCGCGCTTTCGGTGATCGTCGGCGCGGCGACCGGCGGGCAGGGCGGCGCGATCCTGCTGTACGAGGCCGCGCTCGGTATCGGGCTTTCGGTCGGTCCGCTGCTCGGGGCGTTGCTGGGCAGCATTTCGTGGCGCGGGCCGTTCGTCGGGACGGCGGTGCTGATGCTCGCCGGGCTGGTGCTGTGCGCGGTGTTCCTGAACAGCGACTCGCACCAGAAACGGGATCCGATCCGGCTGCTCGACCCGATCCGCGCGCTCGCGCACCGCGGGCTGCTGCGCACCTCCGTCGCGTCGGCGCTGTACACCGCCGCGTTCTTCACCGTGCTCGCGTGGTCGCCGTTCGTACTGGAGTGGAACGCGATCGCGGTGGGCCTGATCTTCTGCGGCTGGGGCCTGTGCGTGGCGGTGGCGGGCGTGGTGTTCGCGCCGAAGCTCGCCGGCAAGCTCGGCGAGCGGCACGCCGCGGCGCTTTCGGTGTTCGGGTACGCGGTGCTGATGCTGGTGATGGCGGTGCCGAGCAAGCCGGTGCTGGTCGTCGCGATCGTGGTCAGCGGCCTCGTTTCCGGGCTGCTCAACACGTTGTTCACCGGGACCGCGATGTCCATTTCGGACGCTCCGCGCCCGGTGGCGAGCGCGGGCTACAACTTCTGCCGCTGGCTCGGCGGCGCGGTCGCGGCGACTCTGGTCGGGCACGTCGCCGAATGGCTCGGCTCGCCGCAGTCGCCGTTCGTCGTGTCCGCCGTGCTGTGCGTGATCGCCGGTGGGCTGTTGTCGTTGCGGGAGCGCAAGCCCGATGCGCACACGGTGCCCGCCGAAGCCGCGCTGGTCGGCGGCGAGGAGTTCTGAGCCCGCCGGGCGTGACAAGATCACGGTATGGTTTTTCCTTACCCGGCACGGATTTCGACGCCAGTGCTCGACGTGGCGTACGAGTGGGCCGGTGACCTGGGCGGTGTCCCGGTCGTCCTGCTCCACGGATTCCCGTACGACGTGCGGACGTTCGACGAAGTCGCCCCGATCCTCGCGGGTCGGGGCGCTTACGTGCTCGCCCCGTACCTGCGCGGCTTCGGCTCGACGCGCTTTCTCGACGACACCACGATCCGCTCCGGCCAGCAGGGCGCGCTCGCGCAGGACCTGCTCGACTTCCTGGACGCGCTGAAGATCGAGAAGGCCGTGCTCGCGGGGTACGACTGGGGCGGCAGGGCGGCCTGCATCGCCGCCGCGCTGCACCCCGAGCGCGTCCGCGGGCTCGTCACCGTCGACGGTTACAACGTGCAGAACCTGGCCTACGCCGGCGAACCGGCGCCGCCGGAATGGGAGCGCACGTACTGGTACCAGTACTACTTCCACGCCGAGCGGGGCCGCCGCGGGCTCGACCGCAACCGCGACGAGCTGTGCGAGCTGCTGTGGCGCACCTGGTCGCCGACCTGGGACGGCGTCGCGACCGCGTTCCCGGCGAGCGCGCCGAGCCTGCACAACCCCGATTTCGTCGACGTGGTGATCCACTCCTACCGGCACCGGTACGGCCTCGCGGACGGCGATCCGCGGTACCAGAAGCTCGAGGACCTGCTCGACGGCGAGCCGCCGATCACCGTCCCGTCGGTCGTGCTCGAAAGCGGCGCCGACGGCGTCGGCGGGCCGAGTGCCGCGGAGGACCGCGAGTTCTTCACCGGGCCGTACGAACACCGGTACCTCGACGGGATCGGGCACAACGTCCCGCAGGAGGCCCCGGAAGCGTTCGCGGACGCCGTCGCGAGCTTGCTGGGGTAGGACCATCGACTACGCCGTGCCCGGCCCGCTGACCTGCTGGAGATCTGCTTCCCCGTCCACGACCTCGCCGTGCCCGAAACCCTGATTCGGTGACGCTCCGCGTCCGTGCCGTTTCGACCGGTCCCAGCAGCGGTAACGCGTTCGCATCGGTCCGTCCCGTTCGCCGTCCGTTCACCTCGATGTCCTGATCGGATCGCTTTGGGCACTTACGGTCGCTCGCGTTCCCCTGACCGAGTGACCACCATGGAGGCCGTGTGTCCATCGAGCCCGGGCGGTTGTTGCCCCTGATCGCCCACCCCGGTGGCCGATCCCCCGTCACCTGCGAATACCGCTGCGGCAACGCCTGCGCGCACGAGGCACCGAACCCCTCGGACAACGAGTACTTCGGTGACGTCGTCAAGGACGTCGTGTCCCGCCGCGGCGCGCTGAAGGCGGGCGCCGTGCTCGCCGCGACCGCGGGCGGGTTCGCCGCGCTGTCCGGCACCGCCGCGGCTGCCGAAGCCACCGCCGCGGCTACCGCCGGTCACCACCCGCGCCCCGGTCGTCCGGTCCCCGGCACCGACTTCGATCCCGTGCCGCCGAACAAGTTCGACGCCGTCACGACGCCGCAGGGCTACGGCCAGAGCGTCGTCATCCGCTGGGGCGACGCGGTGGTGCCGGGCGCGCCGAAGTTCGACTTCCGCAACCAGACCGCGGCCGCGCAGGCGAAGCAGTTCGGCTACAACAACGACTTCGTCGGCCTGATCCCGCAGGACCCGCTCGGCATCCGCAACCTGCTGGTGGTGAACCACGAGTACACCACCGAGGTGCACCTGTTCCCCGCCGACCAGTACGACCCGAAGAACCCGACCGAGGAGCAGGCGAAGATCGCCTGGGCCGCGCACGGGCTGTCGGTCGTGCAGACCTTCCGCGACCCGGTGTTCGGCGCGCTGCGCACGGTGCCGAGCCCGCTCAACCGCCGCATCACGCTCGACACCGAGTTCGAGGTGCGCGGGCCCGCGGCGGGGTCGAAGTTCCTGAAGACCTCCGCGGACCCGAGCGGCCGCAAGGTGCGCGGCACGCAGAACAATTGTTCCGGCGGCGTCACGCCGTGGGGCACGGTGCTCTCCGGTGAGGAGAACTTCCACCAGTACTTCGCGAACGCCGACAAGGTCACCGACCCCGGAGACCCTTCAGCGGCCACGCGCCTCAAGCGCTACGCCATCGGCACCGGCGAGAGCACCCGCAAGTGGGAGCGCTTCGACAAGCGCTGGGACGTCGCGCGCGAACCGAACGAGCCGAACCGGTTCGGCTGGGTCGTCGAAATCGACCCGCACGACCCGCATTCGACGCCGATCAAGCACACCGCGCTCGGCCGGTTCAAGCACGAGGCCGCGAACGTGAAGATCACCAAGGACGGCCGCGTCGCGGTGTACTCCGGTGATGACGAGCGCTTCGAGTACATCTACAAGTACGTGTCGAAGGGCAAGTACAAGAAGGGCGACAGCGCGCACGCCCGCCGCCACAACTCGGGCCTGCTCGACGACGGCACGCTCTACGTCGGCAAGTTCACCGGCAACAGCCCCGGCGAGATCGACGGCACCGGCAAGCTCCCCTCGGACGGCGAGTTCGACGGCACCGGCTCGTGGATCCCGCTCGCCAGCGGCGACAAGTCCTTTGTGGACGGATTCAGCGCGGAGGAGGTGTACGTCTTCACCAGGCAGGCCGCGGACAAGGCGGGCGCGACCAAGATGGACCGGCCGGAGGACATCGAGCCGAACCCGGTCAACGGCAGGATCTACGCCGCGCTGACCAACAACACCGACCGCGGCGCCGCGGGCAAGGCCGGTGCCGATGAGCCGAACCCGCGCAACGGCAACAAGAACGGCCACGTCCTGGAATGGGACGAGGACAACGGTGACAGCGCGTCGCTGACGTTCTCGTGGCGGCTGCTGCTCGTGTGCGGCGACCCGAAGACCGCGGACACCTACTTCGGCGGTTTCCCGAAGGAGCAGGTGTCGCCGATCTCGTGCCCGGACAACGTCGCCTTCGACCGCCACGGCAACCTGTGGATCTCCACCGACGGCAACACGCTCGGCGCCAACGACGGCCTGTTCTCGGTGCCCGTCGACGGCCCGGAACGCGGGCACGTCAAGCAGTTCCTGTCGGTGCCGGTCGGCGCGGAGACCTGCGGCCCGGTGGTCACCGACAACCTCGTGCTCGTCGCGGTCCAGCACCCCGGTGAGAACGCGGCCAGTTCGGCGAACCCGACCTCGCACTGGCCGGACGGCGGCACCGCGCAGCCGCGCCCGGCGATCGTTTCGGTGTGGAAGAAGGGATTCTTCGGCCTCGCGGGCCGCATCGGCGTCCGCTAGGTTCGTGCCGCCGATGGCCACGCCCCGCGGCAGGTCCCCCATGCTCTGAAGGTGCCCTTCGGGGCACCACATTCCCTCAAGGGCACCTTCAGGGCATCACGGTTTGTCGAGGAACGCGGTCTTCTTCGGTTTCGCGCCGAGGACGAGCGCGACGACGGCACCCGCGACCATGCAGGCGCCGACGACCCACAAACCGGTGCGCTGGCTCCCGGTGAGATCGCGCAGCCACCCGGTGACGTACGGCGCGGCGAACCCGCTGATGTTGCCGAGCGAGTTGATCAGCGCGATCCCGCCCGCCGCGGCGGCGCCGGAGAGGAAGTTCGACGGCAGCGCCCAGAACGTCGGCAGTGCGGCGCACACGCCCACCGCGCACACGGTGACCGCGACCATCGCGGCGTACGGGTTGCCGAGGTACAGCGCGACCGGGATGGCGAACCCGCCGAGCAGCATCGGCAGCGCCACGTGCCACTTCCGCTCGCCGGTGCGGTCGCCGTGGCGGGCCCAGAGCACCATCACCACGGCGCCGACGACGTACGGGATCGCGGTGACCAGGCCCGCCTGCGTCGTGCTGAGCTTCGACCCGAACTGCTGCGAGAAGCCGGAAATGATGGTGGGCAGGAAGAACCCGAGCGCGTAGAGCCCGTAGGCGATGCCGAAGTAGACGAACGCCAGCCCGAGGATCCGCGGGTGCGTCAGCGCCTTCCGCAGCGGCCAGTGGTGCTCGGCCTCGGTCGCCTTCCGCTCGGCCTCCAGTTCGTTCGTGAGCCAGGTGCGTTCTTCGGCGGTGAGCCACTTGGCCTTTTCGGGGCGGTCGGTCAGGTAGAACCAGGTGACGACCGCGAGCAGGATCGCGGGCACGCCCTCGACCAGGAACATGAACCGCCAGCCGGAGAGCCCGAACACGCCGCCGCCGTGCGCGATCAGCAGGCTCGACACCGTCGACCCGACCGCGGAGGACACCGGCACCGCGGCCATGAACAGCGCGACCGCCTTCGCGCGCTGCGAGGCCGGGAACCAGTAGGTCAGGTACAGGATGATGCCGGGGAAGAAACCGGCCTCGGCGACGCCGAGCAGGAACCGCAGGATGATCAGCGTCGTCGGGTTCGGCACGAACGCCATCACGGTGGCGACGATCCCCCAGGTGATCATGATCCTGGCCAGCCAGCGGCGCGCGCCGAAGCGGTGCAGCGCCAGGTTGCTCGGCACCTCCAGCACCAGGTAGCCGAGGAAGAACACCCCGGAGGCGAAGCCGAACGCGGTCGCGGTGAGCCCCAGCTCGGAGTTCATCCCGTTGGGGCCGGCGAACCCGATGTTCACCCGGTCCAGGTAGTTGACGAAGTACAGCAGGCCGAGGAACGGCATGATGCGCAGCGCCACCTTGCCGAGGACGCGGTTGCCGGGTTCGATCTTCGCGGAGGTCACAGCGGGGATCTCACGCCGCGACGGTCGCCGAGTCAAGGGGGATCTACGGTGGGTCGTATGACGGACACCCCGACCGCACTGGTCACCGGCGCGTCGCGCGGCATCGGCGCCGCGGTCGCGCACGCGCTGGAGCCGACCCATCGCGTACTGCTCGGCGGCCGCGACGCGAGCGCACTCGAACGGCTCGCGGCCGATCTGCCCGGCACCGAGCCGTGGCCGGTCGACCTGACCGACGCCGAAGCGCTGCGCGCGGCGACCGCGGACATCGGCGAGCTGGACGTGCTGGTGCACTGCGCCGGCGTCGCGGACCTCGGCACCGTCGAGGCGGCCGACGCGTCGGTGTGGCGCCGGAACTTCGAGGTCAACCTGCTCGCCGTGGTCGAGCTGACCCGGCACCTCCTGCCCGCGCTGCGCGCCGCGGGCGGGCACGTGGTGCTCGTCAACTCCGGGCAGGGCCTCGCCGCACGGGAAGGCTGGGGCCCGTACGCGGCGAGCAAGTTCGGGCTGCGCGCGTTCGCCGACGTGCTGCGCGCCGAAGAGCCGAAGCTGCGCGTCACGTCGATCTTCCCCGGGCGCACCGACACCGAGATGCAGCAGGCCGTGATCGCGGGCGAGGGCAAGGACTACGCGCCCGAGCAGTACCTGCGGCCGGACTCGGTGGCCACCGCGGTGGTCACCGCCGTCTCCGCGACGCCGGACGCGCACCTGACCGAGCTCGTGCTGCGCCCGGTACCGCGCGCTTGACGGTGCCCGGTTTGCGCTAGCTTCTGTCGGTGTGACCGTTCAGGGCCGTGATCCGGCAGACAGGCCCAAGGTGTTGCGCTGGTTCGTGCTGGCGATCTTCTTCGGCGGCGTCGCGCTGATCGGGTTCCTGGTGACCTCCACCGCGGTGCTCGGCGCGAAGGCGCTCGGCTCGGACTGGTCGCCGATCGACGCGGACCTTTCGATGGAGTTCGACGAGGGTGACCGGATCGCGCTGCGCTCCTACACCGACGACCTGTTCGGCTGCACGCTGACGCCGCCGTCGGGGCCGCCGAAGACCTACCGGGTCTACGGTCATTCGGCCGCCGAGCGCGGTAGCGGCAGCACCACGAACGACCGCGCCTGGTTCACCGGTACCGCGAAGCTGCACTGCGACCGGCCTGCCGAGGTCCGCGATCCCGGCAGCTTCACCAGGGACGACCTGCTGCTCGGCGTGACGCAGGGCGCGGTCGGCGGCGGCGCGCTGTGCCTGCTGGCCGGGTTCGTGCAGCTCTACCGCCGGACCAGGGTGCCGAAGCCGCCCGAGTAGGCCAGTTTCGGACATCGCCCACTCGCCAGCGGATCATCTGGTTATCTGTGGCCGTACCGGGGTTCGGTTACGCCGCTCCTCGACGAACGCTGGAGGACAGCAGAGGAAACCGGGGAAGATCGCCGCCGGTGCGGCACCGGCGCTCGCCGCCGCGGGCGGCATGGCGATGACGGGCACGGCTTCGGCCGCGCCCGCCGCGCCGATCGGCGCCCTTCGGGGAATCTGATGCCGCGATCTCGCCTTTCGCGGCGCGCAACATGGCGACGCTGATGCCCGGAAGGTCTCCGTCGCGGCGTCAGACGCGCAGCCGTGCCGCCGCTTCGGCGGCACTCGCCTGGACCTTCGCCCTGTCCACGCGCAGCGATTCGCCCTCGCCGACGACCTGCTCGCCCGCGACCCACACGTCGCGGACCCGGCGCGAACCCGCCGCCCACACCAGGTTCTGCAGGAGCTGGCCGTCCGGCACGCCGAGGCCGGTGGCGAACGCCGGGTCGTCGGTGTCGACGTGCACCAGATCGGCCCACCGCCCCGCTTCCAGCGCGCCGATATCGTCGCGGCCGAGCGCCTCCGCGCCGCCGCGGGTGGCCATCAGCAGCGCCGCGCCCGCCCCGAGCACGGTGGAGTCCTTTGTGGACAGCCGGGCGAACATCGCGGCGAGCTGCACCTCTTCCCACAGGTCGAGGTCGTCGTTGCTGGCGGGGCCGTCGGTGCCGAGCCCGACCGCCACCGAGGCCGCGCGCATCTCGGGCAGCCTTGCGATCCCGGAGGCGAGCTTCGCGTTCGAGCCGGGGCAGTGCGCGACACCAGTGCCGCGCGCGGCGAACAGCTCGATGTCCTCCGTGGACAGATGGACGGCGTGCGCGGCGATCGTGCGGCCGGCCAGCATGCCGACCTCGTCCAGCAGGCGCGGCACCGAACCGTGCTCCGCGCGCTGCTTCTCGTCCTCCGCGGCGGCTTCCGCGACGTGGATCTGCACCAGCGCGCCCCGCGCGGCCGCGGCTTCCGAGATGGCGCGCAACGCCTCCGGCGCGAGCATGTACGCCGAATGCGGGCCGTAGCCGACTTCCACCCGGTCGCCCGGCCCGAACCGCAGCCCGTCGGTGTCGATCCAGCGGCTGATGCCGTCGAGCATCGTGCGCCAGTCCATCCCCGGCAGGTCCATCATCGGCGGGGCGAGCAGCACCCGCCCGCCGGTGGTGAGCACCGCGTCCGCGAGCTGCTCGGAATCGAAGTACATCTCGGCGCTCGTGGTCACGCCGTGCCGCAGCATTTCGACCGAGCCGAGCAGCATGCCCGCGCGGATGTCCTCCGGCCGCAGCTTCGCTTCGGCGGGCCAGATGATCTCCTGCAGCCAGCGCAGCAGCGGCAGCTCGCCGCCCATCCCGCGCAGCAGCGTCATCGGGCTGTGCGCGTGCGAGTTCACCAGTCCCGGCAGCAGGATCCCGCTGAGATCGGTGACGAGCACGCCGTCGTCTTCGGGTGCCGTCGCGGCGGGCCCGCAGTACGAGATGCGGCCCGTCTCGTCGATGTCCACGACCGCGTCACGGAGCACCGAGCAGGTCGGATCGGCTGGCAGGACGACGGGAGCGCGCAGGCGGCGGCGGAAGGTCATAACCGAGCATTCTATGGAGCGTCGGTGTCGTCCATGAGTCCGGATCGCCAAGCCCAGGCGGCGGTTTCCACCCGGTTGCGGGCACCGATCTTGCCCTGCACCGAAGCGAGGTGCGTCTTCACCGTGGACAGCGACAGGTACAGCTCCTCGCCGATCTCGGTGTTCGTCAGCCCGCGCGCCGCGGACCTGACGACGTCCAGCTCGCGCGCGGTCAGCGGATCGGCCGGCTGCTCGACGGCGCGGCGGGCCGGCTTGCCTTCGAAGTGCTTCAGCAGGCGCACGGTGATCTGCGGCGAAACGAGCGCGTCACCGCGGACGGCGGCGCGGACCGCTTCGATCAGCAGCGCGGGCCCCGCGTCCTTCAGCAGGAAGCCGCTCGCGCCATTGCGCAGTGCGGTGTGCACGTACTCGTCGAGGTCGAACGTGGTCACCACGACGACCTTCAGCGGATCGGTGACGTCCGGGCCCGCGAGCTGACGGGCGACCTCCAGCCCGTCGAGGCCGGGCATGCGGATGTCGAGCAGGCACACGTCGGGCCGCAGCTCGCGTGCTTTGCCGACCGCCGTGATCCCGTCCGCGACGTCCGCGACCACCTCGATGTCGTCCTGCGCGGCCAGGATCATGCGGAACCCCATCCGCACCATTTCCTGGTCGTCGGCGATCAGCACCCGGATCGTCATTCTTCTCCTTGCTCGTCGCTGACTCCGCTGGGAAACGCACGTCGTCAGTGCTTGTCGCTGACTCCGCTGGGAAACGCACGTCGTCAGGCCAGCGGCAGCCACGCCTCCACGCGCCAGCCGCCGTTCGGTGCCGGTCCGGCGTCGAGCCTGCCGTGCAGCAGTTCGACCCGTTCGCGCATGCCGATGAGACCGTATCCGCCGCTGCCGCCCGCCGGTCGCCGGTCCTCGCCAGGCGTTCGCGCGCGGCCGTCGTCGCGGACCCACAGGTGCAGTTCTTCGCCGGAAAGGTGCGCCAGCACGACGGCTTCCGTCGCGTCCGCGGCGTGCTTGCCGATGTTCGTCAGCGACTCCTGGACCAGCCGGAGCGCCGAGCGCGCCACCTCGTGCGGCACCGGGCTGGGCAGGTCGAGGTCGAGTTCGGTCGGCACCCCGTGGTTCGCCTCGTCGACGAGCTTGCGCAGGTCGGCGGCGAGATCGGTGGTGGCCTGTTCGGTGACGTCGCCGCCGGCCGCCGAGGCGTCCCCGCGCATGCTGCGCACCAGCCGCCGCATCGCGACCAGCGCCTCGGTGCCCGCGTGCTCGATGCGGCCCATCGCCTCGACCGCGACCAGGGGATCCTTCTCCCCCATCAGTTTCGCGGCCTGCGCCTGCACCACGATCCCGGTGACGTGGTGGGCGACCACGTCGTGCAGTTCGCGCGCGAGCGCCATCCGTTCGGAGGTCTGCGCGTCGGTCACCGCGGCCTTCACGACCTGCTTGCGCTCCGAATCGCGCGAGCGCAGGTAGAGCCCGAGCGCCACCGCGATGCCGAGCAGCAGCAGCGCGAACACGAACAGCGAGCGCATCACGTTCGGCTGGAACAGGTGCCGCTCACCGCGGCCGGTCACCGAACCGTTGAGCCCCGCGGCGAGCGCGACCACCACGCTGAGGACCCCGATCAGCGACCACGCGGTGCGCTTGGGCTCGAACCGGACGAGGTTGACCACCACGAGCACGCCCGCGAGCACCTGGGTCACCGGCACCCCGCCGCCGATCAGCATCGTGCTCCGCACGTCCAGCAGCGGCGCGAGGACCGCACTGGCGAGCATCACGCCCGCGAGGATGATCGCCGCGCGCACCGGCTGCCGGTGCGAGAGCATGGCCATCGCCGCGGCGGCCAAGGAGAACAGCAGCAGCGGCACGCCCCGCTGGTTCTCGGAGGTCATCGTCCAGGACACGTCGAGGAACCCGACGAGGCTCAGCGCTCCCGCGATCGGCCAGTGCTCGCGCAGCAGCTCCCCGGTGAGGCCGATCTTCGAGGGTTTCCGCTTGCCCTCCTTGGTCTGCACCCCCACCGCCACGGCGACGACCAGCACCGCGACCCCCGCCACCAGCGAGGTCAGGACGCCCGACGCGGTCAGCGCGGTCGGACGGCGGCCGACGACCGCGATCAGGCACCCGATCACCAGCGACGCACTCGTCGCGAACGCGACGCCGGGCCGCAGGCGCCGCACGGCCAGCATGACGAGTTCGAACCCCGCCACGGTTTCGCTCAGCGTCACGTTCCGCAGCAGCGTCGAATAGGGCAGGTACGGCGAAAACCGGATGAGCGCGCTGGAGAGCACCAGCACCGCCGCGCCCGCGACCGCCGCGACCGCGGGCCGCCGTCTCGCCCACAGCGCGCACGCGACCATCCCGATGACCCCCGGCAGCACCACGAGGTCGTCCCCGCGGGAGCCAACGTCGTCCAGCGCCGCGGGCACGATGATCAGCAGATCGCACAGTGCCGCGCCGAACAGGGCGATCCCGGGCAGGCCGAGCCACCGGAAGAAGGCGAGCGCCTTCTGCTGAAGGGGTCCTGGGGCGTCCGACACCCCACAACGGTAGAGGAGTGCGACCGGCCCGCACCTTGGCCGCACGGCCCGTTTCCCCTCGGCCGATCGGCCGAGGGGCGCGCGGGTGAGCCTGGCCGTCTGCCCGAAGTGGACACCCCCCGCGCTCCGCGACGCTGATCGCCATCAGCAAAAGCCTTCAGCGAGGAGAAGTCCCGTGCACCCTCAAGGTCCATTCCGGACTCCCGGCCCGATGCACCCGGTGCTGTCGGGCCGCGGACTGGTGAAGCGGTACGGCACCCAGCACGCGCTCGCCGGGATCGACATCGACGTGGCGGCGGGTGACGCGATCGCGATCGTCGGCCCGTCCGGCTCCGGCAAGACGTCGCTGCTGCACGTGCTCGCCGGGATCCTGCGCGCCGACGCGGGTGAGATCCACCTCGGCGGGCAGCGCATCGACCAGCTCGGCGAGAAGAAGCGCAGCGAGCTGCGCCGCACCGAGTTCGGGTTCGTCTTCCAGTCGGGGATGCTCGTCGCCGAGCTGACCGCGGAGGAGAACGTGGCGCTGCCGCTGCTGCTCGGCGGCAGGCAGCGCAAGGAGGCGCTTTCCGCGTCGCGCGAATGGCTCGCCAGGCTCGGCCTCGGCGGCAAGGAGGGCAGGCGGCCGGGTGAGCTGTCCGGCGGCGAGGCGCAGCGCGTCGCGATCGCCCGCGCGCTCACGCACCGGCCGAAGGTGATCTTCGCCGACGAGCCGACCGGCGCGCTGGACACCAGGACCGGCAAGGACACCATGGACGCGCTGCTCGTCGCCGCGAACGACAGCGGCGCCGCGGTGATCGTGGTGACCCACGACCGCGAGCTCGCCGACTCCATGCCGAGGACGGTGGCGATCCGCGACGGTCGCATCGAGCACGCGGTGACCGCGGCATGAACGCGTTCAAGATCGCGTGGCGGGTGCTGCGGGTGGACCGGCGCACCCGCACCTCGGCGATCCTCACCGCCGCCGGGGTCGCGGTCGCGACCGGGCTCGTGCTGCTGCTGGTGGCACTGCCGTTCGCCACCCAGGTCAGGGCGCAGCGCGCGGAATGGCAGCAGGTCGCCGCCACGGGGTCGGCGCAACCGGTGATGCTGATGGACCAGAGCGCGGACTACTCGAACGGGGACAAGATCGTTCGCGTCGACGTCGCCGCGCTCGGCGATCCCGGGTCGGTCGAGCTGCCGCCGGGGGTGCCGCGGGTGCCCGGTCCCGGCGAAGTGGTCGTCTCGCCCGAACTGGGCAAGAAGCTCCAGGCGCTGCCGCCGTCGCAGCTCGGCGACCGGTTCGGCAAACCGGTCGACGCGCTCGGCCAGGACGCGCTGATGTTCCCGGAGCAGCTCGTCGCACTCGTCGGGCACACTCCTGAGCAGATGTCCGCGAAGGCGAACCCGGTGCTGGGCTTCAGCGACCGGCAAGCCAGCCCGGACCCGATGCTGCAGCTGCTCGCGGGTGTCGGGGTGGTCGTGCTGCTGGTGCCGAGCCTGGTGCTGGTCGCGTCGTCGGCGAGGCTGACCGCCGCGCGCCGGGAACGACGGCTCGCCGCGCTCCGGCTCGCGGGCGGCACCCCCGGCCAGGTGGCCGGGATGGTCGCCGCGGAAACCGCGCTGAGTTCCGCGGTCGGCGCACTGGCCGGGCTCGCGGTCAGCCCGGCGCTGGCCGGGCTCGCCACGTTCGTGCCGTGGGACGGCGGTACCTGGCAGGCGACGGACTTCACCCTGCCGCCGGTGCTGACCGCGGTGCTGGTGGTGGCGATCCCGGCGCTCGTGGTGCTGGCCGGGGTGCTCGGCCTGCGCCGGGTGCTGAGCACGCCGCTCGGGGCGGTCGCTTCGCACACGCCGAAGAAGCCGCACTGGTGGCGGTTGCTGGCGCTGCCGGCGGCCGGGGCGTTCTTCGCCTTCGCGGTGTCCAGTTCGGGTCCGGGTTCGGGGCCGATGGTGGTGCTGTTCGGGCTCGCGCTGGTGGTCGGCTCGGCCGCGGTGATCGGGCCGTGGGTGACCGCCGCGGTGGGCGGCACCTTCGTCCGCTCGTGGCGGCGGCCTGCCGGGCTGCTCGCCGGGCGCCGTCTCCGTGACGACCCGAAGGGCGCGTACCGGGCATCCGCGGGGGTGGTGCTCGCCGTGTTCGCCGGGTCGCTGGCGCTGACGATCATGCCGAGCCTCGAATCCCTCGCGGGCGGCGGGCGCTCGTTCCAGGATTCCGTGCTCTACGTCGAAACCGACGCCGCGCACGCGGCACAGGTCGCCGAGCAGGCGAACGGGAACCTCACCCGCTACGGCCAGGGGGCGCGTGCGGTCGGGGTCCCCAGCGTCACGCTGAACAACCCGACGGGCGGGACCCAGTCGGCGCTCGTGCTTTCGTGCGCCGACGCGCAGGCGCTCACCCGGTTCCAGCTCGGTACCTGCGACCGCGGTCCCACGGTCTACAGCGACTACGCCGTCGACGCGGGCACCCTGCGGATCGCCAGCGCCAGCGACGAGAAGGGGCTGCCGCTGGCCGCGGGAACCCACGCCGCGGTGATGTCGCACCAGGACAAGAACCTGAGCGGATCGGCGGTGGTGGACCCCGGCGCGGTGCCGGCCGGGTTCCAGCCGGAGCGGGTGACGGTCGCGGTGCCCACCACGCCGGAGAACCGCGAGGTGGTGCGGACCGCGCTGAGCGGCGCGGCCGCGGGTGACCAGGTGCAGAGCCGGGAGCTCAAGCTCGACGGCCAGCAGAACGAGCTCGGCGACCTGCGCCGGGTGACGGTGATCGGGCTGGTCGCGGCCGGGCTGCTCGCGGGGGCGAGCGCGGCGGTCGCGACGGCGGGGTCGGTGATGGACCGCCGCCGCACGTTCGGGGCGCTGATGGCGGCGGGGACACCGGTCAGGGTGCTGTCACGGGCGCTGCGGATGGAGGCCGCGCTGCCCGCGATGGTCGCCACTATCGGCGCGGGGGTGGTCGGCGTCCTGGTCGGGCTCGGGTTGTTCAGCGTGGTCGACCCCAGGTCGATCGTCCTCAGCCCCTGGCTGGCGGCGCCGATCGTGCTCGGGATCGGGGTCGCCGTGCTGGCCGCGTCGGTGTGCACGCCCGCGTTGAAACGGGTGCAGGCGGAGCCGCTCGGCGACGAGTGAGGAACGCGGGGGCGCGTTCCGAACAAGAAGAAGCACCGGGGTCGTCCTTTCGTCGGGGGAAGGACGACCCCGGTGCTTCTTCTACACCCGCTTGAACATCAGATCCCTGCTGACGCGGCCTTCCACCTCGGCGCGGTTCTCGAACTTCGTCACCGGCCGCCATTCCGGCCGCGGCGCCCAGGTCTCGTACCGGTTTTCGAGCGCGGGCTCCGCCGTGCACACCTCGAGCATCTGGTCCGCGTACTCCGCCCAGTCCGTCGCCAGGTGCAGCGTCGCGCCCGGCGCCAGCCGCGACGCGAGCAGCGCGACGAACGACGGCTGCACGAGCCGCCGCTTGTGGTGCTTCTTCTTCGGCCACGGATCGGGGAAGAAGATCCGCGCGCCGGCGAGCGAATCGGCGGCGACGTGCTCGGTGAGCAGGATGACCGCGTCCCCGTTGATCATGCGGAGGTTCGTCACCCCGAGCTTCTCGGCGCGCAGCATGAGCTGCCCGAGCCCCGGTTCGTAGACCTCGACCGCGACGTAGTTCAGCTCCGGCGCGTCGGCGGCGAGCTGCGAGGTGGTTTCCCCCATCCCGGAGCCGATTTCCAGCAGCACCGGTGCGTCGCGGGAGAACCAGGCGGCGAAGTCGATCGGGCCCGCGGGCAGGTCGGCGACCTTCCTGCCCAGCTCGGGCCAGTGCTCGTCCCACGCGCGCTGCTGCCCGACCGTCATCCGGCCGCCGCGCTGCACGTAACTGACCACGCTGCGCATGCGCGGCTGCCGCTCGCTCTGCAAGGTGCTCCACTCCTGCTCACGCCATGTTCGGACGTAGCAGGTTAACGCACCGCTTCGAACTCCCCGAGCCGTGCGCGCAGTCCGGCCAGCCCGGCGACCGCGATCGGCTCGGGGGTGGTGCCGCTGTGCGCGGGCAGCACGTCGATCCAGCCGGCGTGCCGGTCGGTGTTGAGCACCGTGGTCGGGATGGCGTGCCCGGCGGCGCCGCGCTCGGACGGCATGAACTCCCAGTAGCCGGATTCGCCGTCGGCGGCCCACGGCACGTACTCCCAGCCGGGACGCCTGCCGAGCAGCTGCCCGATCCGGTCTTCGACGCGGAAGCCGTCTTCACGGGAGCCGAGGCGGCCGGACGCGAGCGCGCGCAGCCACCACGGCGACGGCACCGGGTCGGAGCCGCCGCTGACCGAGCGGAACAGCGCCAGCACGTGGTCCTCGGATGCGCGGTGCACCCACGCGCGCCGGATCTCGGCCGGCTTGGTGGCCGAGGAGGCGATCCTCGGCAGTTCGATGGCCTGGGACCATTCCAGGCCCGCCAGTGGTTCGAGGCGTGGTGCGGAGCCGCGCGCGGCGGGAATGGTCGCGGGGCCAGGACTGTCCACACCTTGACCGGTGTCCACCGTCAAGGGTCACCTCCGTCGGAGCTGCTTGCCGGGTTGCTTCCATAGCACCTGGTCAACGACGGTCTGTCCGCTCCTCGTGAGGGACGCCACAGCGTCTTAACGTGGTCTTAACCCGCCGCCGTGAGGTAGTGCGCGTCCCGTTATGTCGTGTTGATCTCTTCGTTTGTTACTCACAGGCGAAAACTTCTGGCGAAACCGGGCCGGGGCATGACGAAGGGCCCGGGTCGCCCCCCGACTTGGCGACCCGGGCCCTTCCTCTCCCCTTGCTCCGGTCGCTGCCGCGTCCCCCGACTCGGCCGCCGCCCGGTTTTCCCTGTGGTTGGTCCGGTGTGGTTACGCGTCCCGCTTCCTGGTGACGGTGATCGCGATCGCGAGCATCACGAAGGCGAAGGCGGCGAAGTAGGCCAGTGCCCACCAGGTGCCGAGCGACGAGGTCGACAGCGGCGGGCCGTCCAGCACGGCACCCCGGTTCGAGCCGTCCCCGGTGAGGAACCTGTTGGCCACGTTGAACGGCAGCCACTTGTAGATGTCGTCGCCGACGTTCGGGATGAGCCGGATCAGGTTCTCCACCGCGAGCCCGTAGATCATCAGCAGTGCGATGGCGCCGGCGCTGTGCCGGACCAGCAGCCCGACCGCGATCGCGACCACGGCGGCAAGCGCGTAGACCAGCCCGACCCCGGTCACGTTGATCCAGTCGGCCGAGCTGTTGAGCGCGAAGTCGGCCGACGGCTTCAGCAGGTTCGCGATGCCCCACGAGCCGAACGCCGAGATCTCGCCGATGACCAGCACGAGCAGCGCGACCACGGCGGTCTTGGCGAGCAGCGCGGCGGCGCGGTTGGGGATGGCCTGGAAGGTGGTCCGCATGGTGCCGAAGCGGTATTCGGTGGTCACCGACAGCGCGGCGAGCACCATGATCACCGGGAGGCCGAACTGGTAGCCGAACTGCGTGGCGGCGACCGAGCCGCCGCCCGCGTCCGTGGTGCCGGTGATCAGGGCGGCGAACCCGATGGTCACCGCGAGGGTCAGCAGCGCGCACCACCACGGCGACCGGGTCGTGAACAGCTTGATGCGTTCGGTAGCGAGCAGAGTCATGGGTCTTCCCGAATCCTCGAAGAGTGGTGGTGGCTACTTGACGGCGGTTTCGAGCACTTGTTCCGCCTCGATTTCGAGGCCGGTGTGGTATTCGACGGAATCGCCGGTGATCTGCATGAAGGCCTGCTCCAGCGAGCCGGTCTGCGGTGCCAGCTCGTGCAGCACGATGCCGTTGCCCGCGGCCAGTTCGCCGATCTTCTCACTGTCCATTCCGGACACGATGAGGGAGCCGTCCTCACCGGGGGCGATGCGGGCGCTCGCCTGCTCCAGCGCGCCGCGGAGCTGCGGGAGCTGGGGGCTGCGCACCTTGACGGTGTTCTCCGCCGCGCGCGCCACGAAGTCCTTCGTGGAGCTTTGCGAGATGAGCCGGCCCTTGCCGATCACGACGAGCTGGCTCGCGGTGAGCGCCATCTCCGAGAGCAGGTGGCTCGACACGAACACCGTGCGCCCCTCGTCGGCGAGCCGGTGCATGAACTTCCTGATCCAGAGGATGCCCTCCGGGTCGAGCCCGTTGACCGGCTCGTCGAACAGGAGCACCTCCGGGTCGCCGAGCAGCGCGGCGGCGATCCCGAGCCGCTGCGACATGCCGAGCGAGAAGCCGCCTGCCCGCTTGCCCGCGACGCTGGTCAGCCCGACGGTCTCGAGCACCTCGTCGACGCGGCTCGACGGCAACCGGTTGGACCTCGCCATCCAGGCGAGGTGCGCCCGCGCGGACCGGTTGGGGTGCACCCACTTCGCGTCGAGCAGGGCGCCGACGGTGCGCAGCGGGTCCTTCAGCTCGTGGTAGGACTTGCCGCCGATCGTCACCCGCCCCGAGCTGGGGTTGTCGAGGCCGAGGATCATCCGCATGGTGGTGGACTTCCCCGCCCCGTTCGGCCCGAGGAAGCCGGTCACCTGGCCGGACTCGACGGTGAACGAAAGGTTGCTCACCGCCAGCGTCTTGCCGTACCGCTTGGTGAGGCTGGTCGCCTCGATCATGGCTCCTCCTGGCTGTGCTGCCCGTGGTCGCTCGGTGTCGTGATGACTCACAGTGGTCCGGGCGCGGTGTGTCTCCCTGCCCCGCCTCCCGGGCCTTGCGCGTTCGTGCTGGTCGCGTCGCCAACCCCCGCTGGCGGCAGTACCCATCTTGTCGAGCCGGACGGCCACTCCGCGTCATACCGAGGGCCGAACTTCTCACCCGACTTGAGTAGTAGCTTCGCGGGTCCGATCGCGCAGCGCGATCGGTGATGACCCTGACCCGACCCTGAACCATCCCCGGGGTGCGCTTGCGACCATTAATGAACAGTGGTTCAATAATCGGTGTGGCGAGGCCGAGGGGGATCAGCGATCAGCGTCTGCTCGATGCCGCGGCCGCGGTCACCGGCCGGGTCGGTCCCGGGTTCACGCTCGCGCAGGTGGCCGCGGCGGCCGGGGTCGCGGTCGGCACGGTGTCGAACCGGTTCGGGTCGAAGCTGGGCCTGCTGAAGGCGTTGAGCCGCAGCACCACCGAACGCGTGGTCGCGATGATGCGGGACGACGCGGAGCGGGCGGCGGATCCGGTGACGGGCCTGCGGACGTCCGCGGTGAGCGTCTTTTCCTGGCTCGGCGACGCCGAGGAGGCCGCGAACCACCTCGGCCAGCTCGGCGTCGACATCGGGGATCCCGAGCTGCGGGAACTGCTCGGCGAGCACTTCTCCGCGATCGAGGCCGAGCTGCGGCGGCAGCTCCGCACGGCGGACCTGCCCAGCGCGCCGTCACCGGAGCGCGCGGCGCGGGTGCTGGTCGCGGTGGTCAACGGGATTTCACTGGACTGGTCCATCCGGCCGTCCGGTCCGCTGGCGGATCGGCTGGCCGAGGACATCGACGCGGTGCTGGACGGCTGGCGCCGCGAAAGGAGCGGGAGCACGTGAACTCACTTGCGGGGAAGATCGCGGTCGTCACCGGGGCGACCCGCGGCTGCGGCAGGGCGATCGCGGTGGAGCTGGGGCGCGCGGGCGCGACCGTGTACGTCACCGGCCGCACCACGAGGACGACGTCGTCGCCGATGAACCGCGCGGAAACCATCGAGGACACCGCGGATCTGGTGGACGCGGCGGGCGGCACGGGGGTGGCGGTCCGGTGCGACTTCACCTCGGTGTCCGATGTGGACGCTCTGCGCGCGAAGATCGAAGCCGAGGCCGGCCGGATCGACGTACTGGTCGACGACGTCTGGGGCGGTGACCCGCTCGTCGACTTCGACTCCGCGGGGAGCCCGCTCTCCCGGTACTGGGGGTCCAGTTTGGACAACGCACTCCTGTTGGTGCACAACGCCTTGGACACCCACCTCATCGCGCTGCACCGCCTGCTCCCGCTCGTGGTGAAGCAGGAGGGCGGCCTGGTGCTCGAAGTGACCGACGGCGACAACGACGACTACGTCGGCGCCGGGATCCCCTACTACCTGGCGAAGTGCGGGGTGCGCGCGATCGGCAGGGCGCTCGGCGCCGAGCTGGCGAAGGACAACTGCACCGGGATGACCGTCACCCCGGGCTTCCTCCGCTCGGAGATGATGCTCGACACCTTCGGCGTCACCGAGGAAACCTGGCGCGACGCCGTCGGCACGACCGCGCCGGTCGACTTCGCGATCTCGGAGACCCCGGCCTACCTCGGCCGCGGCGTGGCCGCACTGGCCATGGACGAGAAGGTGTCGCGTTTCGCGGGCAGAACGCTCGCGTCGTGGACGCTCATGCACGAGTACGACCTCACCGACGCCGACGGCTCGAAGCCCGACTTCGGCCGCTGGATGGCCGAGGTCCGCGACGCGGGCTTGGACCCGGAAGCGGTCGACCACGCCGAGTTCCGCTGACCGCAAGCGTCGTTTCCGCCGGGCCGCGTGTCACCGGAAGTCCCTGAAGCGCGGCGAACGCGCCCTCATTCCCCGAAGGACGCCTTGAGGGAATCTGACGCCACAATCTCGCCCCTCGCGGCGCCCGGCATGGTGCTGCCGATGCCTTGAAGGACGCCTTCGCGGCGTCAGATTCCCTCAAGGACGCCTTCGCGGCGTCTGACGCCGCGAAGGTCGAGATTGCGGCGCTGGATGCCCCGAAGGTGACCTTCAGGGACCACGCAGGGGAATCGCCGCCTCGTGCGGCGAACTGCTCGCGGATGGGTGTCCCCTGACGGCACCGGATGCCGTGAAGGCCACCACGGCGGCACCCGGACCCTGCCACCTGTGTGCCCCGAAGGTCACCTTCGGGGCATGCCACAAGCCTGCGAGAGCCGAGAAAGCCGTCTCGCGGCGAAGTTCCGCTGTACTAGCCCGCGCCGGGCCTGGCGAGGCCGGTTTCGTAGGCGAGCACCACGGCCTGCACCCGGTCCCGCAGGTCCAGTTTGGACAGGATGCGGCCGACGTGCGTCTTCACCGTCGCCTCGGACAGGAACAGCATCCCCGCGATCTCGATGTTCGACAGGCCCTTCGCGATCAGCACCAGCACCTCGCGCTCGCGATCGGTGAGCGTGTCGAGCACCGCGGCGTCCCGCAGCGGCTGGTTTCCGGCGCCGATGAAGCGGTCCAGCAGCCGTCGCGTCACCGACGGCGACACCACCGCCTCGCCGCCGGCGACCGCCCGCAGCGCCGAGACCAGGTGATCGGGCGGGGTGTCCTTCAGCAGGAACCCGCTCGCCCCGTTCTGCAGCGCCGCGTAGACGTATTCGTCGAGGTCGAACGTGGTCATCACCAGCACGCGCGCGGACCCGGCGTCGACGATCTGCTTCGTCGCCTCCACCCCGTCCAGCACCGGCATGCGCACGTCCATCAGCACCACGTCCGGCCGCAGGTCCGCGGTCAGCCGGATCGCTTCGGCGCCGTCACCTGCCTCGCCGACCACCTCGATGTCGGCCTGCGCGCCGAGCACCATGCGCAGTCCGCCGCGCATCAGCTCCTGGTCGTCGACGACCACCACCGAGATCAAGCCAACCTCCGCCACATCCAGGGACTCCGCGTCACTGTGCCACTTCCACCGGGATGCTCGCGCGCACCCGCCACCCGCCCGTGTCACCGGGGCCGACTTCGAGATCGCCGCCGAACACGTGCGCGCGCTCCCGCATGCCGATCAGGCCGTTGCCGCCCGGCAGCGCGCCGCGCGAGGGCACCAGCGAACTCGACGCCCTGCCCGCCCCGTCGTCGTCGACCTCCACGAGCACCCGGTCGCCGTCACGACGGACCCGCACCTCGGCCTTCGCGCCCCGCCCGGCGTGCTTGAGCGTGTTCGTCAGTGACTCCTGAACGATCCGGTAGATCCCGAGCGAGACGCCCGTCGGCAGGTCACCGAGGCTCGGCGGCAGGTCGACGTGCACCGGCACACCGGCCGACCGCACGCGCTCGACGAGTTCCGCCAGCGCCTCCACGCCCGGTTGCGGCACCCGCGGCTCACCGGCCGAGGTCTCGCTCCGCAGCACGTCCAGCAGCCTGCGCAGCTCGGCGAGCGCGCCACGGCCGGTCTTCGAGATCGTCCGCACCGCGCGTTCGGCCAGCGCCGGGTTCGCTTCGATCGCGTACGACGCGCCGTCGGCCTGCACCACCATCACGCTCACCGCGTGCGCCACCACGTCGTGCAGTTCGCGCGCGATCCGGCTGCGCTCCTCGGCGACCGCGATCCTGGCCGCCTGGTCCCGTTCGGTCTCCAGCAGGTGCAGCCGCGCTTCGACCTCGTCGTGGTAAGCGCGCCGCGCGCCGACGAACTCGCCGATCACCCAGCACAGCGCCAGGCTGAGCACCAGCACGACGGTGGTCGGGCCGACGTCGTTGCGGTCCGCGAACGGCAACTGCGCGGCGTTGACGACGATGAGCACGCCGAGGTAGTAGATCGCCTGCCGCCTGCCGACGTAGGCCAGCACCGTGTACAGCGCGATCGCCGGGCCGCAGAGCGCGCCGATGCCCAGGTTGAGCATGCTGTGCGCGATCGCGATCGCGGCGAGGAGGTAGGCCACCGTGAGCGGGTACTTACGCCGGAACGCGATCGGCGCGACCATCGCGATGTCGACCGGCACGACCAGCACCCCGGGGCCGATCGGCGTGGCCTCCCTGAGCGCGAGGACGAAGAAGGTGATGTCGATCAGCCCGATGACCGCGGCGACCAAGCTGTCGCCCGCCATCGGGTGAGCTCGCATCCACAGGCTCAGCCGCCGCACCCGGTGGACGTTAGTTCGTCCGCGCCCCGGTACGCGTCGTCCTGGAGTAGTGCGGCATGTGCGACTCCAGGACGAGCGGCATGGCACGATTCAGGCGGGGAGAACGCACGGCGCTCGAGGGAGGCACGGACGCGTGACCGCGGAACAGGGACATCTCGCCGGGCCGCTGTCGATGTCGGTGGCGAACCTGTGCCGTCGCCTGCAGCCGCAGGTGTCCGCGCGTACCGCGGCCGGGTTCGGCGAGGTCATGCGCCGCCTCGGCGCCCCGTTGCAGGTCGCGGTCGCCGGCCGGATCAAGTCGGGTAAGTCCACGCTGGTCAACGCCCTGATCGGGCGCCGGGTGGCGCCGACGGACGTCGGCGAGTGCACCCGGCTGGTGACCCGGTTCCAGTACGGCACGGTCGACCGGATCGAGATCGTGTTCACCGACGGCCGCAAGCAGGTGCTGCCGTTCGCCCCGGACGGCATGATCCCGGCCGAGCTGGGCGTCGACATCTCCGAGGTGTCGCACGTCGAGGCGTACCTGACGAACGCCGTGCTGCAGGGCATGACGGTGATCGACACCCCCGGCCTCGGCTCGCTCGACGCGGCGTCGGTCTCCCGCACCGAGCAGCTCCTCGGTGCCGCCAAGCACCGCAAGCCCGGCGAAGAGGACGCCGAAGACGAGGACGACGACACCGAACTGGACGACACCTCCCGCAGTGCCGTCGCGGGCGCGGAGGCGGTGCTCTACGTGGTCACGCAGGGTGTCCGCGCCGACGACCAGCAGGCGCTCGCCGCGTTCACCGCGGCCACCGCGAGCAGGGAGGCCGGCCCGGTCAACGCGATCGCGGTGCTGAACAAGGCGGACACGATCGCGCCGGAGTCCGTCGTGGATTCCGGCGGCGACGTGTGGAAGGCCGCGACCACGCTGGCCGAGAAGCAGGCCGCGACGCTCAAGCCGAGGGTCGCCGACGTGCTGCCGGTGATCGGGCTGATCGCCGAGTCCGCCGAATCGGGCGGGTTCACCTCCGCCGACGCCGAGGCGCTGCGCCAGCTTTCCGTACTGGACGACGACATCCTCGAGACGATGCTGATCTCGGCGGACATCTTCACCAGCTGGGAGTGCGACGTCCCATCGGGCATCCGCCTCCGGCTGCTGGAACGGCTCGACCTCTACGGCATCCGGCGCGCGGTCGACGCGATCAGGGCGGAGCCCGAGATCACCGCGGGCTCGCTGCGCAGGCTCCTGCTCGACGCCTCCGGCCTCGCCGCGGTGCGCGCGCGGCTGAGCGTCGTGTTCGCCGCGCGCGCCGACGGCATCAAGGCCGCCGCCGCGCTCGCCTCGGTGACCGCGCTGGCGCACGCTTCGGGTGATCCCGGCGACCGGCAGCGCGTGCACGACGCGATCGAGGTGCTGCTCGCCAAGCCGGAAGCGCACCAGCTTCGCCTGCTCGAAGCGCTGACCCTGGTCGCGTCCGGTGCCGTCGACATGCCGGAAGACCTGTCCGAAGAGGTGCTCCGCGTCGGCAGCAACGCCGATATCGGCGCCCAGCTCGGCAAGCCGGGCGCGCCGAGGCAGGAGCTGGTCACCTATTCGCTCGAGCGCGCCGGCTGGTGGCGTTCGTTCGCCTCGTTCGGCGCGACCCCGGCGCAGAGCCGGGTGGCGCACGTAGTGCACCGGGCGTACTTCCTCATCTGGCAGCAACTCCGCGACACGGCGGGTGGCGCCGCGGCGACAGGGGGATGACGTGGCTTCGTGGTTCCGGGCGGGCGAGGGCGAGCGCCGCGCCGCCACCGAGGAGGTGAACCCGGACGCCACCGCGGACGAGGTGCCGACCGGCCAGATTCCCGCGCTGGCCGATCGGGCCGCGGCGGGAACCGGTGGCGAGGCCCCTGCGTCGGAGCCCGATGTGGAAGCCGTACCCGCGGTAGCCCCTGCCGAACTCGAGCAGGCGCTCGCCGATCGCCAGTCGCTGATCCAGCTGTGCCTGTACGCGCTCGACCGCGCCCGCAGTGGCGGTGTCGTCGAGCGCATCGAGCACGGGCTCGCCGGCGTGGGAGTGACCGCGGTGAGACCGGACGGTGAGCGGTTCGATCCCGCGTGTCACGAGGCGGGTGGCGCGGTCGCCACCGACGACGCCGCGCTCGACGGGCTGGTCGCCGAGACCGAGGTCGTCGGGTTCGCCGATCGGGAGCACCTTCTGCGCGCGCCCATCGTGACCGTCTACACGAAACGCTAGTCTCGCCGGGTGAGCGCACCGTCGATCGGCCTCAGCCTGCCCGCACAGGTCAAGCAGGCACGTGAGGCACTGCTGTCCACGCTCCGCGAGATCGATCCGCAGGCCGCGAAGTGGGTGTCGGCCCAGCGCGACGCCAGGGGCCGCAAGCCGTCGGTCGTGGTGGTCGGCGAGACCAACCGCGGCAAGAGTTCGCTGGTGAACGCCCTGCTCGCGACGCCGGGGCTGTCCCCCGTCGACGCCGACGTCGCCACCGCGACCTACCTCGCGTTCGACCACGCCGAGCAGTGGCAGGCGCAGGCCTGCTACCCGGGCCAGCTCGCGCCGGTGCCGATCCCGCTCGACCAGCTCGTGCGCTGGGTGGCGGCATCGCACGAACTGCCGGAGGGGCAGATCCCGCCGCGCTACGTCGAGGTGACCGGCCCGGTGCCACTGCTCGAGCGAATGTCCATTGTGGACACTCCGGGGGTCGGCGGGCTGGATTCGATGCACGGCGAGCTCGCGATGGAAGCCGCCGCGAACGCCACCGCGCTGCTGTTCGTGGTGGACGCGTCGTCACCGTTCACCTCCAGCGAGCTGCAGTTCCTGCGCAACATGGGCGAACGCGTCGAAACGGTGCTGTTCGCGCTCACCAAGACCGACCAGTTCCGCGGCTGGCGCCAGGTGCTCGAAGCCGACCAGGAACTGCTCGCCGAGCACGCGCCCCGGTTCGCGGGCGCGGTCTTCCACCCGGTGTCCGCCCGCATGTTCGAGATGGCGTCGAAGGCGCCGAACGAACAGGCCGCGGGGATGCTGCGGGAACGGTCCGGGGTGATCGGGCTGCAGGCCGCGGTGCAGGAACTGGTGGTGGGCCGGTCGGTGATGCTCGGCGAGGCGAACACGTTGCGCGCGCTGGCCAGCGCGCTCGCCGAGCAGACGTCGAAGTTCCAGGCCGAGCGCCGTGCGCTCTCGGCGGGCGAGGCGGAGGCGGAATCCCTTCGCGAGCGCCGTGACCAGCTCGCCGCCGAGCGCCGATCCTCCACCAGGGGCTGGCAGCTGAAGCTGCGCGGCGAGGTCCAGCGCACCCGCGTCGAGATCGGGCACGAGGCGTCGCGGCAGATGCGGGACGCGCAGGCGCACTTCCGCCAGCAGATCGACGCGGCGAAGCGCGAACAGCTCGCCGAGCTGCCGCAGCAGGTCGACATCGCGTTGCAGACGGTGTCGCGGCGGGTGTCCGCCCAGCTCGCGGAGCGGCTGAACCGGGTCACCAACGTCGCGCTGTCCGAGCTGTTCTCCGCCGAGGAGCTGGACGTGATCCGCGCGCAGTTCGCGCGGGGCGACGGCCCGCCGGTGGTGCTGCGCCCGCCGGACAAGCGGCCGCCGACGGCGGAGGACAAGCTGCTGGTGTTCATGGGCATCTCCGGTGGCGTCGGCGCGGGCAAGATCGCCGCCCTGCCGCTCGCCGGTGTCGCGATCCTGAACCCGGTGGTGCTGCCCGCGACCATCGTGATCGGGCTCGGCGCCGGCTGGTGGATGGCGCGCACCCGCAAGCACGCCGCCGACAAGCAGCACATGAAGCAGTGGCTCGTCGAATCCATCGCCGACGCCAGGTCCACTTTGGACCAGCTCGTCGCCGAGCAGCTCATCGAGGCCGAGCAGCAGCTCTCGCTGGCACTGGACGACGCGCTCGCCCGTCGGATCGAAGCGATCGAGGCCGAGCTCAAGGAAGTCGACAAGACGATCAAGATGGACGCGCAGGAGCGCGCGAAGAAGCTGACCGTGGTGGTCAAGCGGTTGAAGGACGTTTCCGACGGCAGGGACCGGGCCGAAGCGTTCCTCGCGAAGATCCGCACGGTGCGCGACCAGGGGTGACGTATGAGCTATCCGCGGCAGGGCCCGTACGGGCACGGTCATCCGCAGCAACCGGGGTACGGTCCGCCGGGGTATGGGTCGCGGTTTCCGCCGCCGAAGAAGCCGAAGACGGGGTTGATCGTCGGGCTGGCGATCGGCGGCGTGGTCGTGATCGGCGGTGGTGTCACGGCGGCGGTCCTGCTCACCGCGGGCTCGGAACCGCCGGACCCGATCCCGGTCGCGCAGCAGTTCTCCGACGGTGTGACGAAACGCGACCCGAACATGGTGGCCGCCGTGCTGTGCGATCCGCCGTCGCGGAGCGAGGTCGACCAGTGGGTCAGGTCGTGGCACGAAGACGGCATCGTGGGCGGCGCCGTCGAGCTGCATTCGAAGCGCGACGAATCGGCGGGTGTGCTGGTGAACGTCAGTCAGCGGTCGGGCACCGCGCGGGACCGCAAGTACATGTTGAGGCTGGTCTGGAAGGAAGACCGGTGGTGCCACGACAGCATGTTGAGCGCCACCGGCCTGCCGACCTGACCTGGCGAACTGGGGAGCGCACGTGAACTATCCGCAGCAGGGCCCGTACGGGCACGGTCATCCGCAGCAGCCGGGGTACGGTCCGCCGGGGTATGGGCCGCGGTTTCCGCCGCCGAAGAAGCCGAAGACGGGGTTGATCGCCGGGCTGGCGATCGGCGGCGTGGTGCTCGTCGGCGGTGGTGTCACCGCGGCGATCCTGCTCACCGCCGAGTCGGATCCGACCGATCCGGTCCCGGTCGGGCAGGCCTACGCCGACGCCTACAACAAGCGCGACGTGGACACCATGGCCTCGCTGCAGTGCAAGCCGGATCCGGTGGAGGAGCGGCAGAAGTGGTTCAACGAGATGAACCAGGACAACGTGCACATCGACAGCGTCAAGCAGTTCAACGGCTCCGGCACCTTCGCGAGCATCGAAATGCAGGTCACCCAGCAGACCTCCGGCGGTGAGTACGCGGGTGGCCCGCCGTACCAGAAGATCCTCACGCTGAAGTGGAAGGACGACCGCTGGTGCCACGACGAGTCACTGAGCAGGTACGGCCTGCCCTGAGCCGCGCACCCGGTTGTGCCCCGGAACCGAACCGGCCTACGGTGAGTCTGAGCTGTTGAGAACAGACAGCCGGTGAGAAAAGAGGGGATCCCCGTGTGGGTCGACGAGACTGGCGGCGCGGACACCACTGACGGCCAGCCGGAAGGTCAAATGGCCATCTCGGTGGACGGGCACGAGTACGCCGGCGAGGTGAACTACGACGCCAACCACGACGGCGTCGACGACACCGTCCGCATGGAGAACGCCGACGGCACCATGACCGGGTACGTCGACACCGATCACGACGGCCACGCCGACATGTACCTGCACACCGACGCGCAGGGCAACGTCGTCGACCGCGCGACGTTCGACGCGGCCAGCGGATCGTGGGTCGACGCGGGCGGCGGGCACGACTCGGGCGGCGGAAACTCGGATGCCGGATCGCACGGGCAGCTGACCGCGGACATGCCCAACGGTGAGATCGCCGTCGGCCCGGCCACCCAGGACACCGACCACGACGGCACCAACGACACCGCGATCCTCACCGACGAGCAGGGCAACACCCGGATGTTCACCGACACCGACGGTGACGGCAAGGCCGATATCCAGGTGGTCGTCGACCAGCAGGGGCACTCCACGACCTACCACCACACCGGCCCCGGCCAGTGGACCGAGGACTCCGGCTCGGGCTCCGGCTCCGGTGACGGCGCCGTGCGCGAGTCCGTCCCCGCCGACAGCGACCAGGCATGGGGCGGTGGCCAGGACCGCGTCGAAGGGGTCGCGAGGATCGATTCGGTCACCGGCCAGTGGATCAGCCAGAACTGACCTGACACCCTCCGGAACCCGGTACGGACCCATCCGCCGTGCCGGGTTTCTTCGCGTTCCACGCCCGGCCCGGCGCCCCCCACCCCACCCGACCCCGGCTTCGCCAGGGCGTTCACCTTGATCCATCCCCCATCCGATCCCGGGGGGCGTCCCCAGCCCAGTTTACCGGGGGGTCGGGGTGGGCGGGCGTGCGAGAGTGGGTTGTCCACAGGTTTCGGGCGGGTGTGGACAACGGGTTTCGGCCGCGGCCGAACAACCGGTGCCGGTCGCACGCTCCGCAGCCGCTTGCCGGGGTGACCCACGAAGTACGCAGGCGGTACGAATCAGTACCAGCCGGACAGGGGTTTCGGGCCGCTCTGAGGCGCTGACCTCGGACTTGATCCGTCTTCTGGGTGATCTGCCCCATGGTCCGAGGCAGGAAAGTCTTTCTCTCTGGCCCGATTCAGCCGGATCTGAATCGATTCCCTTATCGTTCTTGTGAGAGAACCGACAGGCCAGCTCTCGGTTACCTGCCGGTCACCCGGCTACCCTCATGGAATCCCCAAATTCAGCACACCGGTTTTCCGCCGGTGCGCGAAGCCATTCGGTCGCCGGCAATGGAGCCCGCACCTGAACAGAGTTGTTCGGTGTGGGCTCTTGTCGTCGAAGTCAGGAGAAGAGATGACTGCAGTAGCCATCCCCGGTCTGGACAACGCGCCGACGACGCACAGTGGCGTGCTGTCCTGGGTCCGGGAGGTCGCTGAGCTGACCACCCCGGACCGAGTGGTGTGGGTGGACGGTTCCGACGAAGAGGCCGCACGGATCAACGCCGAACTCGTGGAAGCGGGCACGTTCGTGCCGCTGAAGTCGAAGCCCAACTCCTACTGGGCCGCATCCGATCCCAACGACGTCGCGCGGGTCGAGGACCGCACCTTCATCTGCTCCCGTGAGGAGGGCGACGCGGGTCCCACCAACCACTGGATGGACCCGGTCGAGATGAAGGCGACCATGACCGAGCTGTACCGCGGCTGTATGCGGGGTCGCACGATGTACGTGATCCCGTTCTGCATGGGCCCGCTCGGCGACGAGAACCCGAAGCTCGGCATCGAGATCACCGACTTCGCCTACGTCGTGGCTTCGATGCGGGTGATGACCCGCGCCGGGAAGGCCGCGCTGGACAAGTTCGTCAAGGCGGACGGCTCCGAGGCCCCGTTCGTGCCGGCGCTGCACTCGGTCGGCGCGCCGCTCGAGCCGGGTGAGAAGGACGTCGCCTGGCCCTGCAACACGACCAAGTACATCAGCCACTTCCCCGAAGAGCGCCTCATCTGGAGCTACGGTTCCGGCTACGGCGGCAACTCGCTGCTCGGGAAGAAGTGCTACTCGCTGCGCATCGGTTCGGCGATCGCCCGTGACGAGGGCTGGCTCGCCGAGCACATGCTGATCCTGAAGCTGATCTCGCCGGAGGACAAGGTCCACTACGTCGCGGCCGCTTTCCCCAGCGCCTGCGGCAAGACCAACCTGGCGATGCTCCAGCCGACCATTCCCGGCTGGCGCGCGGAGACCCTCGGCGACGACATCGCGTGGATGCGGTTCGGCGAGGACGGCCGCCTGTACGCGGTGAACCCCGAGTTCGGGTTCTTCGGCGTCGCGCCCGGCACCGACTGGCACACCAACCCGAACGCGATGCGCACCATCGAACAGGGCAACACGGTGTTCACCAACGTCGCGCTCACCGACGACGGCGACATCTGGTGGGAGGGCATGGAGAACCAGCCCTCGCACGCCACATCCTGGAAGAAGCAGGACTGGACGCCCGGCTCGGACGAGAAGGCGGCGCACCCGAACTCGCGCTACTGCACGCCGATGTCGCAGTGCCCGATCCTCGCGCCGGAGTGGGACGACCCGAAGGGCGTGCCGATTTCGGCGATCCTGTTCGGTGGCCGCCGCAAGACCACGATCCCGCTGGTGAACGAGGCGCGCGACTGGCAGCACGGTGTCTTCATGGGCGCCACGATGTCCTCGGAGACCACCGCCGCGGCCGCGGGCGCGGTCGGCAACGTGCGTCGCGACCCGATGGCGATGCTGCCGTTCCTCGGCTACCACGCCGGTGACTACTTCAAGCACTGGCTCGACCTCGGCAAGAACGCCGACGCCGACAAGCTGCCGAAGATCTTCTACGTGAACTGGTTCCGCCGCGGCGAGGACAAGCGCTTCCTGTGGCCGGGATTCGGTGAGAACTCGCGCGTGCTGAAGTGGGTTCTCGAGCGGGTCGAAGGCCGCGGCAACGCGACCGAGACGCCGATCGGCTTCCTGCCCAGCGCCGACGACCTCGACATCGAGGGCATCAAGGAGTCGCGTGAAGACGTCGACGCCGCGCTGGCGTTCGACGCCGACGAGTGGCGCCAGGAGCTCCCGCTCATCGAGGAGTGGTTCGCGAAGATCGGCGACCGCGTGCCGTCGAGCCTGCACGACGAGCTGGCCGCGCTGAGGGAACGCCTCGGCTAGCACGAAAAGCGCGAACGGGGCCCGGTACTTGCACCGGGCCCCGTTTCGCGCCAGTTGTCCACACCGGCCCCACCCCTGTGGACAACCCGCCTACTGGCCCCCACGCCACCCCCACCCCCGGTAAACTGGACTGGGGACGCCCCCCGGGATCGGGTGGGGGATGGACTGGAGTGGGCGCGGTCAGGCATTCGGCGGAGGTTTGCCGTAGCGGGGCCGTCGCGGGGGTTCGGCTCGGTATGTTGTGGCGCATGACCACTGGGGAATTTCGTTTCGGTGTCAACATGATCGCGCCGTCGGGGCGGAAGGCGTGGGTCGATAAGTGCCGCCGCGCCGAGGACCTCGGCTTCGACGTCGTGGCGGTGCCCGACCACCTCGGCATGGTGTCGCCGTTTCCGTCGCTCGTGCTCGCCGCCGAGGTCACCGAGCGGGTCCGGCTCGGCACCTTCGTGATCAACGCGCCGTTCTTCAACCCGACCCTGCTCGCGCGGGACGTCGTCGGCACCGACCTGTTCACCGAGGGCAGGCTCGAACTGGGGCTCGGCGCCGGGTACCTGAAGGCCGAGTTCGACAAGGCGGGTCTGCCGTTCGAAGCGCCGGGCAGGCGGGTCGACCACCTGGAGCGCACGATCGACGAGCTCGCCCGCTTCGTCGCCGACGAAACCGAGCCGAACCCCGTGCAGGACCCGATTCCCCTGCTCGTCGCGGGCAACGGGAACCGGATCCTCCAACTCGCCGCCGAACGCGCCGACATCGTCGGGTTCGCCGGCGTCGGCTTCCACCGCGACGGCACCCCGTTCGTCTGCTCCGCCGAGGACCTCGACGAGCGGGTCGCGTACGTCCGCGGCGCGCTCGGCGGCCGGGACGTCGAGTTCAACACGCTGATCCAGAGCATGCGGATCACCGACGACCGCGCCGCCGCGCTCGACGAGATCGCCGAGCTGTTCGGCGGCCTGAAAACGGCGGAGGAGATCGGCGCGCTGCCGACCTTCTTCGTCGGAACCGCCGAGCAGATCGCGGACCAGCTTCGCGCGAACCGCGAACGCTTCGGGTTCACCTACGTCAGCGTGCTGGAATCGGACTTCGACGCGCTCGGCCAGGTCATCCCGCTGCTGCGCTGACCAGTACGCTCGAGGGAATGGCTGTTCCGCGGCCTGGACCTCGCCGTCCGGCCGGGTGAGTGCGCCGTGTCGTCGGCCCGGACGGCACCGGCGAGTCGACGCTGCTCCGCTGCCTCCACGGGATGCGGAATCCTGCCTCGGGCACCGTCGTGGTCGCGGGCGAAACCCCGGCGAACGCACGGCCGCCTTCCGCCGCAAGGTTTCCGTGCTGCCCGACGATTCGGACTTCTTCGCGGAGCTGACCCCGGTCCAGCACCTCGAACCGCTCGGCCGGAGTACCTCGCGTGACGACCCGCTCCCCCGTCCGGCGGCCGGGCAGGCGGCACTTCGACGGGGTGTTCTCCGCGGCGCCGAAACGCTCGCCGCCTGCTTCGCCAGCGGCCTGCTGGCGAGCGCCTACCGCAAGCTCGACTGGTGGCGCGGAGTCCTCATCGGACAGTCCTTTATGGACAATCGTGCTGCTCGGGCTCGCGTTCGCCTGCTGGGCGCTGCGGTGGAAGTCCTTGCTGCGCCGCACCGGCCTACCTCATCGGCCTCGTCTCGGCCGTCTACGAACCGCCAGGCGCGCGTCGGCGTGGAGCCGGTGGGTGCCCGGTCCGCCGCGGCGCCCCGCCGTCGCGAACGCGGGCCGCACCCAGCTCGTGGACAAGTGGAACGAGCGGCTCGTCCGCACGGTCGCGGTCACCTTCCTCGATCCGCTGATGATGCCGCCGTCCGCCGCCGAGGTCGGCGGCCGGTCACTGGGCACGCCCGCGGTGCTGCGGCTCGGGGTGCGCGCCAGGGCGAGGTGCACCGTGGCCGCCCTGCTGAGCGCGGTCATCGTGCCGGTGGCACTGGTGGCGTGGCCCCGCTGGCCGGACGTGCCGCTGGTGGCGCTCGCCGGGATCGTCGCGATCTGGGCCGCGGCGCTGACGGCCGCCACGGTCGGCTGGTTCTCCGACACTGGTCGTGAGCGGGTGCGTCGCGGGAATCCGGCTGGTTTCACGTGGATCAAGTCAGCCCGCGCGGGCCAGCCCCTGTTCGACGGCCACGCGCAGCGCGTCGACGGAAAGGCCGACCGCGTCCGCGAGCGCGACCACGGTGAAGAACGCCGGGGTGGGGATCCGGCCGGTCTCGATCTTGCGCAGGGTCTCCACCGAGATCCCCGCTTCGGTGGCCACCTCGGCCATGCTGCGCGCGCCGCGCGCTCTACGGAGCACCGCGCCGAGCCGTTCGCCCCGCGCGTGCTCGGCCTCGGTCAACGGGACGCGCACCATACGGCCATAGTAGTGGCCCGGTTGCCCACAGCCTGTGGACAACTCTGTGCACAGGCTGTGGAGTACCAGGCCGAAATCGGAAAGTGACCCCGGTTTTCGCAACATGACGGCGGCGGGAGCGTCTTACCCCGTAGAGGAGAGGGGTCTGACCATGGTGCTCGCAGCCGCCGCGATGCTGGTGCTCGCGCTGGGTGCCGCCGTGTGCGCGACGGTATCCGGTGCGCTGCACGGGCAGCAGCAGGACGGGGAACAGGACAGGGAAAACCCCGCCGGACCGAGATCCGGCGGGGTTCCCCGGCAGCGCGTCCGCTAGTTCTCCGGCTCGGGCGGCACCGGCAGCGGCAGGCCGGGGATGCTCTGGTCCTCGGGCACCTTGCCGTCCACGAGGTAGTCCTCCACGACTTTGTCCACAGCCGCGTTGCCGCCGGCGTAGATACCGTGGTCGCCTTCCTTCGTCACGGTGATCATGCGCGACCCGGCGAACGCCTTGTGCGCGCGCTCCGCCCCTTCGAGCGGGGTGGCCGGGTCGTGGGCGGCCTGCACCATCAGCACCGGCGGCACGCCCTTGCCGTCCAGCACCGGGAGCGGTGCGGGCTGGTGCTTCCAGAACAGGCAGGGCTGGATCAGCCAGCCCGCGCCGAGCAGCGGGAGCTGGCGGTCGATGAACTGCTGCGACTCCCCGATCGCGGTCTCGCGGCTGCCCAGCCACGCGCCCTCGCTGCACGGGATCGTCCAGAAGCTCGCGTCGTAGGAGTCCGCGTAGTCACCGGGCACCCGGAGGGGCTGCGGCCCGGTGATCTCCGGCGCCGTCTTCGCCCCCTTGACCTGCTTGGTCGCCGCCGCCTTCTGGTCGGCGGTGGCCCCGCCCTTGGCCAGGGTCCGCACGTTCGCCAGGTAGTCGGCGAGCGACGGGAAGGCCGCCTTCGCGTACAGCTGCGACGAGATGAACGAGTCCAGGTGGTTCGCCGAAAGCGTGGCGCCTTCGATGGTCACCGGGTTCTTGGACAGCGCGTAGCGGACCTCTTCGTAGGTCTGGCGGGCGGCCTCGCCGGTGGCGCCGAAGTGGTACCGGGCGTCGTACTTCGCCAGCCACGGCAGGAAGTCCTGCCGCCAGCGCCGCTCGAACCCGACCGGCTGCCACGCGAACGACTTCTCCCAGGTGGTGGTGAACTCGGCGTTGGAGTCGAGCACGAACCGGCCGGTGCGGTCGGGGAACGCCTGCGCGTAGTGCGCGCCGAGCCAGGTGCCCGCCGAGTAGCCGACCCAGTTCACCTTGTCGCGCTTGAGAAGCACGCGCAGCAGGTCGAGATCGTGCACGGACTGGTCGGTGGTCACCAGCGGGCCCAGCTCGCCCGACTTGACCTGGCACGACTCGGCGGCGTACTTCGTGGCGTCCATGATCAGGTCGAGGTTCGCCCGGTCCCGGTCCCTCGGGTCCAAAGAGGACCCGGTGCCGACCGCGCCACCGCAGGTGAGGTTGGTGCTCTTCCCGGTGCCGCGCGGGTCGATGCCGACGATCTCCTGGCTCGCGCGCAGCTTCGCCTGGTTGCGCAGCCTCGCGGGGAAGAGGCGTCCCGGCGCACCGGGGCCGCCGGGGTTGGTGAGCACGCTCGCGGTCGCCTCGCCGCCGGTCGCCTTCAACCGGGACACCGCGATCGTCAGGTCGATCCGATCGTCTGCCCTCGACCAGTCGCGCGGGGTCAGGTAGGTCGCGCACTCCATGCCCTCGGCACCGGCGGGCGGCGGCGACGGAAGTTCGTCACCGGTGCACGCGTGCCAGTTCAGCGCCTGGTTCGCGTACCGGTCGGGAATCCCGGTGGAGTTCAGCGGCGGCGGGTCCGCCGCCGCGGTCGTCACCGCCGTGGCCGGTCCCGCCAGCACGGTGCCCGCCACCGCCGGAACCAGCAGTGCGCGGTGCAGCTTCGTCATCCGTTCATCGCCCCTTGTCCTCGTCCGCTCGCGTTACGTGATCGACCTGGTCATCTATAGCGGCGGCGAGTACCCCCGACAACTTCAAGCCGTCGGCCTGTCGGGTGGCAGGGGTGAGCGAATCCGCACGGAACACCCGTGACGACGGCACAGCGACGATCTAGGGTCAACGCGGTTCGAACTTCTTCCGACGGGGTTCCACGGGCGTTAGGTGAGGCAGATGGCAGGCAAACCGAGCGGGAAGGTCTCCGGGCTCCAGTTCAGCCCGTGGAACCTCCTGTTGATCATCCCGCTGGTCGTGATCGTCACGCCGCTGTTCAACATCGACCACCCGCGGCTGTTCGGAATGCCGTTCTTCTACTGGTTCCAGTTCGCCTGCGTGGCGCTCGGCGTGCTCTGCACCGGCATCGTCTACGCGGCCACCAGGGACAAGCGGACCACCCGCCCGAAGCGCGACGCCCTTGACGTCGACGACCTCGACGAAGGGGACGTCAAGTGAACGACATCCACTGGCCGGAACTGATCATCTTCACGGTCCTGTTCCTCGCGGTGACCGTGCTCGGGTTCGTCGCCTCCAAGTGGAAGGCGGGCAGCACGCTCGACCACCTCGACGAGTGGGGCCTCGGCGGCCGCAAGTTCGGTTCGTGGATCACCTGGTTCCTGCTCGGCGGCGACCTGTACACCGCCTACACGTTCGTCGCGGTGCCCGCGCTCGTGTTCGGCGCCGGCGCGCTCGGCATGTACGCGCTGCCCTACACGATCGTCGTCTACCCGATCGTGCTGCTGCCCGCGCTGCGCATGTGGTCGGTTTCGCGGTCGCACGGGTACGTCACGCCGGCCGACTTCGTCCGCGGCCGGTTCGGCTCGCCGACGCTCGCGCTGCTGATCGCGGTCACCGGCATCGTCGCCACCATGCCCTACATCGCGCTGCAGCTCGTCGGCCTCGAGTCGGTGCTGCGCACGATGGGCCTCAACGGCTCCGGCATCGTCGGGCACCTGCCGCTGCTGATCGCGTTCATCATCCTGGCCGTCTACACCTACCAGTCCGGCCTGCGCGCGCCCGCGCTGATCGCGTTCGTCAAGGACATCCTGATCTACCTCGTGATCCTGGTGGCCGTGATCTACCTGCCGACGAAGCTCGGCGGCTGGGCGCACGTCTTCGACACCGCGCAGGCGAAGTTCAACGCCACCCCGTCCAAGACCGACGGCATCCTGCTCACCACGAACAACCAGCTCCAGTACGCCACGCTCGCGCTGGGCTCCGCGCTCGCGCTGTTCCTCTACCCGCACTCGCTGACGAGCGTGCTCGCGTCGCGCGGGCGCAGCGTGATCAAGCGGAACATGGTCGCGCTGCCCGCGTACTCGCTGGTGCTGGGCCTGCTCGCGCTGCTCGGCTACCTGGCGATCACCGCGGCGGTCAAGCCGATCACCAACCAGGCCACCGGGCAGCCCGACTCCAACACCGTGGTGCCGCAGCTGTTCGGCAGCCAGTTCCCGTCGTGGTTCGCCGGGATCGCCTTCGCCGCGATCGGCATCGGCGCGCTGGTGCCCGCCGCGATCATGTCCATCGCCGCGGCGAACCTGTGGACCCGCAACATCTACAAGGAGTACCTCAAGAAGGACGCCACCCCCGGCCAGGAAGCGAAGCAGGCGAAGCTGGCTTCGCTGATCGTGAAGTTCGGCGCGGTCGCGTTCATCCTCTTCATCGACCCCCAGTTCTCGATCGACCTGCAGCTCATCGGCGGCGTGCTGATCCTGCAGACGCTGCCTGCCGTGGCGATCTCGCTGTACACGCGCTGGCTGCACCGGTGGGGCCTGATCGCGGGCTGGGTCGTCGGCATGGGCTGGGGCCTGATCATGCTGTACGGCATCCCGAACCCGGCCAACGGGAAGAAGCACTTCGGCGGATCCGCGCTGCCGCTGAACGACCTGTCGCTCTTCGGCTGGCACCCGTTCGCGGGTTCGGCGGTGCAGATCTACCCCGGTTTCGTCGCGCTGATCGCGAACCTGGTGGTCGCGGTGGTGGTCACCGTGCTCGCGCGCCGGCTGAAGATCAGCAACGGCACCGATTCCACCGAGCCGGCCGACTACCACGTGGACGAGCACGACGACGATCTCCGGCCGGTAGCGGCGCACTGATCGATGAGCGCCAAACCTGGGTTCGCCCGTGTCGTCGGCGCGGGCGTGGTGGGGACGACGGTCGAGTTCTTCGACTTCTTCCTCTACGCCAGCGCCGCGACCGCGATCTTCCCCGCGGTGTTCTTCCCCGGCTCCGACGGCCTGCTCGGTGTGCTCGCCGCGCTGGTGACCTACGCCGTCGGGTTCGTCGCGCGGCCGATCGGCGGCGTGGTCTTCGGGCACTTCGGCGACCGGCTCGGCCGCAAGAAGCTGCTGGTGATCAGCCTGCTGATGATGGGCGTGGCGTCGGCGTTGATCGGCGTGCTGCCGGGGTACGCGCAGATCGGCGTCACCGCGCCGATCCTGCTGACCGTGCTGCGCCTGGTGCAGGGTTTCGCGCTCGGCGGCGAGTTCGGCGGCGCGGTGGTGCTGGTGGCCGAGCACGGCCCCGCCGCGCGCCGCGGGTTCTGGACCGCGTGGCCGCAGACCGGCGGCCCGCTCGGCAACCTGCTCGCCAACGGCGCGCTGACCCTGGTCGCCGCGCTCACCACCGACGCGCAGTACGGCTCGTGGGGCTGGCGCCTGCCGTTCCTGGCATCGCTGCTGATCGTCGCGGTCGGGCTCTGGGTGCGCCTCCGCGTCGAGGAGTCACCGCTGTTCCGTGAGGTCGCCAAGCCGGAACGCGCACCGCTGCGCGAGGTGTTCGTGCGGCATCCGCGCCCCCTGTTCAGCGCGTTCGCCGCGCGGTTGGGCGAAAACGCGGCGTTCTACGTGTTCACGGTGTTCCTGCTCGTCTACGCGCAGCACGCGCACGTGCCGAAGGGCGTCGCGACGGCCGCGGTCACCGCGGGCTCGGTCGCGCAGGTGCTGGGCATGCTCGGCGGCGGCGCGCTGTCCGACCGGTTCGGCAGGCGCCCGGTGTCGGTCACCGCCGCGGTGCTGGCCGCGGGCTGGTCGCCGCTGTTCTTCGGCATGGTCGACCGCGGCGGCACGTCCGTCTTCGTCGCGGTGGCCGTCGGGCTGCTGCTGCACGGCGTGCTGACCGGCGCCCAGTCGGCCTTCTACGCCGAGCTGTTCAGCACCGAACTCCGGTACTCGGGCGTCTCGATCGGCTACCAGGCGGCGACCATGTTCTCCGGTGCCGCGGCCCCGCTCGTCGGCACCGCGTTCCTGCGCGCGACCGGCTCGGCCACCCCGGTGGTCGTGATGCTGCTCGCCTGCCTGGCGCTGACCGTGGCCGGGATGTTCGCCGTCGGAGAAACCCGCCGGACGGCACTCGCGGGTTAGCCGGGCAGAGAAGCGACCCAGTATTCGGCGAAGCGGCCGTCCCGTGCACTTCGCGATCGGGCCAGTACCCGGCGAAGTCCGCTGTCCCGGTTTTCCGGCTAGCGTGACAGGCATGGGTGATGTGAGCAGGTTCGGCGCTGTCGAGCTGGAAGACCTTCCCGACGACCTCCGCGAGCGGATCGGCGCGATCGCCGGGAAGTCCGGGTTCGTGCCGAACATCTTCCGCGCGCTCGGGCACCGGCCCGCCGAGCTGCGCGCGTTCCTCGACTACCACGACGCGCTGATGGAACGCGAAGGCGGATTGTCGAAGGCCGAGCGCGAGCTGATCGTCGTGGCGACCTCCGGCGCGAACCACTGCACCTACTGCGTGGTCGCGCACGGCGCGATCCTGCGGGTGCGGGCGAAGGACCCGCAGCTCGCGGACCGGGTCGCCAGCAATCCCTACCAGGTCGACCTCGACGAACGCGGCCGCGCGATCGTCGACCTCGCGCTGGCGCTGGCGCACGACTCGGCGGCGTTCGGCGACGAGGACATCGAGGTGGCCCGCGAAGCAGGGCTCACCGAGGACGAGATCTGGGACGTCGGCGCGATCACCGCGCTGTTCGCGATGTCGAACCGCCTGGCCCACCTCACCGCGTTGCGCCCCAACGACGAGTTCTACCTGATGGGCCGCGTCCCCCGCACCTGAAACGCCACCGCGGACGCTCATCCGGCCGGGTCGTCGGGCGCATGCCCCGGCTCGTGCCTGTCCCGAAGGTGCCCGCACGCTCGCGGGGGTGGGAAAAGTGGCGCCAGAGCCCCGGGTGCGGAGCGCTCAGAAGCGGAAGAAGGTGTCGTGCAGGTCCCGCTGGGTTTCGTAGTTGCGCAGCAGCCCGGCGAGGAACCGCGCGAAGCGCCTGCTCGGGTTGCGGTAGGCGCGCACCCACAGCGGCGGCACGATGTCCGGGACCCGCGGGTCGGGCCTCGGCGTGAACCGGTCGCCGGTCAGCACCACCACCGGGTGTCCCAGCGGGCACTGCCCCGCCACCGAAATGATCCCCGGTTCCAGGTTGTGCACCCACTCGACCTCGTCCACGCCCATCAGGGTGCGGCGGTTGCAGGCCGGGCAGTACACGACGAACACGGTTACAACTCCAGCCGCCAGGTTTGGCCGACCAGCTCGCGGCCGAACGACGTGGTCACTTCGGAGGTGACGAGCTCGAACCCGGCGCGCTGGTAGAGCACGCGTGCGGTGTCCAGCACGTCGATCGTCCACAGCTCCATCGCGGCGTATCCGGCCGAGCGCGCGAACTCGACGCACTCGGTCACGAGCCGCTTGCCGACACCGAAGCCGCGCGCCGACGGCTCGACGAGCAGCAGCCGCAGTTTCGCGGTCCGCTCGTCGGCGCCACGCGTGCAGACGATGCAGCCGACCCGTTCGCCGTCGAGCTCGGCGATCCAGGCGGCTTCCCGCGCGGGGTCCCGGTGGTCGACGTAGTCGGCCACGATGCGGGCGACGAGCGCCTCGAACTCGTCGGAAAGGCCGTGTTCGCTGGCGTACAGCGCGCCGTGCCGGTGGACGACCCAGCCGAGGTCACCGGCACGCGGCGGGCGCAGCACGAGCGCGGGCGCGGCCACGCGGTCGTGGACGAGGGTGGAGATGGTGCCCATCGCGGAGAGGAGCCTGCGCTGGGTGTCCTCGTCGAAGCGTTCGAGCAGCCCGCCGATCTGTTCGGTCGACTGGGCGTTCAGGTGCTCGAACGCGCCCCAGCCGGGTTCGGTGAGGCGGGCGACGTGCCGCCTGCCGTCCTTGCCGCAGCGTTCGCGGACGACGAGGCCGCGCTCTTCGAGCTTGCCGAGGAGCCTGCTCGCGTAGCCGGGGTCGAGCCCGAGCCCTCGCCGGAGATCGGGAACCAGCGTGGTATCGCGCTGGGCCAGCTCGAAGATCACGCGGGCCTCGCTGAGCGAGTACTCCGCGTCGCTGGGGCCTTCGTCGAGTACCCCGATCACGCTGGTGTAGAGCCGGTTGAAGGCGCGGACCGTGGCGACCCGTTCGGCGAGCTGACTGTCCAGGGAATCCACCGGCACCGTTGACCACCTCAACAAATTCGTTGACGATGTCAATGGTTACCCGGGCGAGCGTCTGGCGCAAGGCCATTTCCCGGAGGGTGGGCGAATCGGGCCCGGACATGTGGAAACCCCGTGATGCTGCCAGGTCGGGGGTCCGCCAGCATCACGGGGTCATACGGGGTATCGACGCCACCTCGGGTGGCGTTACACCCTGGATCAGATGTGCTCTAGGTCACTCTTTTGGGTGAATCTCGGAGCCGTTGACCAGGGGCGATCGGGGTCAGCGCAGGTGGGTCTGGCGAGCCTGTGCGATCGCGATGAGCTCCTGACGAACCGTCGCGGTGGCCGCGGTGTCGATCGCGCGGCTCAGCGCGCGGCGAGTGCGGACCTCGGCGCGGCGTGCACGGAGCTTGGCGGCGATGTTGTTCATCAGTTCTGCATCCTTTGCTTGTCTCGGTGGCTTGATGCCTCTAGTATGCACCTTTTTTCACAAGGTTGCCAACGATTATCCGGTGATGTGGCACACCAGCCGATGAATCATCGGCAAATCAGAGGTTTCACCATCGACATTTCGTGGCGCCGGTCACGTTCAGGTAACGCAGGGCTGCTTTATAGCCAAAACGCTAGAAAGCGCTAGGAAGCCGTAGCGACCGCTATCGACGGGGCCCGAGTGGGGTCAGTCGTCGGCGCGACCGAGCAGGTAGTGCCCGAAATGCGGCACCGTGAAGGCGATGTGGCCGCGCTCGGCGGAGTACACCAGCCCCTTCTTCATCAGGCTGTCCCGCGCCGGCGACAGGGACGACGGCTTGCGCCCCAGGTAGACCGCCACGTCCGAGGTGCCCGCGGCCTCGTCCCTGCCCTGCGTCAGCTCCGCCATCGCGAGCAGGTACTCCCGTTCGGCCGGTGTCGCGCGTTCGTACCGCGAGCCGAAGAAGCCGACGGCGAGCTCCGACTCCGCTTCCGGCGCCGCGACCTGCACGTCCTTGACCGTGATCGGGTCGGCGGGCGCCGCGTCCCATGCCGCCTTCGCGTAGGCCTGGATGAAGTACGGGTACCCGCCGGACGCGTCGAACAGGGCGTCGAGGGCCTCCGGTTCGATACCGGCTTCCTCCCGTTCGATCGGCGCCAGGACCGCGGTGTCGGCGTCGTCGCGGTCGAGCCGGTCGATTCGCGCGTAGCGGAAGAGCCGCTCCGAGTAGGACTTCGACGCCGACAGCACCGCCGGCACGTGCGGAAGGCCGGCGCCGACGACCACGAGCGGCGCGCCGGACTGGGAAAGCTCGTGGCACGCGGCGCACAGCGCCGAGACGTCTTCCGGCCCGAGGTCCTGGATCTCGTCGATCAGCAGCGCGACCCCGGTGCCGACGTCGGCGGCCAGCTCGGCGACGTCGGTGAACAGCTCCACGAGGTCGATCTCGATGTCCCCGGAGTCGGCGCGGCCCTGTGCGGCGGGCACGTCGATCCCCGGCTGCCAGCGGTCGCGGAGCTTCGCGTCCGGCTTGTTCGCCTTCAACGCGAAGGCCTTGAGCACGGCCAGGACGTCCTCGACCCGGTCCGGCGCGCGGTGGCGGACCGCGAGGTCCCGGATCGCCCGGTGCAACGCGGCCGACAACGGCCGCCGCAGCTCGGCGTCCGGTCGCGCTTCGATCTTGCCCGCGCCCCATTTGTGCCGCATCGCCATCGCGCGCAGCTCGCCGAGCAGCACGGTCTTCCCGACGCCGCGCAGCCCGGTGAGCACGAGGCTGCGTTCGGGGCGGCCCCGCGCGACGCGTTCGAGCACGACCTCGAACGCCTTCAGCTCGCGTTCCCGCCCCGCCAGCTCGGGCGGGCGCTGCCCGGCGCCCGGTGCGAAGGGGTTGCGGATGGGGTCCACGCTAAGAAGTTATCGGGCTTTCTAGGGTCAGTCCGATATTCCGCCATAGATCCCGATGGCGTGTCGTCGATCCGAGCGGACACCTGGATGCCAGCCGGGATTCTTCTGCTCGCCACCGGATCGTGGGAGCCTGCGCTGGTTCGCTGAAAAGAAGGTGGCGTGATGAAGGCAGTGACCATGGGACTGGCGGCGACCAAGGGACTGGCGGCTTTGGGGATCGCGGCCTGCGTGGCCGGATCCGCCACGGCGGTGGCGCAGGCGCACCCGCGGCGGCACTTCGACATCCAGGCCCACCGCGGCGGCATCGGCCTGACGGTGGAGAGCACGCTGGCGTCCTTCGGCAAGGCGATGGAACTCGGCGTGACCACGCTCGAACTCGACCTGCAGATCACCCGTGACGGGCGCGAGGTGATCACGCACGACCGCAAGCTCGACCCGGCCAAGTGCCGGGACACCGCGCCCGTAACCCCGGGCGACCCGCGGTTCCCGTACGCGGGCAAGTACGTCAAGGACCTCACCTTCGCCCAGGCGCGCACCCTCGACTGCGGATCGCTGCGGCAGCCGGACTTCCCCGGCCAGCAGCTCTCCCCCGGCGCGAAGATGCCGACGCTCGCGGAACTGTTCTCGCTCGCGCGGGCGCACCGCGCGTGGGGGATCCGCTTCAACATCGAGACCAAGGTGGAGGCCGCGGCGCCGCAGGAAACCGCGCCGAGGGAGCAGTTCGTGCACCGGGCCGCGGCCGAGATCGCGAAGTCCGGCTTCGCGCGGAACGTGACGATCCAGAGCTTCGACTGGGGCTCGCTCATGCTGATGCGGAAGGTCGCGCCGTACCTGCCGACCGTCGCGCTCACCGAGCCGGGTTTCCTGCAGGTGGGCCAGCCCGGCAAGTCGCCGTGGCTCGGCGGGCTCGATATCGACGACTTCGGCGGCAGCCCGGTCCGGGCGGTGAAGTCGTTCGGTGCCAGCGCGCTTTCGCCGGTGCACGGCAACCCGCAGGGCGGCCACGCCGGTGACCCGGACTACCGGCCGTTCACCACGAAGGCGCTGGTCACCGAGGCGCACCGGGCCGGGATGAAGGTGGTCCCGTGGACCGTCGACGACCCGGCCACGATGAACAAGCTCATCGACGACGGCGTGGACGGCCTGATCACCGACTACCCCGACCGTCTCCGCGCGGTCGCGGCCTCGCGTGGTTTCGCGCTGCCGCGGGCGTATCCGGACTGCCGCTAGCTTCGTATCCGGCTTTCTAGCGTAAAAGTTAGAAAGCCGGATACTTGCTTAGCTCGCGTGCCGACGCGTGGGGCGCCCCGAATTTGGGTAACTTCGGGGTCACCAGCACCACTTGAGGAAGGCACGACTGTGATTCTCCGTCGAGTTGCCCGTCCCCTGCTCGCCGCGACCTTCATCTTCGGCGGGTACAACGCCTTGCGGCACGCGGAAGGGCACGCCCAAATGGCGAAGCCGTTCCTCGACAAGACCGTCGGCAAACGAGCCGACATGCTGCCCGACTCGGTGCCCACCGACCCGGAAACCCTGGTCAAGATCGACGGCGCGGTGAAGGTGGTCGCCGGTACCGCGCTGGCGCTCGGGAAGCTGCCTCGTCTTTCGTCGCTGGCGCTCGCCGGGAGCCTGGTGCCGACCACCCTCGCCGGACACGCGTTCTGGGAGGAGAAGGACCCGGCTCAGCGGCAGCAGCACCTCATCCACTTCCTGAAGAACGCGGGCCTGATCGGCGGCCTCCTGGTGTCCGCGGCCGACACGCACGGCAAGCCCTCACTCGGCTGGCGAGCCAAGCGCGCCGCGAAGAAGGCCCGCAAGCGCGCCGAAGACGTGCTGCCCAACTGACCCGCTTCGATCGGGCGATGCTCCTGGCGGGATCCCGCAATGCCCCGAAGGTGGCCTTGAGGGCACTGAGCGCCCCGAAGGTCACCTTCGGGGCATGTGCAACGTCCCGCCGCCCGCCGCGAGGGCGGAGAAAGTGGCGCTGGATTCCCCGAAGGCGACCTTCAGGGACCACCGCGCCCCGCGCAGCCGCCACCGGACTCGTCGGATGACCGCCACCCGCACACGCCGTCACTGTGACTCGGGGACCTGAGCACCGCGAACTCCACCCTCATAAGGGGCTCATGCTGCCTCGGCAGCCCCCGCCGTCCGGCGGTGCCTACTTACTTGCTGGCGACGCGGCGGTAGCGGGCGGTGGCCAGCGGCGCGAAGACGGCGATGATCGCCAAGCAGCACAGGATCGCGTACAGGGACGCGTGTTCGGCCGGCCAGCCGGTGGGCGGCGGGCCGAACTTGTTGCCGAACAGGTCCCGCGTCGCGTTCACCACGGCGGTGAACGGGTTCCACTGCGCGATCGCCCGCAGGAATCCCGGCAGGGTCGACTCCGGCACGAACGCCGACGAGATGAAGCTGACCGGGAACATCCACATCAGGCCCGCGCTCTGCGCCACTTCGACGCTGCGCGCGACCAGCCCGATCAGCGCGCCGATCCAGGACAGCGCCCACGCGAACAGCAGCATGATCAGGTAGCCCAGCACCGCGTCCAGGAAGCTGCCGCGGATCCGCCAGCCGACGAGCAGCCCGCACAGCGACATCACGATCAGCGCGATCACGCTGACCACCAGGTCGGATGTGGTGCGGCCGAGGATCACCGCGATCCGCGACATCGGCAGCGAGCGGAACCGGTCGATGATGCCCTTCTGCAGGTCGTTCGCGAACCCGATCACGGTGAACGCCGAGTTGAACGCGACGGTCTGGGCGAAGATGCCCGCGATGATGAACTCGCGGTAGCCCGCGCCGCCGCCCTCGCCGCCGATCGCGTTGCCGAAGACGTAGGCGAACAGCAGCACGAACAGGATCGGCTGCAGGGTCGCCGCCATCAGCCAGTCCGGGTTGCGCCGGACGTTCATCAGGTTGCGCCAGGTGATCACGCCCCCGTCGGAAAGGGCTTTGGCAAAGGAACTCATGACAACCCGTCCTGGTGCGCGTCGTGGCCGGTGATGGAGAGGAACACGTCGTCGAGCGTGGGACGGTGCAGGCCGACGTCGGTGACCGTGACGTTCTGCGCGTCGAGCCGCCGCAGCGCTTCGATCAGCGCCTTCGGCCCGGTGTCCACGAGCACCTCGACCTTGCGGGTGTGCTCGTCCGCGGTGGGCTCACCGGAGCCGACGTCGGCGAGCACCGCGGTCGCGGCGGCCACGTCGGCGGCCGATTCGACGATCAGTTCGAGCCGTTCCCCGCCGGTTTCCGACTTCAGCTGGTCCGCGGTGCCCTTCGCGATCACCTTGCCGTGGTCGATCACCACGATGTCGTCCGCGAGCTGGTCGGCCTCTTCGAGGTACTGGGTGGTGAGCAGGACCGTGGTGCCGTCGGCGACCAGCTCCTTGATCACCGCCCAGGTGTCCAGCCTGCCGCGCGGGTCGAGCCCGGTGGTCGGCTCGTCGAGGATCACCACCGACGGCTCGGCGACCAGCGCGCCCGCGAGGTCGAGCCGCCTGCGCATGCCACCCGAATAGCCCTTCGCGGGGCGGTCGCCCGCTTCGGCGAGCTGGAAGCGGCGCAGCAGCTCGCGGGCGCGTTCGCGCGCCGCGGCCTTCTTGCGGCCGTAGAGCCTGCCGACCATGTACAGGTTCTCGAACCCGGTGAGGTTCTCGTCGACCGCGGCGTACTGGCCGGACAGCCCGATCTGGCGGCGCACCGAGTCGGGATCGGCGAGCACGTCGTGCCCGGCGACCCATGCCTCGCCCGAATCGGGGCGCAGCAGCGTGGTCAGGATGCGGACCGTGGTCGTCTTGCCCGCGCCGTTGGGCCCCAGCAGGCCGAGCACCCTGCCCGCCGGGATCTCCAGGTCCACGCCGTCCAGTGCGCGCGTGGACCCGTACGTCTTGACCAGTGCGGTCGCGCGGACCGCGACGTCGGTGACCATGGCCACACCCTAGGCCGGAGCACCGACAGTTCGCGCCCGATTTCGCCCAGGACTTACCGTTCCAAGATCGCCGTGATGCCCTGGCCGCCCGCGGCGCAGATCGAGATGAGCCCGCGACCGGACCCCTTCTCGTTCAGCAGCTTCGCGAGCGTCGCCACGATCCGGCCGCCGGTGGCCGCGAACGGGTGCCCCGCGGCGAGCGAGGACCCGTTGACGTTCAGCTTGTCGCGGTCGATCGAGCCGAGCGGGGCGTCGAGGTCGAGCTTCTCCTTCGCGAACCTCGGGTCCTCCCACGCCTTGAGGGTGGCGAGCACCTGCGACGCGAACGCCTCGTGGATCTCGTAGAAGTCGAAGTCCTGCAAGGAAAGCCCGGCGCGCGAGAGCATGCGCGGCACCGCGTAGGCGGGCGCCATGAGCAGGCCCTCGCCGCCGTGGACGTAGTCGACCGCCGCGGTCTGGGAGAACGTGAGGTACGCCAGCACCGGCAGTTTCCTGGCCGCGGCCCACTGCTCGGTCGCCAGCAGCACGGTGGACGCGCCGTCGGACAGCGGTGTCGAGTTGCCCGCGGTCATCGTGCCGGACGGGCCGCCGAACACCGGCTTGAGCTTCGCGAGCTTCTCGGCGGTGGAGTCGCCGCGGAGGTTCTGGTCCCGCGAGAGCTTGAGGAACGGGGTCACCAGGTCGTCGAAGAAGCCGCGGTCGTAGGCGGCGGCGAGGCGCTGGTGGCTGGTCGCGGCCAGCTCGTCCTGCGCGGCGCGCGCGACTTCCCATTCCTTCGCGGTGAGCGCGGCGTGCTCGCCCATCGACAGGCCGGTGCGCGGCTCGGCGTTCTGCGGGATCGCGGGCACGATGTGGCCCGGCCGGATCTTGGCGAGGAGCTTGAGCCGGTCGCCGACGGTCTTCGCCGCGTTGAGCTTGACGAGGATGCGGCGCAGGTCGTCGTTCACCGCGAGCGGGGCGTCGCTGGTGGTGTCGACGCCGCCGGCGATCGCGGAGTCGATCTGGCCGAGCGCGATCTTGTTGGCCACGGTGACGATGGCCTGCAGCCCGGTGCCGCACGCCATCTGCACGTCGGAAGCGGGCGTGCTCGGCGAAAGCGCGCTGCCGAGGACGCTCTCGCGTGCGAGGTTGAAGTCCCGCGAGTGCTTGAGCACCGCGCCGGCCGCGACCTCGCCGATCACCTCGCCCTGCAGCGAGTAGCGGCTGACCAGCCCGTCGAGCGCCGAGGTGAACATGTCCTGGTTCGACGCGTTGGCGTACGGGCCGTTGGACCGCGCGAACGGGATCCGGTTGCCGCCGATGATGGCGACCTTGCGCACCGCGGGTGCCCTCTTCGTGGCCATGGCTCCTCCTGATTCCCGCCCGCCGCGCGACCGCCGGGAGCGGTTCGCGCCACAGTATTTGCCGTTCCGTGTCCCATCGTAACCTACCGGCGAGTAGGTTACGATGGGAGTGACGCAACCGAATGCGGGAGGCTTTTCATGGCGGACAGGTACCAGCAGTTCACGAAGACGCCCGTCGGGCGGTTCCTGGTGCCGAAACTCGGCCTGCCCAGCGCGCCGACCCTGCGCAGGTACAAGCCGGGCCAGCCCGCGCTCGACGGTCCCGCGCTCTTCGGCGCCGCGCCGGGCGGCAGGCTCGAAAAGACGCTGACCGAGCAGCTCGGTGACGCTGGGATCGAGGTCCGCACCACGCCGGTCGAGACGGGCAAGCACGCGGCGCTCGTCTTCGACGCGACCGGCGTGCAGGACCCGAAGCAGCTCCGCGCGGTATACGACTTCTTCCACCCGGTCATCCGGAGCGTCGGCAACTCGGGCCGGGTCGTGGTGTTCGGCACCCCGCCGGAGCTCCTCGAAGGCGGGGCGCGGATCGCCCAGCGCGCGCTCGAAGGGTTCGTCCGCTCGGTCGGCAAGGAGCTCAAGCGCGGCGCGACCGCCCAGCTCGTCTACGTCGCCGAGGGCAGCGAAGGCGCCACCGAGTCGACCGTCCGGTTCCTGCTGTCGGCCAAGTCCGCCTTCGTCGACGCGCAGGTGATCAGGATCGGCGCCAAAGGCTCGCCCGAATTCACCGCGCCTGCGGACTGGAAGAAGCCGCTCGACGGCAAGATCGCGCTGGTCACCGGCGCCTCCCGCGGGATCGGCGCGGCGATCGCCGAGGTGCTCGCCCGCGACGGCGCGCACGTCGTCGCGCTCGACATCCCCGCGCAGGGCGCCGATCTTTCGAAGGTGGCGAACAAGGTCGGCGGTTCCGCGCTGCAACTCGACATCACCGCGGCCGACGCGCCGCAGAAGCTCGCCGAGCACCTCACGAGCAGGCACGGCGGCGTCGACGTCGTGGTGCACAACGCGGGGATCACCAGGGACAAGACGCTCGGGAACATGTCCGACGGCGCGTGGGACTCGGTGCTGACCGTGAACCTCGCGTCCCAGCTCGCGGTGAACGACAAGTTCCTCGCCGACGGCGTGCTGAAGCCGAACGGCCGCATCGTCGGCGTCTCGTCGATCGCGGGCATCGCGGGCAACGTCGGCCAGACCAACTACGCGACCAGCAAGGCCGGCGTGATCGGCATGATCGACGACAGCTCGTCCCGGCTCGCCGAGCACGGCGGCACGATCAACGCGGTCGCGCCCGGATTCATCGAGACGAAGATGACCGCCGCGGTGCCGCTGTTCATCCGCGAGGCCGGCCGCCGCCTGTCGAGCCTCGGCCAGGGCGGGCTGCCGGTGGACGTCGCCGAGACGATCGCCTGGTACGCCAACCCGGCCTCGGCCGCGGTCAACGGCAACGTGGTCCGCGTGTGCGGCCAGGCACTGCTGGGGGCGTGATGACCGTGAAGGTGCTCGACTCCCCGCCGAACCTCGGCTCGCTGTATTCGAAGGCGCTGCTCGGCGGCGTGCGCCCCGGCAGGGACGGCGACGCGCTGCCCGGCACCGAGTACGTGCGCGAGGGCGTGACGATCGCCCCGGCGCACCTCGCCGACTACAACCGCGTCTGCGGGTTCCGGCTCTCCGACGAGCTGCCGGTGACCTACCCGCACATCCTGGCGTTCCCGTTGCAGATGGCGCTGATGACCGAGGGGGATTTCCCGTTCCCGCTGCTCGGCATGGTGCACGTGGCGAACCGGATCACCCAGCACCGGCCGGTGCGGCTGGACGAGAAGTTCACCCTGCGCGTGCGCGCGGAAAACCTGCGGCCGCACGAAAAGGGCCGCCAGTTCGACGTGGTCAGCGAGGTGCTGCCGGTCGGCGAGGACAGTCCGGTGTGGACAGACGTGAGCACCTACCTGCGCCGCGGCGGCGGCTCCGGCGACGGCTCCGGCGGCGGCGCCGACGGTGGGAAGCAGCTCACGCCGCCGGTGCCGAACGCGGTGTGGCGGGTGCCCGCCGACATCGGCCGCAAGTACGCGGAGGCATCCGGCGACCGCAATCCGATCCACCTGCACGCGCTGTCCGCGAAGGCGTTCGGGTTCCCGTCCGCGATCGCGCACGGCATGTGGTCGAAGGCGCACGCGCTGGCCGCGTTCGAGGGCAGGCTCCCCTCGGCGTTCACCGTGGACGTGCGGTTCAAGCTGCCGATCCTGCTGCCTGCCAAGGTCGCGTTCACGTCGTGGCGCACCGACGACGGGCTCGCTTTCGAGCTGTGGAACGCGCGCAAGCCGAAGCCGCACCTCTCGGGCAGCATCGTCACGCTCTGAGCGGCTACCGGCACTACGCGGTCGGTTTCCAGACGTCGCCTTCGACGAGGTCGTTGAACCCGAGCCAGACCAGGTTCATCAGCCAGGAGGCGAGCACGCCGTCGGAGACGTCGGGGTGGTCGAGCGCCCAGTCGGCGAGGGATTCGGCCGCGCCGACGAGCGCCGCGGACAGGCCCTCGCCGGAGAACTCCGCCTGCTCGGCGAGGCCCTTGCGGGCGCCGGCGTTGACCACGAGCGCGGCGACCAGTTCGATCGCGCGCGTGCGCATCGCGGTGATCTCGGCGGCGAACTCCCCGCCGACGGTGAGCGCCTGGCGGTGCAGCACGGTCCACGACTCGCGGAAGTCGGCGACGAACCGGTAGAACGAGCGCAGGCCGTGCCAGAGCTGCATGTCGGGCGGCAGCTCCGGTTTGACGCCGTCCTGGATGGCCTCCAGCAGGCGGGTGGCCTCGCGCCGGATGCACTTGGCGAAGAGGTCTTCCTTGGAGCCGAGGTAGGTGTAGATCATCGGCTTGGAGACACCCGCGACCTCGGAGATCTCGTCCATCGACGCGGTGTGGTAGCCGTAGCGCGAGAACACCTGCACCGCGGCGTCCAGGATCTGCCGTTCCCGAACCGCCCTCGGCAGCCGTCGTGCGCGCTGTACTTCCTCGGTCACGCGGACCTCCTTTCCGGGGGTGAACGCTACCCGGACACGAGGTCGAGGTGTATTTTCCCCGCGTTCAAGCAGCTTGCCGCGTAACCTACTGGCGCGTAGCCTACGCGTCAGTAGGTGTAATGGAGGGGTCGGATGTCGGAGCACACTGAGACCGGTCTGCGCGGGATGCGAGGCGCCGCGCTGGTCGACGCGCTGGAGCGGCTGCAGCCCGCCGACCTGGGCCCGGCCACGCTCGACGTGAACGAACTCGCCGGCGCCATCGACCCGCGCGATCTCGGCAAGGACGACTTCCGCAGGCTGCTGGCGGCGTTGCTCAGGCTGTCCGAGCGCGCGCCGGAACTCGACCTGAGCAAGGTCGATCCCGAGCATTTCGCCACACTCGTGTCGCGCGCGTCGAAGACCCAGCTCGAACGCGTCGTCGCGGAGAAGCCGCTCCGCACGCGCGTGCTCGGGGAGATCTTCGGCCGGATGAGCGCGCACCTGAAGAAGGACCGCTCGCGCGGCCTGCGCGCGGTCATCCACTGGCGGCTCTCCGGTGGCGACGGCGACGGCGGCTACGACCGCTACGAAACCGTCATCGACGACGGTGAATGCACCGTCAACCGGGAGATGACCGAACGGGCGAGGGTGACCATCACGATCGCGCCCGCGGATTTCTTCAAACTCATCACGCACCAGGCGACGCCCGCCGTATTGTTCGTCACCGGAAAGATCAAGATCAAGGGTGACCTGGCATTCGCCGCCGGGCTGATCGGATTCTTCGATCTCCCCAAACCGTGACGGCGCGGTAGACTCCGTTCCCGTGTCCTCCCGATCCGAAGAACACACGTGGCGTACGCGGCTGCGCTTTTCGCGTGGCCGACGCGGCCGTGCCACCCACGCGGGTGAGCGGCACGCCGTGAACGCGTTCGCGGACAAGGTCGACCTCGGCAAGCTGTCGCCGGAGCAGTTCATCCAGCTCCTGGAAACCCTGCACATGCTGGGCTCGGCCGGTGCGGGCGTCGAGCTGACCTCGCTGTCCACCGAAACGCTCGTCGACCTCGTTCAGCGCGCGTCGAAGGACCAGCTCAAAGCGATCGCGGACCACGCCGAACTGCGCTCCGTTTTCCTGGACGAGATATTCAGGAGGATGTCGGAGCATTTCGCGCCCGAGCGCGCGAAGAATGTGGACCTGGTGGTCAGCTGGCGTTTTTCCAACGGCGACGGCGAAGACGGGTTCGATCGGTTCCAGACGGTGATCGAGGACGGCATGTGCGTTTCCAGCACCGATCTCGGCCGCTCCCCGGACACCACGATCACGGTGGCCGCGGACGATTTCATCAGAATGGCCACCGGGAACGCGGCCGTCGCCACCATGTTCGTCACCGGGCGGGTGCGCGTGAAGGGCGAATACGCCCCCGCCGTACGGCTTTCGAGCTACTTCGACATCCCGAAGCCGACCTCTTGACCAGCGCTGGCTACCTTGCCGGAGTGAGCACCGAACTCGCGCAATTCTCCGACTATGCCGAACCGTTGTCGGCGATCGCGAAGCCGCGAACCGCGAGCTGTCCGGCTCCGGTGTCGCCCGCATCGTCATGGTGCCGCTGACCACCGCGGAGCTGATCGAGTACGCGGCTCGGACCGGCGGCTTGCCCTGTGAAGGCCGAGTTTGTGGCGCCCTTCACCTGATCTTCGCGGAATCATCCGTCTGGCTCAGCCGAGATCGGTGATGAGGTCTTCGAGGACGAGTTCTTCTTCGATCTTGGTGCCGAGTTCGGTCATCGCCGGGGTGAGGTTCTGGTCCCAGCTCGCGGTGGCCGGGGTGCCGGTGAGGGTGGCGCCGGTTCGTGTGGCGGCGTTCCGGTAGGTGGCGGTGTCGAAACGCCATGGGCGGACGGGCAGGCGGTCGAAGAGGACGTTGGCGATGCGGATGCCGCCCCAGTCGAAGTCGCCGTGGTGGCGCAGGTCGGCGCCGGTGTCGGCGAGGGTGCGCAGGAGCAGCATCACGGCGGCGCCGGGTTGGCCGTTCGTGCACACCAGTGGCGTGCAGGCGGGGCCGAGGCGGTCGGCGGCGGTGGTGACGACGACGGGGTTTTCGCAGATCGAGATCGGCTGGGCGACCAGGCGGGGTGGATCGCGGACGAGTTGGCGCAGGGTGAGGACGACCGGCTGGCCGGCGGCGTGGAACGCGGCCAGCGCGCGGCCGGTGGCGGTGTGCGGGTCGCCGGGGAAGCCGAGGGTGAGCACCGTGCTGGACACGTCGTCGCGGAGGACGCCGACCGCGGCCCAGGTTTCGCGGCTGGCCGCGTCCGGCAGACCGGCGAGCGCGCGGGCGGCGCCGAGCGCGAGGGTGGTCAGGGGGCGGCCGTCGTCGAGACCGTGTGCGTCGCGGACGGTTCGGGCGGCGAAAGTGCCGAGTGGCTCGCCGGGCGCGGGCAGTTCGGCGATGACCGTGGCCAGGTCGGCGAGCATGGGCTCGGCGGATTCGGGAGTACCCGCGAGACGACGGACCAGGCCGGTCGCGTGCAGGCGTTCGTACCAATCCGCCAGCGGCGGGCGGGACTCGATGATGGCGGCGAGCGGCGCGAAAGCGCGTCGCCAGGCGGTTTCGAGGGCGGAGGTGTGCGCGGCGCGGTCGGTGATCGGGCCGGTCAGGGCGGTTACGGCGGCGGCGAGCCCGTCGGGGCTGGCGCCGGAGCGGCGCAGAACCTCGTCGACGGCGGGCAGCGACACGGTGAGTGCGGTCCCGGCGCGTGGGCGGCGGCCGAGCAGGCGGTGCACGGCGTCGCGCTGGGCGGGGGTGGCGTTGGACAGCGTGACCGAAGTGTCCAGGGATTCGTTGCGCTCGAGTCGCCGCCGGACGCGGTCGACGAGCCAGGTCAGGTCGCCGCCGAGCAGGCGGGCCAGGCGGGCCGGGTCAGCCGAGATCGTCGAACTCGCCCGCTTTGACGCCCTTGAGCCAAGCGCTCATCTCGGCGCGGGTGAAGTAGGTGACCCCGGCGTCGGGGTGGTTGCTGTTGCGGATCGCGATCCGGCCATCGGGCAGAGCGGCCGCCTCGACACAGGTGCTGCCGTTACCCGGGTCATCATCGGTGTAGCTGCTCTTACGCCAAGTCACATTGGCCAAAGAATCCACCAGCGGCAACGTGATGACCTCCTTGCACTTGCTAGCGGTACTGCTTCAGCGCCTCAGCAATGACCGCAGCGGACTTCTCAGCGGACAATGCTTGCTGGGTAAGCATACCGAAGCGCAGAGTCCAGGAACGGATCCGATCGCGGTCCTCGATGTAGAACGTCCCTGGTGGCCCTTCGAAGTAGCCGACGTCCGGGATCGGGTCAGGCAGCGTGAACAGTGCGAATGGACCGGTCAGCCCCGGGCCACCTCCGCAGTCTCTCGGCAGGACCTGGATGGTGACATTGGGGTACTCGGCGACCGTGAGCAGCTTGCGCAGCTGATCGTGCATCACTATGCGGTCGCCGACGATCCGGTGCAGGATGAACTCGTCGAGGATGAAATGAAACGTGGGCGGGTTGTCTTTGGACAGGATCTGCTGCCGGGCAATCCGCACTGCGACACGATGTTCCAGCTCCCCAGGACTGAACTGCTGGTAGTTCATCGACAAGATCAGTGCGCGAACGTAGTCGGAAGTTTGCAAGAGTCCCTGGACGAGCTGGTTCTGGAAGTCGCGCTGAGCCACCAGGCCACTCTCCAGGCTCAGGAGCGGCTGGATCGTGATGGGCATCGAGTCCCTGTATTGATGCCACCAGTCGCGCTGGCGGGAGTCAATCGCGAGCTGTGTCAAGGCTTTCAGCAGTTCAGGATCGTCGACTCGATAGGCAGTGAGGAGATGCTCGACCTCGCGAGGCTTGAGAGTGTGCTCGCGATTTTCAACTCGGGACAGCTTTGATCGCGACCAGTTGCCGCCGCCCTCCCGGAGACGATCGACCGCGTCGTCCTGGGTGAGATTTGCTTGCTCCCGAAGAGCTTTCACTGTCGTGGCGAGCTGCCAGCGACGGACGATCGACACGCCACCCTCCGCTCCTTGTGCCAAGGTGGACCTCCATTCGGGTGAACAATGGAATTTCCAGTTTTTTCGTGGTGTCGACCATGTCAGGTTAGATGCACACCGGGTGTCGGTGCAAACACAGTCCGTGGGAGGTCGGGATGGTAGCCGATGGGGATGGTCCACTTTGTGCTGAGGCGGAGTTCGAGGACCTGGTCAGGAACATGGTCGCCACGTTCGCGCCGCGGTTGTTCGCCGTCGTGCAGGAGTACGGGGAACACGTCGACGCCAGGATTGCCGCGTGGGGCATCGCTTTCGACGACGAAGACGGCGCCGAGGTGATCAGCGTCGACGGTGGGTTGCGGATGTCCGTCGGTAGCCCGGAGCGGGCGTTGGTGGGGTTCGTCCAGCGGCCGGAAGTGTCCGCGCGGGTGGTGTGGGTCGATCCGCCCGAGGCCGCGTGATCATTCGCCGCTCCACAACCCTCCCTGCGCGGCCGCTGGCTCGGCGCTGATCTTCGTGCGCTTCCGGCCGTCCCACTCCCAGTTGGTCACCAGTACCGCGGCGACGTCGTCGGTGCGGGCGAGCTGGGAGATCGCCAGGCCCGGAACCTCCGGATAGCAGCCCCATTCGCGTTCACTGGTCATCACGACGTCCAGGTCGAACGCGGCCAGCAGGCCGAGGTACTTCGCGCGGGCGTTGTCGTCGACCCCGGCGAAGGCTTCGTCCAGGGTGACCAGGCGCGGCGCGTGCGGGCTGCCCGCCGACGCGTAGTGCGAGGACGCGGCGGCGAACAACGGCACACTGGCGGCGAGGACGCGTTCGCCGCCCGAGGCGGGGCCGGTCGCGGGTTTCCACTGGCCGTTCTGGTGCCGCTGGATGACGAACCGGCTCCAGGTCCGGTAGTCGAGCGCTTCGGTGAGCTGTTCCAGCCAGGTACCGGAGGCGTCTCGCGAGCGAACCTCCGCGATCCTGGCCTGCAGGAATTCCCCGACGGCGGCGCGATCCTCCTCGGACCACGCGTCCGCGGTCTGCCGGAGCAGCCGGTCCCGCGCGGCGGCGAGCCCGGCCGGGCCGTCCTCCCGCGAACGCCACTGCAACCGCAGGCGCATCCCGGTACTCGTCGGCCGGTCGTCGAGTTCGGTGTTCATCCTCGCGACCTGGGCTTCGGCGGCCGAAATCAGTTCCTGAAGGGTGCTGGCCACCTCGTTGACCAGGTGGTTCTCCAGGATCTCGCGTTCGCGTTCGCTCAGCAGCCGTTCCCGGTCGCCGACCTCGGTGCCCAGCGCGCCCGCGAGTTCGGGCACGGTCGCGGGCTTGCCCCGGAACTCGACCTCGACGACAAGGCCGTCTTCGAGCAGCTCCCCCGATGCCCTGCTGCCTTGCCGGGAAAGCGTGTCGGTGAGGGTTTTCAGCTCGTCGTTGACCCGCTTCTGCGCACGATCCCAGGCGTTGTCGTCGTCCGGGGTGTCGGCGAGTTCGTCGTTCATGCGCCTGGCCAGCCGGACGGTCGGGTCCGGCGCCCACGGCTCGCCGGGATCCGGGACGGACAGGTCCGGCAGCGCCACGGCAAGGAGGCCGGTCGCGGCGAACCGGCGGAGGGAGTCCGCTGCTTCGGCGCGGTTGGTGGTCGCGACCTCCAGGTCCGCGGCGAGGGTTTCCCGGCGGCCCTCCGCCTTTCCTCGCGCGTCGATTGCCTTGTCCCGCTCAGTGCTCGCGGCTTTGGTGTCGTTTTCGTTGGCGCGTAAGGCTTGTGCTACCTCGGCGAGATGTGCTTCGAGTTCCGCGACGGCGGCGCCGACGGTGTCTCGCAACGTCTGATGCCGCTCGGCCGCGGCCGTGGCTTCCTGTTCCGCGGTGTGAGCGCGCTCGGCCGCGTTTTCGAGCGTGGCTTCGGCTTCTTCGAGGTCTTCGGCCGCTTGCGCGGCTCCGCGGTCGGCCTCGGTCTTCGCACCGATCGTCGGCCACAACCCGGCCAGCGCCTCCCGGTAGGCCGCCAGGCCACTCTCCACTTCGGACAGTTCCGTGGTGGTGGCGGGGAGCCCGGTGTCCGTCGCGCCTTCCTGGAGCGCGGTGTCCGCCGCGTTCGCGGTTTCGGCGGCGGTGCTGACCGCGGTGGCGGCGTCGGTCTGCTTCACGAACAACCGGCGCAGCTCGTCGGCGAGGCGTTTGACGTCGGAATGTGCTTCGCGCAGCGCCGAGTCGGATGGCAGGCCGGACACCTCGGTGGCCAGGGTTTCCTGGCGGGTGCGCAGGAGGCGGCGCGCTTCGTCGAGCCGGGTCAGTTCGGATTCCACAGTGGACAGTTCGGCGCGCAGCGTGGCCAACCGGGCGCGCCGGGCGGCTTCGCGGGCGCCACGGCCGACGTACTCGGCGACCGGTTTGTGCCAGGCACCGGTGAGCACGCCGATCCGGTACGTGCCGTCGGCGCTGACCCAGGTTTCGCTGTCGCCGCCGAGCCCGATCGCGCCGAGCAGTTCGAGCACGGTCTCGTCGGAAACCGCGTTCGCTCGCGAATTCGCCCTGTCCACCGCGGGTGTCAACGCCGTGGCCAGGCTCGGGCCGGAGACCTGGCCGCGCGGGCTCAGCACGATGTCTTCGGTGTCTGGCGCCAGCAGCTCGCCTGCCGGGGTCACCCACGCGTCGAGGATGCCTGCGCCCTCCAGCGCGGCTTCGAGACCTGCCCGATCGGCCGGATCGACGTCGGCCGCGAAGTCCACGAGCTGCCAGAGCGGCGCACCGGGGCGGTCGGTCCGGTCAGCGTCCTGCCGGGTGTGCGGCACCGGTGGGGCGTTGTCCTCGCCGCGTTCCAGCTTCGCGATCTCGGTGGTCAGTTCTTCGCGGCGAAGGCGGGCGACGCGTTCTTCGGCGGCGCGCTCGGCTTCGGCGTGCGCGAGCGCGCTCGTCGCCGCGTGGCCCGCCGTGCTTGCCGCGGCGGTGGCCGGGTTCGGGCCGTCCAGGGTCTCGACCCACAGTTCCAGTTCGGCGAAGGTCGTGGCCGGGTCGTCCAGTCGGAGTTCGGTCGCCGTGTCGAAATGGCTTCGCACGGCGGTGACCAGTTCGTCGCCGCGTTCGGTGACGTCGTTTTCGGCGGTGGCTCGGCGTTCGGCGAGATCGTCCGCCTCGGCCTCCAGTTCATTGACCTTCTGGCGTGCGGCGGTCAGCTTCTGACCCGCCGTCTCGGCAGCGCGGATCAGGCCCGCCACTTGCTCCACCGCGTGCCGCTGGCGCACCGCCAGTTCGTTGGCTTCCGTGCGTAGCCGGGGGACGTCCGGGCCCGAGGCGAGCGCGGCGTCGATTCGTTCGGCGTGCGGCCCGGCGATTCGTGCCGTGCCCGCGGCTTCCGTCGCAGACGAGCGTGCCGTATCGAGATTCGTGGTGGCCGATGCCAGGCGCTCGGTGGCTTTTCGGTGGTTCTCTTGGCGCGCGGCGAGTTTCGTAGTCGCCTTGCCGAGTTCGCCCGCGCGCTGCTTGGATTCTTCGGCGAGCTTGCGGGCGTCGATGGCCGCGGCTTCCAAGTTCTCCGCTTTGCGCATCTCCGGGCTTTCACGCAGGGTCTTGTCCCGGGTCTGCAACCGGGTGCGGTCGGTGGCGAGTTCCGCGATCCGGGATTCCGCGTTCGCCAGCGCGGTTTCGGCCTCCTGATGGGCCGTCTCGGCTTTCGCGAGGTCTTCGCCGACTCGGCGGTATTCGGCCTGGGCTTGGCGCGGGCGGGCGGCGCGACGTCGTGACGCGACCCGCGCGTATCGGCTGTAGTGGCCGAGAAAGGACTTCGCCGCGTCATGTGCTTCGGTCATCGACCGCAGCGATTCGCGATCCTCCTCCAGGCTCCGGAACGCCTCCGCGACATCGGCGACGACGGCCTGGTCCAACGGCGGCAGCGCCTCGGTGAGGGCCGCGGACAGCGCCTTTTCGCTGGGGCGCTTGGACAACTGCGGCTGCCGGAGCTGGACGAGCAGATCGACCAGCGCGCCGTAGCGTTGCTCACCGAAGCCGAACAGGGCTTCGTCGACGGCGCGCCGGTAGTTCCGCGCCCGGTCGTAGACCGTGCCGCGCTCGCCGATCGCGTCGACGAGCCTGTCCCGGCTCAGCGCGGTGGCAGTCGCGTCGACCAGCTCCAGCCCGGCGCCGATCCGCTGCTCCGTGACGAAGTACCAGTGGCGCGCGATTCCCTTGCCGGACACCGCTTTCAGCCCGCAGCCCAGCGTGCGGAACCGCGGCTCGCCGTGCTCGTCGACGCGGCCGAACTCCAGCCAGGTGTAACCGAGCCGTTCGGGATAGGGGTGGGCGCCGCCGAGCAGGAGGTTCCACTCCATCTTCTTCTTCGGGTCGGCGTCCGGCTCGACCCGGTGCGGCGACAGTTCGCCGTCGAGCAGGAACGGCAGCATGAGCGCGAGCACCTTGGACTTGCCGGTGCCGTTGTTGCCGCGCAACAGCAATCGGCCGTCGCGGAACCAGAACTCTTCGGTGTCGTAGTAGAAGAGGTCGACCAGCCCGGCGCGCAGCGGCTGCCAGCGTTCGAGGGCGGGTTCGGGAAGTTCCCTGGTCATCGGCTTTCCTGGATCGTCGGTTCGGCCAGCGCGTACCGGCTCAGTGCGGGGCGGGCGGACGCCGTGTCTTCGGTCAGCTCGATCAGGCGCAGTGCTTCCAGCCTGGTCAGCGCGAGCGTCGTCAGCTCGGTTTCGGCGCCGGGCTCGGTGGCGTTGCGGCGCCAGAAGGTGCGGTTTTCGGTGGCGAATTCGCGGACCTTGCCGTACAACTCGGTGAGCGGCACCGCTCGGCCGCCGGTGCCCGCGAGGTACTCGGCGAGCAGCAGCGTGGCGTGCCCTTCGGTGCCGCTTTCGGGCATGCGGACGTCGGTGAGATCGTCGGCAGGGTCGACCATCGCGATGCCCTCGGCGCGGACCTCGGCCTTCAGCCCGGTCAACTCGGAGATGCGCAGGGTGATCGCGGCTCGCTGGCCGGTCAAGTACGCGAGTTCAGTTTCGGTGAGTTCGTCGTAGTAGAGCACCGGTTCGTCCAGCAGCCTGCGGGTCAGGTGTTGGCGGATTCGCTGGTTGCGCAGGTCGTCAGTGGTCGGGGGAAGCTCCGCGGTCAGTGCGGCGAGCCGTTCTTCGAAGCCGTCCGCGTCTATTGTGGACGGTCCTCGTGGCGCGGCCAGCAGCGCGGCGAGCACGCGGCGTTCGACGTCGTAGAGGACGTCACCGGTGTCCTTGACGAACGCGTCCTCATCGCCCGCGACGCGGCTGAGCACACCGAGGTCGAGCAGCAGCCGGACCACCGAGACCAGGTCGCCGCGCTCTTCCCGGCCTTGCAGGGTGAACGCGATTCCGGCGGCCACCAGCTCCGGATCGGCCGCGCCCAGCACGACCTGCTCGGCGAGCTTGCCGAGCGTGATCTGCGAGTCGGCGCGCTCCAAGGTCGCCAGCGCGAGGCACAGCAACACGTAGCGTCGCCTGCCGAACGGCTGCTTCGACCGGACGTCCCTGGCCGGGTGGGTGTGCTCGGCCGTGGTCGCCACCGTCTTGACCAGCCGCGCGACCTCGCTGTCCACCAGCAGCCGCCAGCCGGTGTTCCGGTCGAACCAGCCGCGCAGCTCGCTCACGTGCCGCCGGATCAGCGTGAAATCGTCGGATCCCGGCCCGGCCGCCCGGACGATCGGCCGCCGCAGCAACGCACGCGCGGCGCGCCGGTATTCGTCGGTGCGGGACGCGGACAGCGCGTCAGCGAGCGAACTCACGCACTGACCTCCTCGACGGTCGCCGCGGTGAGGTCGACGATCTCCACCAGGTGCTCCGGCCCGCGGAACACCCCGTGCGGTGTGTGGATCTCGGCCCGTCCGGCGTCTTCCAGCGCGGTGAGCCGGATCGCCATGCTGCCGTCCGAGGTGCTGGTCTCGACCGTTCGCGTGCCCGGTGTCCTGGCGGAGAGCGCGTCCCCGAGCAGGGCGAGGAACAACCGGAAGGCCGCCGGGTCCAACTCGCCGAGATCGGCGAGCCTGGTCGGCCTGCTGGTGACCAGTGCGGCACGGGCGGCCGCGGTCTCGGCGGCCTCTCTGCTCGCCAGCTCGGCGAGATAGCGGCGTTGTTCCGTGCGGTCGAGCACGCGGTTGGGCTTGCCGCGCCGTTCGTAGCTCCCGGTTTTCCTCAGGCGAGGACTGATTTCCAGCGGCGGCGCCTCGGCCCACGGGGTGCTTGCCGGAACCGGGTCCTCGGCACGCGCTTCGAGCGTGTCGGCGTCGACGGTCAAGTGGCGTGATGCGGACAGCCCGAACGCGGATCGCCACAGGCGGTGCACCGACGCGTCGTCCGGGGCCTGCGCGAACCACCTCGCCAGGCTGCGGAAATCGGCCGAGCGATCGGATCGCCCCGAGCGCCGTTCGTTCAGTGCCGCGACCACCTGCAGCAACTGCGGGATCGCCGCGCGGGCCTGCGACCGCAGCAGCTTCGCCTGGCTGGGGTGGTGCGGGGCGCTGACGAACCACGTTCGCACGCCCTGCCACCTGTCCTGCCAGAGCGGCCGGACCCGCTCGAACTCCTGCCGCCGGGGATCGTCCGCGCCGTCCCCCTGGCCGGGCGCGGCGTCCTCCGCCTCACGCCAGGCCGCGACGTCGAGCAGCTTGCCGATGCCGAGGTGCTCGATCTCCTCGATCAGCGAAGCGATCTTCCCGCCGGTGCCCACCAGGTCGCGGATGAAGCGTTCGAGGTAGTCGATCAGCCGGTCCTTGTAGGCGCGGAACGCGTCGACGTCGGCATCGTGCAGATCGATCGTGCGCTGGAGCGAGCCCATGAACGCCTGCGCGTTGCCTGCCAGGTCGGTGAAGCGGTCGACCAGGCCGCGGAGCAGCAGGTGCACCTTTGCCTGGTCCGGGGCGGATTCCTTGGCGAAACCGAGCAGGGCGTGGAGCTGGGTGGCGATGTCCGACAACGCGACCGCCTGCAGCGCGCCGCGCTTGCCGAGGGCCTCGTCGTAGGTGGCGAGCGCCTGCTCGGCCGCTTCACCACGCTCGGTGAGCTGGTAGAGGAAGCGGGCGCGGTGGAAGTCCTCGACCGTGGTGACCCGGCTGGTGTCGGGATCGGCGCGCAGGTTCCCCCAGCTGACGAGCTTGGTGAGGGCGTCGGCGATCGAGGTCAGCTCGGCGGCGTCCAGGGTTTCGTGCACGTCCTCCGGCCGCAGGTGCACGGTGAAACGGCGTTTGGCCTGGACGAACGCCCCCATCACGCTCCGGTAGAGCGCGGTGTTCGGCGCCGTCAGATGCGCGAACGGCTGGAAATCCTGCACGGTCCTTTCTCCTCCCCATACCCTCTACGAGAGTACGGGCGGGCACCGACAGTATTCGCTCAGCCTTCGACGATCCGGCCTTCGATGACGGTGGGCCGGGCCGTCGGCTCCTTCGGCTCTTCGGGGACGACTTCGCTGTCCACCACCATGACCGGGCCGCGCTGATGGTTCGCGTAGGCGACCGCGCGGCGTTCGGCGCGGCGCAGCCACCACTTGCGGACGAGGATGCGCGTCGGCGGGAACAGCATGAGCAGGCCCGCGACGTCGCTGACGAACCCGGGCAGCAGGATCAGCACCCCGCCGAGCGCGACGAGCATGCCGTCGGTCAGTTCGTTGTGCGCGGGTTTGCCTGCCTGCGCGGTTTCGACGAAGGCGCGCATCGCGCGGGCGCCCTCCCGCCTCGCCAGCCATGAGCCGACGAAGGCGCCGGCGATGAGGAGCCCGATGGTCCCCAGGAAACCGATCGCGGAGCTGACCGCCCAGACGGCGGCCACCTCGGCAACCACGTAGAGCAGCAGCACGACAGCCATACCGGGTCAACGAACGGGGCGCCCGATTTGCTCCCGCTCGATCAGGTGAGCAGGAGGGTGCCGACGAGCAGCAGGTCCGGGCCGCGGACGAGCTGGACGATCAGCCCGGCCGGGATCAGCACGCCCTCGATCGAGACGAGGCCGAGGTTGCCGAAGTCGAGCATCGGGCGCGTGACCGTCCGCACCACGGCGGCGACCGCGAGTACCAGCGCCACCGCGAGCCGCCACGACCAGGGCAGCCCGAGTGTGAGCGCGGCGCCGAGCCACACCGCCATCAGCGGGATGAGCACGCCGACGGCCGTGAGCAGGGTGGAGCGGCCGCGGGCGAACGCGCCGAGCACCAGTAAGCGGCTCACCACGAACCGGCCGCCGAGGACGTTTAGCCCGCTAACTGCAGCTGGGGGCGGCAGCAGGGCCCACGGGTCGAGCATGGATACGGAGGTGCGCCGGATCATCCGGTCGGTGAACCGGCGCACCAGTTCGAGGCGCCCGGCGGAGGGGGCGACGAGGCGGCCGGGTGTGCTGGCGAGTGCCAGCGCGGCGAGCGCGAGCACGCCCGCCGCGGACCGGAACCACGGCGGCGGTATCGCGGCCAGCAGGCCCAGCGCGAGCGCGACGACCGGCTCGGCGCATCGAAGAACCCGGCCGGGGCGCCGACGTGCGCGAGGATCGCGGTCACCACTGTCAGGTAGGCGACGCACGCGAACCTGGCTCCCCAGCCGAGCAGCAGGCGCCGGGTGAGCGCACGCACCCGGCTGTCGTCGAAGTCCGCCCAGGTCAGCCGGGCGGGATCGGTCCACGCGTAGTCGCGGCGCAGGACGGAACGCCAGGCCAGCGCGAGCCCGAGGCACAGCACGGCGGAGGAAGCAGCGGCTCCGAGCGCGCCGGGGTGGTAGAACGGTGCGCCGAGCACGCCGACGACCACCACGGCCGCGGCGACCCGGTCGGCGACCTCCTGGGCGTTCGCACCGAGCTTCATCCCAGTTCCAGCACGGTGTCGGCGACCCGGTCGACCAGCGGAGGGTGGTGGCTCGCGGTGACGACCGCGGCGGTGTTCGCCGCGATGACTTACCTGAGCCATTCGCGGCCCTCGGCGTCGAGCGCGCGTTCGGGTTCGTCGAGGAGCAGCACCTCGTGCGGCCGGGCGATCGCCGCGACGATGAGCAGGCGCCGCCACTGCCCTGCCGAAAGGTCCGCGGCCGGGGCGTCCGCGCGGTGCTGGAGACCGGCCGGTTCGAGCAACTCCGCGGGATCACCCGAGGCGCCAGGGTGGGAGCGGAGCAGCAGGTCGAGGTGCTGGCGAGGGCTCAGCTCGTCGAACAGCGCGAAGTCGTCCATCAGCACCGAGACCTTGCGGAGGAACGCCGCTCGCCGCTCGTCCGGCGTTCCTCCGCACACCGTCAGGCTTCCTTCCGCCGGTCGCTGGGTGCCGTGGAGCAGGCGGAGAAATGTCGACTTACCGACCCCGTTCGGTCCGGCGAGCACCAGGCACTCGCCGGTGTCGACGACGACATTCAGCCCGCGAAAGAGCCATGTGTCGTCGATCGCCACGCCGAGATCTTCCCCCGAGATGACCATGTTCCCCCTTGTACCGGCACGGCGCATGGGAGTCCCACTCGACGACGGTCAGCCCAGGTAGGCCGACGCCTGCAAGGTGAACAGATCGGCGTAACCGCCGCCCGCGGCCATCAGCTCGCTGTGCGCGCCGAACTCGGCGAGTTTTCCGTTGTCCAGCACCAGGATTCGCCCCGCCTGCCGGACCGTGGAAAACCGGTGCGAGATGTACAGCGTGGTGCGGCCGCGGGACAGCTCATGCAGGCGCGTGAACAGCTCGTGTTCCGCTTGCGCGTCGAGTGCTGCCGTCGGCTCGTCCAGCACCAGCAGCGGAGCGTCTCGCATGAACGCCCTGGCCAGCGCGATTTTCTGCCATTCGCCGCCGGACAGGCTCACGCCGTCGTCGAACCAGCGGCCGAGCGGGCTGTCGTAGCCGCGCGCGAGCCGTTCGATCCGCTCGGCGGCGCCGGACCGGCGCGCCGCTTCTTCGACGCGGTCGCGGTCCTCGATGCGGTCGAGGTCGCCGAGCCCGATGTTCTCGGCCGCGGTGGCCTGGTAGGTCACGTAGTCCTGGAACATCGCGCTGATGCGCGCGCGCAGTTCGGCGGGGTCGAATTCGCGGATGTCGGCGCCGTCGAGCCGGATCGTGCCCGCCGTCGGGTCGTACAACCGGCACAGCAGTTTGACCAGCGTCGACTTCCCGGCGCCGTTGCGGCCGACCACGGCGACCGTTTCACCCGGCTGGATTTCGAAGCTGACGTCGTCCAGCGCGGGGTCCGAGGCGCCGGGGTACCGGAAGGACACGTGATCGAACTCGATGTGCCCGCGCACCGGGTCCGGCATCGGCCGCGGCTGCGGCGGCGTGGTGATTTCCGGTTCCGTGCCGAGGAACGTGTAGAGCGTGTCGAGGTAGAGGTTGTTCTCGTACATGCCGGTGAAGCCGATGAACAACCCGGCCACCGCGGCCTGCACGCCCGCCGCGGCGGCGGTGTACAGCGCGAGGTCCCCCAGCGTCAGCGTCCCGCCGACGACTTCGAGCGAGATGTACAGCGCGATCGCCGATCCGGTGAACGTGGTGAGCAAACCCCACGACGCGCCCACCGCGTTCCGCGTGCCGACGAGTTTGCGCTGGCGCTCGTAGTAGACCTTTCCGAGCTGCCGGAACCGGTCGACGAGGTGATTGCCGAGCCCGAAGAGCTTGACTTCCTTGGCGTAGGTGTCGGTGGTGACGAGCGACGCCAGGTATTCCATCCGCCGCCGGATCGGGGAGCCCAGTACCGTCAACGCGAATCCCCTTGCGCCGTAACGGGATTCGGCGACGAACGCGGGGATCGGCGCGAGCAGCGCGACGACGGCGAGTAGCGGGCTGACCGAGAACAGCAGTGCGATCATGCTCGCGAACGTGATCGAGGTCTTCATCAGGCCGAGCGCGGAGCTCATCATGCCCAGCGGCCTGGTCGGCGCCTCCTGGTCGGCCTGGCGCAGCAGGTCGTACGAGCGCGAGCCTTCGAAGAAGGACAGGTGCATCCGGCTCGCGTGCGCCATCACCCGGTGCCGGATGGTCAGCACCATCTTCTCCTGCATGAGCTGCTGGCACACGTTCGTCAGCGCGCCGGTCACCGCGGTGACCGTGAACAGTCCGAACTGGACGGTGGCGAGCCAGACGATCGTGCCCGTGCCGCCGCGTCCCTGCAATGCGGCGACCACGGCGTCCATCAGCAGTTTCGCGGCGTACGCGGTAACGGTCGGCATCAGCCCGGCGACGACCGTGACGAGCACGGTGACGATCGTCATCGGGCGGCTGGTTTGCCAGGTGAGCCTCGCGACGCGCGGCAATCCGCGCACCGTGCCCGTCGCCGACGCACGCAGCCTGTCCCACCGGGACCGCAGATCTTTAGGCGTGCCAACGGGTTTCTCGTCCGGGATGTCGATCGGCCCGGTCAATCCGCTGTCGGCGACCGTGGTGGTGCCGTCGAACAGGTGTCTCAGCGTGTGCGGTCCTCCCCCGCCCGCGCCGATCATCCCGCCTCGACCGCGCCGTGCAGGAACACGTCCACCATTTTGTCCACATCGGACAGTCCACCCGCCCGCGTGCGGGTGAACATCAGCGCGACGAACAGGGCCGCCAGTTCTTCGGCAGGCGCGCGCAGGCGTTCCTGCTCGGGGTCGAACAGTTCCGCGATGGCCTCGTTCATCAGGGTGAACGACCGCTGCCGCGCGTCGACCGATTTCTCGAGATCGTCGCCTTCCGGCAGCTTCCGGTGCATTCGCTTGCCCACCGCGACCGCGCCCAGCACCGCGCCGATGCGGTCGAGATGCGCGCTCATCGCTCCTGCCGCTTCGACGAGCTTGCGGTCAAGCGGCTGGTCGAGCGGGATGTCCGCGAGCACGTCCAGCACACCGTCCGGCCGGAGCGCCTCGGCGATGCATTCGTCTATCAGTTCCTCCTTGTCCTTGAAGGCGCGGAAGATCGTGCCTTCGCCGATGCCGGCGGCGCGGGCGATCTGGCTGGTGGTGACCGCGGCGCCGTGCTCGGCGACGAGCGGCAGCACGGCCGTCACGATCATCCGCCTGCGGTCCTCGGTGCTCATTCCGGGCGCGCGGCGCCGGGCAGGGGGTGGGTTCATGGCCCCGACAGTACGGAGTGAGCACTCACTCCGTCAAGTTGGCATGCTGTGCGTACGATCAGTCGGGCGCATCGGCACGGTTATCCACACCGAGCCGGGCCTGTGGATAACTCCCGCAATTTTCCGGTCGGCCGGACGGGGCCGGGTAGACTGGAGCGGGGTCGCCCCCCGGGATGGGTGGGGGCTGTCTTGGTACCGGTATAGGGCGAGTTATCCCAGGTCAGGGTCGCGAATTCCGGTTCGTGTGCGGCTCAGGTGGCCTTCGGACGTCCCCGAAAGTGACCTTCGGGGATGTGAACGCCCCGAAAGTCACCTTCGGGGCATGGGTGTCGGCCGGGCGCCTGCCGCGAGGGCGGAGTTTGTGGCGTTAGACGCCCCGAAGGTCACCTTCGGGGCAGGCACCCCGCGGCCAGAAAACAGCGTCGGCGAGCTGAGCTGACGGCGAGAGCCGGAGAACCGGCCCCCGCCGCCTCGCTCAGTAGGTGATCGCCACCGCCGGGTCGGACAGCAGCGCGCCGACGTCGGCGAGGAACTCCGAGCCCTGCTGGCCGTCGATCACGCGGTGGTCGAAGCTCAGCGAAAGCTGCATCACCTTGCGCACCGCGAGCTCACCGTCGACGACCCACGGGGTGTCCCTGATCGCGCCGACCGCGAGGATCGCCGACTCGCCGGGGTTGATGATCGGCGTCCCGGTGTCCACGCCGAACACTCCGACGTTCGAGATGGTGAACGTGCCGTTCAGCATGTCCGCCGGCGTGGTCTTGCCCTGGCGCGCGGTGTCGGTCAGCTCGCCGAGCGCCGACGCCAGTTCCGAAAGGGACATCGCGTCGGCGTCCCTGATCTTCGGCACCACGAGCCCGCGCGGGGTCGCCGCCGCGATCCCGAGGTGCACGTACTCCTTGTAGACGATCTCCTGCGCCGCCTCGTCCCACACCGCGTTGATGTCGGGCGTGCGCTTGGCCGCGAGGCACACCGCCTTGGCGGCGAAGACCAGCGGGGTCAGCTTGACGCCGCTGAACTCCCTGCTGTTCTTCAGCTTCGCGCGCAGCTCCATCATCGGCGTCACGTCGACGGTGAGGAACTCGGTGACGTGCGGAGCGGTGTACGCGCTCTGCACCATCGCCGCCGCGGTCGCCTTGCGGACGCCCTTGATCGGCACCCGGCGTTCCCGCGTCGCGGGATCGTATCCGGCCGCGGTGTCCACAGTGGAGTTCGCCGGTGTGCCGGTGGCGGCGCGCTGGACGTCGTCACGCGTGATCACGCCACCGTCGGCGGATCCGGTCAGCGCGTGCAGGTCGACGCCGAGGTCCTTGGCGAGCTTGCGGACCGGCGGCTTCGCGAGCGGAACGTACCCGCCGCGTACCGGTTGCGCGACCGGTGCGGGAGCCGGTGCCGCGGCGGCGGGAGCCGGTGCCGGAGCGGATCCCTTGCGGGCACGCCGGTGCGCCGAGACCGCCTTGGAGCCGTAACCGACGAGCGGCTTCATCTCCTCCTCGGCGGGGGCTTCCGCGGAAGGCGCCTTCGCGGGCGCCGAGCCGTTCGCGGCCGCCGATGCCGCCGCCCCACCGGGATCGACGTCCACGGTGAGGATCGGCGTGCCGACCTCCACCGTCTGCCCCGGCTCGACGAGCAGCTCGGTGATCACGCCCGCCCACGGGATGGGGAGCTCCACCGCGGCCTTCGCGGTCTCGATCTCCACCACGATCTGGTTGACGGTGACCGTGTCGCCGGGTTTGACCTTCCAGTCCAGGATATCGGCCTCGGTGAGGCCTTCCGCCGTGTCGGACAGCGGAAATTGCTTGTACTCGGGCATTTTCGCGCTTCCCCTTACCAGGCCAGTGAACGGTCGACGGCGTCGAGCACCCGGTCGAGATCGGGGAGGTAGTGCTCCTCGAGCTTCGCGGGCGGGTACGGCGTGTCGAATCCGGTCACGCGCAGCACGGGGGCTTCCAGCGAGTAGAAGCACTCCTGCTGCACCCTGGTCGCGATCTCCGAGGTCAGCGACGACTCACTGGGGGCTTCGCTGATCGTGACGAGCCGTCCGGTGCGGCGCACCGAGTCGAAGACCGGGCCGAGGTCGAGCGGGGAAAGCGTGCGGAGGTCGATGACCTCGAGCGAGTGGCCGTCCTCTTCGGCGGCTGCCGCCGCGTCGAGCGCGACCTTCACCGACGGCCCGTACGCGACGAGGGTCGCGGTGGTGCCGGTGCGCAGCACCCGGGAAGCGAACAGCGGGCCCGGGGTGGCCGCCGGGTCGATCTCCGCGCGCAGTGCGCCGGAGTGGTAGAGCCGCTTCGGCTCGAAGAACAGCACCGGGTCGTCCGAGGCGATCGCCTGCTGGATCATCCAGTACGCGTCGACCGCGTTCGAGCACGAGACCACCTTGAGCCCCGGTACGTGCGCGAACAGCGATTCGGGCGACTCGGAGTGGTGCTCCACGGCGCCGATGCCGCCGCCGAACGGCACGCGGATCACCATCGGCACCTTCACCCTGCCCTGGGTGCGGTAGTGCAGCTTCGCGACCTGGCTGACGATCTGGTCGAACCCGGGGAAGATGAAACCCTCGAACTGGATCTCGCACACCGGGCGGAACCCGCGCACGGCGAGCCCGACCGCGGTGCCGATGATGCCGGACTCCGCGAGCGGCGTGTCCAGCACGCGCTGCTCGCCGAAGTCCTTCTGCAGGCCGTCGGTGATGCGGAAGACGCCGCCGAGCTTGCCGACGTCCTCGCCCATCACGATGACCTTGTCGTCGGCCTCCATCGCGGTGCGCAGGCCGAGGTTGAGCGCCTTGCCGATGGTGAGCTTCTGGATCTCGCTCTTCGGAGCGTCCACAGTGGACTTCACGGACGTGGTCATCAGTGCTCACCTGCCGTGGCGAAACCGTCGAGATAGGACAGGAACTCTTCACGCTGCGCGTCCAGCACCGGCGAAGGCTCCGCGTAGACGTTGTCGAAGATCCGCGACGGCGGCGGATCCGGCATGGAGAACACGTACTCGCGCAGCTCCGCCGCGAACGCGTCGGCGTCGGCCTGCACCTGATCGAAGAAGGCCTGGTCGGCGCCGCCGCCGCGGGCGAGGTAGGCGCGAACGCGCTCGATCGGGTCCTTGAGCTTCCACTCCTCCAGCTCGTCGGAGAGGCGGTAGCGGCTGGGGTCGTCGGTGGTGGTGTGCGCGTCCATCCGGTAGGTGAACGCCTCGATCAGCACCGGCCCGTTGCCGTGGCGGCACTCTTCGAGCGCCCACCGGGTGACCGCGAGGCAGGCCAGCACGTCGTTGCCGTCCACCCTGATCCCGGGGAAGCCATAGCCGCGTGCGCGCTGGTACAGCGGCAGCCGCGACTGGCGCTCGGTGGGCTCGGAGATCGCCCACTGGTTGTTCTGGCAGAAGAACACCACTGGCGCGTCGTACACCGCGGCCCAGACGAAGCCCTCGTGCACGTCGCCCTGGCTGGTGGCACCGTCACCGAAGTAGGTGATCGTGGCCTGTCCGTCGTCGTCGCCGACCTTGCCCTCGAACTTCTGGCCCATCGCGTACCCGGTGGCGTTGAGCACCTGGTTGCCGATGACGATCGTGTACGGGTGGAAGCCGTGCTTCGTGAAGTCCCATCCACTGTGGTCACTGCACCGGAAGATCCCGATGAGCTCCTTGAAGTCGACGCCGCGCGTGTAGGCGACGCCGTGTTCGCGGTAGCTGGGGAAGGCCATGTCGTCGGCCTTGAGCGCGCGGCCGGACCCGATCTGCGCGGCTTCCTGGCCCAGCAGCGGCACCCAGATGCCGAGCTGGCCCTGGCGCTGCATCGCGTTGGACTCGCGGTCGGCGCGGCGCACCAGCACCATGTCGCGGTAGAGCCCGCGGAGGGCTTCGGAGTCGATGTCGGCGACGTACCGGTCGAAAACGGACGACGAGACCCGCTCGCCTTCGGGGGTCAGCAGCTGAGTGAGCTCAGGGCCGCCTTCGTTCGTTGCTCGCAAACCCGCGATCACCTGTTCCGGGGTGGGTTGTGCCGCTTCGGCGGCAGGTCCGGCGCCAGGTTCGGGGTGCGTCCACTGCTCGGGGGACGGCATGCGCAGTTACTCCTCGGTGTCGGTGCCGCCTGAACGCTTGTGGCGTCCAGCACGACAGCGCCGTCGGTCACCTGCGCATCGGATCTCCAAGCGCCCGGGTCACCGTCGGCGGTGACGGTTTGTGCGGACATCCTGGCATGAAGACCGCCGCGCACGTCAGCCCTGAACCTGATTTGTTGCTGAGAAACCATGTCTGAGCTGCGAAAATGTTAGGAAGCCCGACGTTGTGGCCGCCGAAAGTAGGGGTATGGAGTGCCGTGAGTCGCCAGCTCAGCGCGCTCCGTCGCGGCTCTCCCCCGGTGCCAGTACGGCGCTGGTCCGTTCGGATGTGACGTGCGCCACCGGAGGTCCGTGGCTTCGGGGCGCTGACGGGGTGCGAGCGGCGGAAACCTGCGGCATCCGCGGGAAACAGGAAAATGACGGACATCGTGAACCCGCCGGTCGAGACACGCGACCTGGTCGGACGACTGGGCGTTCGTGCTCGCCGGCTCGCGATCCTCTTAGAGGGCTTTACCGGGCTCGTGCGCGAACTCGTCGTCGCGATCGAGGTTTCCCGGCGCGCTGTTCGTCCTGGTCGTCCCGCACGTCGCTGCCACACGGCAGGTGCCAGGACCCGGCGACCCGCGCCACCTGATCCGCCGCGCCCGGGCGGAGTTGTCCACATTCGACCGCGCCTGTGGACAACTCCGCTCTCCGCCCCTGCCAGGCCGCGACCCCGGGTAAAATGGACTGGGGTCGCCCCCCGGGATCGGGTGGGGGATGCGCTATTGGTGGGTACAGCCGCGGAATTGGTGTCGGTGGGCCTCTTGGCTGGGCGGTGTTCGGTGCTCGTCGGCTTGCCTCGGCGCAATTCCGGTCGCGGCGGGATCGAGATCAATTCACCAGGCACGTTCCGGGAAACCGGGACCAGTGCCCCTCATCCCGTTCCTACTGTAGACGCCAATACGAATTCAATTCCACCCGGGGTCTATTCCCGTTTTCGGGTCGCCTTTCGCGAAACCGCCGTGGTATTTTTCCGGGCATTCCCCCAGGTCGAGGAGATGATGTGTGGTGGGCGAAGAAAGAGCGTCGAACGTCGGCCCGTCGGGTGTCGAAATCGCCTACGAGCGCTTCGGTGACCCGCAGGCGCCGCCGGTGCTGCTGATCCAGGGCATCGCCGCGCAGCTGATCCACTGGCACGAGGACTTCTGCGCCCTGCTCGCCGCGCGCGGCCTCCAGGTGATCCGGTTCGACAACCGGGACAACGGCCGTTCGACGCACCTCGACGACGCGCCGGTGCCCGATCTGCCCGCGGTGCAGGCGGGCGATCTGTCCACTGTGTCCTACACGCTGTCCGACCTGGCGGCCGACACCGTCGGCCTGCTCGACGCGCTCGGGCTGGACAGCGCGCATCTCGTCGGCCTTTCGCTCGGCGGGTACATCGCGCAGACGGTCGCGATCGAGCACCCGGCGCGGATCCGGTCACTGATCCCGATCAGTTCCACCACCGGCGATCCGGCCGTCGGGCAGCCGAAGCCGGAAACGCTGAAAGCACTGTTCGGCGGGCCGCCGGCCGAGACCAGGGACGAAGTGATCGAGCAGCGCGTCAACGCCGCCAGGGTCGTCGGGTCCCCCGTTTTCGCGTTCGACGAGGCGGACGTCCGGGCGCGGGCCACGCGCGCCTACGACCGGGGACACGATCCGCTCGGCATCGCGCGCGGGGCCGTCGCGTCCGTCGCTTCCGGCGACCGCACGGACCTGCTGCGGTCGATCGACGCACCGACGCTGGTGATCCACGGCGACGCCGACCCCATGTGCGACGTCAGCGGCGGCAAGGCCATCGCCGCCGCCGTCCCCGGCGCCGAACTGGTGATCATCGAAGGCATGGGGCACGGCCTGCCGCGCGAGCTGTGGCCGGAGCTGACCGAGCGGATCGGCGCCTTCGTCCAGCGGGCGAACGGCTGATCCCGGCCGATCCCGCGTGGCAGGATGGCGGGGTGGAGCAGCGAACCGTACGCGAAACCGTCATCCGGCAGTGGGCCAACGAGGTCCTGCCGAGCCTGTCCGGCCTGGTGGAGATCCCCGCCCTGTCGCAGGCCTTCGATTCCGACTGGGCACAGACCGGTCACCTCGCCGCCGCGGTGGCGCACGTCAAGGCGTGGCTGGCCGCGCGGGAGATCCCCGGCGCCACCATCGACGTCGTCGAGCTGGACGGCCGCAGCCCGGTGCTGCTGCTGGACGTGCCCGCGACGCCCGGCGCCGAGGACAAGGGCACCGTGCTGCTGTACGGGCACCTCGACAAGCAGCCCCCGGTCGGCGGCTGGTCCGAGGGGCTCGGGCCGTGGACACCGGTGGTGAAGGACGGCAAGCTCTTCGGCCGCGGCTCGGCCGACGACGGGTACGCCGGTTACGCCGCGACCACAGCCCTCGAAGCGATCCGCGAAGCCGGTGGCGCGCACGCCCGCGCCGTCGTGCTCCTGGAGACCGGCGAGGAATCCGGCAGCCCCGATCTGCCCGCCTACCTCGAACACCTCAGCGAGAAGCTCGGCCGCGTCACGTTCGTGGTGTGCCTCGACTCCGGCGGCAACGACTACGAGCGCATGTGGCTCACCACCAGCCTGCGCGGGCTGGCGCAGGTGCACGTCACGGTCCGCGTGCTCGACTCGGCGCAGCACTCCGGGCTCGCCAGCGGCGTCGTGCCCAGCTCGTTCCGGGTCCTGCGCACCCTGCTGGACCGGCTCGAGGACTCGGCGACCGGCGAGATCAAGCTCGCCGAGCTGAACGTCGAGATCCCGGCGAACCGCCGCGGCGAGGCGAAGGCCACCGCGGACAGCGCACCCGGCGCGATCTCGAACGCGTTCCCGACCTCCGGTGACACCCGCACGGTCGCGGGCGAGGAACTGGAACTGCTGCTCAACAACAGCTGGCGCCCGACGCTGTCGGTGATCGGCGCGTCCGGTTTCCCCGAGCCAGCCGACGCGGGGAACGTGCTGCGCGACGCGACCACGCTCGCGCTGAGCTTCCGGCTGCCGCCCACCGCGGACTCGGCCGCCGCGCTCGCGGCGATCGAGAAGGCGCTCACCACGGACGTCCCCTACTCGGCGACCGTGGAGCTGGCCGGTGTCGAACACGCCGACGGCTGGAACGCGCCGGACACCGCCTCGTGGCTCGACACCGCGCTCGGCGACGTGAGCGAGCACGTGTTCGGCGCGCCGTGGCGCAGCGTCGGACTCGGCGGCTCGATCCCGTTCATGGGCCTGCTCGGCGAAAAGTACCCCGAAGCGCAGTTCCTGGTCACCGGCGCGCTCGGCCCCGACTCGAACGCGCACGTGCCCGACGAGTGGCTGAACCTGGCGCAGGCGCAGCGGATCACCGAGGCCGTCGCGCACATCCTGGACGCCCACGCCCGGAGCTGATCGCCGAGGTCCCCGGAGGCAGCCCCTCCGGGGACCTCGGCTTCAGGCCGGGAACTTCTTCAGCGCGTTCGTGACGTCTTGCAGAAGCGCGCCGAACTTCTGGTAGCTGAACGGGGTTTCCGAGTTGTAGGCGAGCAGCTTCCCCGCCTTCACCGCGGGCAGCTGCGACCACGTCGGGTTCTTCGCCAGCTCGGCGGGCCCGAGCGACCCGGTCCGGTTGTCGTACATGATCAGGTCGGCCGGGTAGTGGCCCGCGTTCTCCCAGCTCAGCTGCTGGAAGTAGCCGGGGCTGTCGGTCTTTTCCGGCACCACGAGGTGCACGCCCTGGTCCTGCAGGTACTTCGCGGCGGACAGCGCGGGCGGGTTCGTGACGTACAGCGCGTCCTGCTGCGCGGCGACCACGAGCACCTTGACCTTCGAAGTCTCCTTCGCGGTCTTCTTGAACTCGGCGTCGATCTTCTCGTAGTCGGCCTTCGCCTGTTTGACGGCTGGCGCGTCCAGGTCCGCGCCGAGCTGCTTCGCGAGCGCTTCGAACTTGACGATCGCGTCCGGGGTGGACACCTTCTCGGTCCGGATGCCGACGCTCGGCGCCGCCTTGTCGATCTGGCCTGCCTGCTGCTGCGGCACGTACCAGAGGTCGTTGTTCTGGTAGATCACGCTGACCAGCAGGTCCGGTTTGAGCGAGATGAACTTGTCGTAGTTGAACTCGCCGAACACGTTGCCGAGCGAGGTCACCGCGTTCAGGTCCACCGACCCGACCTGCGGGTCGGGCTTGCCGTCGGGCATCTTGGACGGGCCGAAGATGCCGATCGGCCGGACGCCGAAGTCCCACAGCGCGGCGGCCGCGGCGACCTCGGCGACGATCCTGACCGGGCGCGGGCCGGACAGCGCGCGGCCGCGGTCGTCGGTGAAGTTCCAGGTCGCGCCAGCCGGTGCCGAGCTGGGATCTTCCTGGTAACCGCAGGCGGCCAGGGTGCCGGCGGCCCCGGCGGCGGCGAGCCCGGTGAGGAACCCGCGCCTGCTGAGCCGGTTGTCGAGAGGGTGCATGGCTGAAGGCTAGCCTTGCCTTAGTCTTCTCACCATGGTGACGATCGCCTCCCCACCCGGCACGGGCCCTGACCAGGGCACACCCCGGCGTGCGACCCGCGCCGTCAGCACCGCCGTGCTCGCCGGTTCCCTGCTCGCGCTCGCCGCCGTCGTGGTGCTGTCGATCGCGATCGGCTCGAACCGCCTTTCGCTCGGCGAAGTGTTCCACGGACTGTTCGCCTACGGGGACGGCGAGCACGGCTACACCGACGCGGTCGTCCGCGACGACCGGCTGCCGAGGACCCTGCTCGGCCTGCTCGTCGGCATGGCGCTCGGGCTGGCCGGTGCGCTCATGCAGGCGGTCACCCGTAACCCGGTCGCCGAACCGGGCCTGCTCGGCATCAACCACGGCGCCGCGGTGATGATCGTGTTCGCCGGCGCGCTGTTCGACATCACCGCGCCTGCCGCGATCATCTGGTTCGCCTTCGCGGGCGCGCTCGGCGGCACCGCGCTGGTGTACCTGGTCGGCGGCGGGCGCGGCACGTCCAGCCCGATCCGGCTCGTGCTCGCCGGGGTCGCGCTGCAGGCCGTGTTCGCCGGGGTGAACCAGGGCATGCAGGTGATCAACACGCACAACCTGGACAAGATGCGCGCCTGGCTGGTCGGCTCGCTGGTCAACCGCGACGTCGGCGCGCTCAGCGGGCTGCTGCCGTTCTTCGCGGCGGGCGTGGTGCTCGCACTGGTGCTCGGGCGCGCGCTCAACGCGATCGCGCTCGGCGAGGACACCGCGCGCGGGCTCGGCGCGAACCCGACGCTCACCAGGGTCGGGAGCATGGTCGCGGTCGGCCTGCTCTCCGCGGCGGCGACCGCGGCGTGCGGGCCCATCGCGTTCGTCGGCCTGATGGTGCCGCATTTCGTCCGGCTGCTCGTCGGCCACGACGAACGGTGGGTTTCGGTGCTGTCCATGATCCTCGCGCCGGTGCTGCTGCTCGGCTGCGACGTGCTCGGCCGGTGGGTCGGCTCACCCGCCGAGATCCAGGTCGGCATCGTCGCCGACGTGGTCGGCGGGCTCGCGTTCCTGTTCGTGGTGCGGAAGCTGAAGGCGGTGCGGCGGTGAATCGCAGGTCCCTGCTCACGATCGCGGCGCTGGTGCTCGTGATGCTCGCGGTCGGCGTGCTGTCGGTGGGCACCGGCGAGTTCGAGCTGAGCTTCGGCGACGTGCTGACCACGTTGGCGGGCAACGGGACCAAGGCCCAGTACCTGGTGGTCACCGACCGGCTGCCGCGCGCGCTGGTCGGCATCCTCGTCGGCGCCGCGCTCGGCCTCGCGGGCTCGGTGTTCCAGACGCTGACCCGCAACCCGCTCGGCAGCCCCGACATCGTCGGGTTCACCACCGGTTCGGCCACCGGCGGCGTCGCGACGATCCTGCTCTTCGGCGGTGCGCCCGTGGCGGTCGCCGGTGGCGCGCTGGTCGGCGGGCTGGTCACCGCCGGACTGGTCGTGCTGTTCGCCGCGCCGCGCGGGTTGCAGAGCAGCCGGATCGTGCTGCTCGGGATCGCGTTGAGCGCGGTGCTGGCCGGCATCAACTCCTACCTGCTCAGCCGCGCCACCACGGACGGCGCCGGGCAGGCCACCGTGTGGCTCGTCGGCAACCTCGCGGGCCGCGACTGGGACCACTTCGCCCCGCTCGCCGTCGCGCTCGTCGTGCTGGTGCCCGCCGTCGCGCTCCTTTCGCGCCCGCTGCGGATGCTCGAAATGGGCGACGACACGTCCATCGGCATCGGCGTCCCCGTCCAGCGCGTGCGCCCCGCGCTGTTCGTGCTTTCGGTCGCGCTGGTCGCGGTCGCCACCGCCGCCGCGGGCCCGATCCCGTTCGTGGCGCTGTGCGCGCCGCAGCTCGTCAAGCGGCTGACTCGCGCGCCGGGCCCCAATCTGATCGGGTCGATGTGCATGGGCGCGCTGCTCGTGGTGTGCGCGGACTATGCGGGACAACGGCTTCTGGCCGCGTCACTGCTGCCGGTCGGCGTGGTCGCGGCCGCGCTCGGCGGGCTGTATCTGGTCTTCTTCCTCGCCACCCGCCGCCGCGCCGCCTGGTCGTGAGCCCGGGCGCGCCGCTCATGAACGTCACCGTGATGATGTGCGCGGGTGGGGACAGCGTCACGCGGGCTTCTCCCGATCGGTGCGGGGCCCAGTTCAGCGACGGTCCCATCGGAGGAAGCCTTCTTCGTTGACCAGCGGGACGTCCTCCGTGCCGCCGGGGTCGAAGCAATCGGCGGTGTACCGCAGCATCGTGCCCACATCGGACCACTTGTCCGGGCGGAAGCCCTCTTCGGCGTACCACGACATGACGTGCCCGTGGCGGTCGCCGGGCCGCAGGTCCACCGCGAGGACGTCGCCGCAGACGTCACGGGCGATCGGTACCAGCGCGAAGCAGTAGTTGCCGCCCCGATCGCCCGCTTCCCGCTGGTGCTGCCGGCCGGGGCCGCAGCACGTCGGGTCCGGTGACACCGCCAAGCTGGCGTACTCGTGCCTGGCCCTGGCCACCGAGAGCGGCATGGAGAACGGCGGAACGCAGAAACCGGCGCGGTAGTCGCGATCGATGTCGACCCCGCCCATCAGGCCCCACCAGGCGTGGAGCTCGGCGGGGAACGCGATCCCGACCTCGTCCTCGAACGCACCGGCATCCGCGTCCGGGGCGCGGATCGTGCGCGCGGTCAGCGGGGCGTGTTCCTCGAGCCACGCCATGATCCGCTGCCACGAGCGCTCGACGTCGGTCATGCCAACCTGGTCAGTTGCACCTTGACGTCCAAAGTGGACTTTCCGCCGCCGGTGAAGATTCCCTTGAGGGGGGCGACATCCGCGTAGTCCCGCCCGGTGGCGACCCATACGTGGCGCGGGCCGACCGGGATCGCGTTCGTCGGGTCGTGCGCCCACCAGCCGCCGGTCCACGCGTCGACCCAGGCGTGGCTTTCGCCTTCGACGGTTTCGCCGAGCTTCGATTCCGGGCGGGTGTGCAGGTAACCGGAGACGTAGCGCGCCGGGATGCCGACCGACCGCAGCATCACCAGCGTCACGTGCGCGTAGTCCTGGCAGACGCCTTCGCGGGCCTTCCAGGCGTCGGTCGCGGTGCTGTGCACGCCGGTGCTGCCGGGGCGGTAGGTGAGCTGCTCGTGCACCCAGTCCGAGATCGCGAGCACCGCGTCGGCAGGCTCCTTGCCCTTGCGCAGGTCCCGCGCCACGGTCGCCAGCTCGCGGTCGCGCGGCGTGTACTTCGTCGGGGTCAGGAACTCGGTGTGCTCGTCGATCACGGCGTCGCCGCGCAGGTCCGTCCAGGTGACTTCCCGGATCGGCTCGGCGGCGTCGGAGGTTTCGACCACCGAAGTCGCCAGCACGGTGAACGCGGTGTGCGGCGCGTGCAGGTCGAAGGAGGTGACCACGGCGCCCCAGTAGTCCGTGTACCGGTAGGCCCTGGTCGCGGGCGTCGTTTCGACGCGCGTCGCGAGCACGTTCTGGCGCCGGTCCGAGCGCGGGGTCAGCCTCGCTTCGTTGTACGACTGGGTCGCGGGGCGCGCGTAGTGGTAGCCGGTGCTGTGCACCACGCGCACCTGCCAGCTCCGGGCGGCCTCGTTCGAGGACGGTTCGCTGACGGCGGTCACATCGACACCTCCGCGCCTCGCCACGCCACCCAGGGCGAGGTGTTGAAGTACTGCACCGAAACGGCTTCGCCGATCTCGCTGATCGATTGCTGCAGCTCACCGAGCCGGTGGGGCAGGTCCTCCAGCAGATCGGACGGCCGCAGGAACTCCAGCTCGCTGCGCGCGCGGCCGAGCAGGCGCAGCGCCTCCGCCTTCTCGTTGCCGCGGCTGTTGAGCGCCGGGTCGAGCTGGTTGAGGCAGTCCTCCGCCTGCCGCAGCGCGTGGAACACCGAACGCGGGAACAGCGTGTCGCGCAACATGAACTGCACGACCCGGCCCGCGTCGAGCGCGCCGCGATAGGTGCGCAGGTAGGTGTCCTGCGCGCCGGCCGAGCGCAGCACCGTCATCCACCCCGGCGACGACGCGCGGTCCTGAACCCGCGAGAGCAGCAGCCTGATCACCATGTCCGCGCGCTCCACCGAGCGCCCGAGCACCATGAACAGCCAGCCGTCGTCGCGGCTCATCGTGGAGTCCGCGAGCCCGGCGAACATCGCCGCGCGTTCCTCCACAAAGGACAGGAACGCGTGCGGTCCGGCCCGGCGCGCGTAGCGCTGGCGGTCCGGCACCGCGTTCCAGGTCGCGTTCAGGCATTCCCACAGCTCGGTCGAGACGACCTCGCGGGCGCCGCGGGTGTTCTCCCGCGCGGAGTTGATCGAGCCGACGATCGAGCTGGCGTTCTCCTTCGAGTACGCCACCAGCTCGGTCAGCTTCCACAGGTCGAGCTGGTCGTCGCCGGTGCCGCCGGGCGGGATGCCGAGCACCGCCAGCAACTGGCGGCTGGCGTGGTCGGGGTCGACGGTCGCGTCCTCCAGCAGCTGGTGCACGGAGACGTTGAGGATCCGCGCGGTGTCGTCCGCGCGTTCCACGTAGCGGCCGATCCAGTACAACGATTCGGCGTTGCGTGCGAGCACCGGCCCTCCTTATTGCTGCTGCTGCTGTTGCTGCTGGTCGGTGGTCAGCTCCGGGCCCTGTTCGGCTGCCCTGCCGTCCACACTGGACGGTGCGAGCGCGGGCTGCTCCAGCTCCCGCTCCGCGCTCGACGACCGCGCCGCGAGCACCCAGGTGTCCTTCGAGCCGCCGCCCTGCGAGGAGTTCACCACGAGGCTGCCCTCCGGCAGCGCGACCCTGGTGAGCCCACCGGGCAGTACGAAGATCTCCTTGCCGTCGTTGACCGCGAACGGGCGGAGGTCGACGTGCCTCGGTGCCAGCCAGTCGTCCACTTTGGACGGAACGGTCGAGAGCTGCACCACCGGCTGCGCGATCCAGCCGCGCCGGTTCGCCTTCACCTTGCGGCGCAACGCGGCCAGCTCGGCTTGCGATGCCTCCGGCCCGAACACGATGCCGTAGCCGCCGGAACCCTCCACCGGCTTGACCACCAGTTCGTCCAAATGGGACAGGACGTAGTCCATCTCGTCCGGCAGCCAGCACCGGTAGGTGTCCACATTGGGCAGCAACGGCTTTTCGTTCAGGTAGTACTTCACGAAGTCCGGCACGTAGGTGTAGACCAGCTTGTCGTCGCCGACGCCGTTGCCGACCGCGTTCGCGATCACCACGTTGCCCGCGCGCGCGGCGTTGAGGATGCCCGCGACACCGAGCACCGAGTCCGGCCGGTAGTGCACCGGGTCGAGGAACTCGTCGTCGATGCGCCGGTACACCACGTCCACCGGGCGCTCGCCCTCGGTGGTGCGCAGGTAGACCACGTTGTCGCGGCAGAACATGTCGCGGCCCTCGACCAGTTCCACGCCCATCAGCCGCGCCAGCAGCGAATGCTCGAAGTACGCCGAGTTGTGCACGCCGGGCGTCAGCACCACCACGGTCGGGTCGGCCACGTTCGGCGCCGCCGCCGCGCGCAGCGCCCGCAGCAGGTGGGCCGCGTAGTCGCCGACGGGGCGCACCCGGTGCTGCACGAACAGATCGGGGAAGACCCGCGCCATGGTGCGCCGGTTCTCCATCACGTAGGAGACCCCGGACGGGTTGCGGAGGTTGTCCTCCAGCACGCGGAAGGTGCCTTCCTCGTCGCGCACGAGGTCGACCCCGGAGACGTGGATGCGGACCCCGTTCGGCGGGTTGACGCCGACCGCTTCGCGCTGGAAGTGCGCGCACGAGGTGATGAGGCGGCGCGGCACGATCCCGTCCTGCAGGATCTGCGCGTCGCCGTACACGTCGGCGAGGAACGCCTCCAGCGCGCGAACCCGTTGCGCCACACCGCGTTCGAGCTTGGACCACTCGGCGGCGGCGACCACCCTCGGCACCAGGTCGAGCGGGAACGGCCGCTCCTGCCCGGACAGCGAGAACGTGATGCCCTGGTCCACCATCGCGCGGTCCAGCGCGGCGGACCGGTTGTTCAGGTCCGAGTTGTCCAGGCCCGCGATCGACTCGTAGAGCGCGCGGTAGGGCGGCCGGACGGTGCCGTCCGGCGCGAACATCTCGTCGTAGGCGTCGGCGTGCGGTCGCTGTGGCGCGAGGTAGCCGTCGAACTGCGCGCCCGGTTTCCCGTTGCGCCGCGTCCGTGCCGCCCGCGCGCGGCGCCCCGACGGCGGCAGCCGCGGTGACGAGGTGCTGTTCATGGCCGACATCCTATTGGCCTCCCAGCCGGTAGAGCTGCCCAGCGGACGACACGACGATCACCGGGCTGGTCACGCCGGGGCGCACGACGGCACGCCAGCCCGCGTTCGGATCGTGCGCGGCGGCCTCGCTGTCCGGCCGCGCGATCGCCGCCATGCCGCCGCCGACCACGGTGCCGCCCTGGTCCGTGACGAGCACGCAGTCGGGATGCGGTGAGGTCCAGCCGCGCAGCAGCGGCGCGGGGTCGTCGATCTTCCCGGCGGCGGGCGGCAGCGCGGCGAGGTCGATCCTGCCGCCCAGCTCGTGCCCGCCGCAGCCGAGCGTGAAGCCGTCGGTGAACGGGTAGGCGCCGAGCGCCTTCGCCGCGGGCACCACACCCGGCTCGATGTTCAACGCGCGCAACGCCTCGGGCGACTCGGCCCGTAGCGCGGGCGCGACCACGCCGAGCCTGCCGTAGGAGGCGTTGACCTGGTCCCTGACCACGCTCCCGGTCAGATAGGTGGCCAGCCCGGTGACGAGCGCGAGTGCGAGCACGACGCCACCGCGGACGAGCGGTGCGGCCAGCGCGAAGATCGCGCAGGTCGCGAGCGCGGAGATCACCGAGTACCGGCTGATCAGGCCGACGTCGATCGCGGTGCTCGTGCGGCCGAGCCCGACCATCAGCGCCAGCGCGACGGCACTCAGCCCGATGCCGAGCCAGCCGGCCCGCTCGGCGTCACGCGTCCGCACCCCCAGCACGACGAGGGCGGCGAGCACGAGCACCCCGGCGATCACCGCGACCGGGCGCGAGCCGGGCGACCACATCGAGCCCAGTGCCTCGGTGAACGCGAGCAGCCTGCGGCCGAGGTCGAAATCGGTGCTGGCGAGCGACTGCGCTTCGCCCGGTTTCGTCAGGAACCAGAACACCAGCGTCGCCACGCCGAGCGCCGAGGGCAGCGCGATCCGGAATGGACGGTCGCGCCGGACCAGCCCGACCAGCGCGATCGCGAACCACGCGGGGAACGCCACGCTGAAGCAGAAGCAGCCCGCCGCCGCCGCGGCGAGCGACGGCCAGAACCGGCCGCGGTGCGCCAGGAACACGCCGAGCACCAGGAAGAACAGCGCGGGCACCCAGCTGATCCCGTTCGTGCCCTGCACCCACAGCTCGGTGCCGTGCGGCGAGAGCAGCAGGAACGCGAACGCCGCGAGCAGCGCCGCGCGCCTGGTCAGGTCGTACGACTTCGGCACCAGCAGGCCCAGCAGCACCACCGAAGCCGCCATCAGCAGGAACGCCAGCAGCGTCAGCACCCGGTTGTCGCCGCCGAACAGGCCCGCGTCCGCCCAGAACAGCAGCGACGGCACCACGAACGGCTGATCGAGGTGGTAGCTGAACAGCATGCCGGGCAGCAGCGAGCCGCTGTCGTCGGTGATCTTCGCCAGCACGTACCAGTAGTCGAGCAGCACGTGCAGCTTCGGCGCGCGTACCGCTTGGAGTAACGCCGCGCCGGTCGGAAGGAGGGCGATGATCAGAGCCCCTCGGCTCAGGTACGCCTCGGTCTGTTGCCGCCCCTGGAGCATTCGCGCAGCGTACTTGCCTACTCCGAATGCCCACCGGACCCCATCCGGACGCCGCGGAGAACTGGCGTGCCGCAACCTGCCTGTAACGGATTGATGCTGTGCACAACCCCGTCCGAATGGCAGGATGCGGGAACTCGCCGAGTAAGAACTACTAGGAGTGACAACGTGGCCCGTGGAACCAGACTCAAAGCGTTCGCCTTGCTGCCCGTGCTCGCGCTGACCGGCGGCATCAGCTTGGCGTGCGGCGCCGGTGGCGATGGTTCCGGCGGCACCAAGGACGCTCCTGCGGCGGGCTCGTCGGAAGCGGCCGCGATTCCGGCGGCGGCGAAGGACGACAAACTGGCCGCGATGGTGCCGGACGCGGTGAAAACGGACGGGAAGATCGTCTTCGGTCAGGACCAGAGCTACCCGCCGAACGAGTTCGTCGACGAGAAGGGCGCCGTCGTCGGCTTCGACGTCGACCTCGGCACCGCCGTCACGCAGAAGCTCGGCCTCAAGCCCGAGTTCCAGAACGCGGCCTTCGACGGGATCATCACCGGCCTGTCCGCGCGCAAGTACGAGCTGGCCATGTCGTCGTTCACGATCAACGCCGACCGGCTGAAGACGGTCGACATGGTGTCCTACTACAAGGCGGGCACCTCTCTCGGCGTGCTGAAGGGCAACCCGGACAAGATCGCGGTCGACGACCTGTGCGGCAAGAACATCGCCGTGCAGAAGGGCACCACCCAGGTCGAGGACCTCGACAAGCGCACCGCGCAGTGCACCGGGGCAGGCAAGCCCGCGATCAACGTGACCCAGCTGCAGGCGCAGACCGACGTGAACCTGGCGCTGACCTCGAAGCGCGCGCAGGCGATGCTGGCCGACTCGCCGGTGGTGGACTACGCGGTCAAGCAGACCGGCGGGCAGCTCGAAGTGGTCGGCCAGCCCTACGACAGCGCGCCGTACGGCATCGCGGTCACGAAGGGAAACGGCCAGTTCAGCCAGGCCGTCCAGCAGGCGCTGCAGGCGCTGATCGACGACGGCACCTACAAGAAGATCCTGGAGAAGTGGGGCCTCAACCCGGTCGGCGTGATCGCCAAGTCGGAAGTCAACCCGCAGCCCTGACCCTCGTAGCCCGAAACACGGAGAATTCTCGTGGCAAGTCCGTCGAACACGACGGGGACCGGTGAGCCATCGCTCGACGAGCCCATCAAGGCGGTGCCCGTGCGGCACTACGGGCGATGGGTCGCCGGCGTCCTCATCCTGTTCCTCGCGTTCATCGTGGTGCGCAGCGTCGTCACCAACGAAAACCTCCAGTGGGGTGTCGTCGGCGACTACCTCTTCGACGACCGGATCCTCCGTGGTCTGCAGAACACGCTGATCCTGACCGTGATCTCGATGGTCATCGGCGTGGTCGGCGGGATCCTGCTCGCGGTGATGCGGCTGTCGCCCAACCCGCTGACCTCCGGGGCGGCGGGGCTCTACATCTGGCTCTTCCGCGGCACCCCGCTCATCACGCAGCTGGTGTTCTGGAACTTCCTCGCGCTGGCCTACCCGCGGCTGGGGCTCGGCATCCCGTTCGGGCCCGAGTTCGTCGGTGCGGACACCAACAGCCTGATCACCCCGTTCATCGCGTCCCTGCTGGGGCTCGGGCTGAACGAAGCGGCCTACATGGCCGAAATCGTGCGCGGCGGCATCCTGTCCGTCGACGGCGGTCAGCTCGAAGCGGCGGGCGCGCTCGGCATGAGCCGGACGAAGACGCTGCGCCGGATCATCCTGCCGCAGGCGATGCGGGTGATCATCCCGCCGACCGGCAACGAGACGATCGCGATGCTGAAGACGACTTCGCTGGTCGTGGTGATCGGGTACTTCGAGCTGATGGTCGCGGCGCAGACGATCTACGCGCAGAACTACAAGATCGTGCCGCTGCTGATCGTGGCCGCGCTCTGGTACCTGTTCATGACCTCGATCCTCACGCTGGTCCAGATGCAGATCGAGAAGAAGTTCGCCAAGGGGACCTCGCGCGAGGTCGTGACGCAGCACAAGTGGGGCTCGCGCATGCTGGGCTTCCGGTTCGGCCGTGGTGCCGGTGGCGCGGGAGGGGGTGCGTGATGACCCCGGTCGTTTCCGCGCAGCGGATCTTCAAGAGCTTCGGCAAGGTCGACGTGCTCAAGGGCATCGACCTGGAAGTGCAGGAACGGGAAGTGCTCTGCCTGATCGGCCCGTCCGGGTCCGGCAAGTCGACCCTGCTCCGGTGCGTCAACCACCTGGAGAAGATCGACGCGGGCCGCCTCTACGTCGACGGGGTGCTGGTGGGCTACCGCCAGCGCGGCGACGTGCTGCACGAGCTGAGGGAGAACGAGGTCGCCGCGCAGCGCAAGGACATCGGCATGGTGTTCCAGCGCTTCAACCTGTTCCCGCACATGACCGCGCTGGAGAACATCACCGAGGCGCCGGTGCAGGTCCGCAAGGAGAACAAGGCGCAGGCGCGCGAACGCGGCCGCGAACTGCTCGACCGCGTCGGGCTCGCGGACAAGGCGGACAACTACCCCGCGCAGCTCTCCGGCGGCCAGCAGCAGCGCGTCGCGATCGCCCGCGCGCTCGCGATGCGGCCGAAGCTCATGCTGTTCGACGAGCCGACGTCGGCGCTCGACCCCGAGCTCGTCGGTGACGTGCTCGAGGTGATGCGCCAGCTCGCCAAGGACGGCATGACGATGGTCGTGGTGACGCACGAAATGCAGTTCGCGCGCGAGGTCGCGGACAAGGTGCTGTTCATGGACGACGGCGTCGTCGTCGAACAGGGACCGCCGGACCAGGTGATCGGCGACCCGAAGCACGAGCGCACCAAGGAGTTCCTGGCGCGGGTGCTGAACCCGAACAAGAACTGACGGCGAAGGGCCCGCCCCGGCGGGCCCTTCGTCTGTCTACTGTGGACGTCTACTTCGGAAGCCTGGTCAGCATCTGCTCGACCACCGGCCGGAGGTACCTGTCCGCGGTCTCCACGAGCTTGCTCTGGTCGAGCTGGCCCAGTGATGGCGAAAGCGACAGGATCACGTTCCCCTTGCGCACCGTGAGCCGCCCCGGCGGGGTCCGCAGGTCGAGGTCGGGGTCGCCTTCCGAGTCGACGTAGGCGCCGTCGGCGATCGGCGCCGGGAGCGGTATGCCCTTGTGATTGCCGCGGAAGTAGTCGAACACGCCGGTGGCGAGCTTGGCGTCGTCGTAGGTGTCCACGGTGAGCACCAGTCCGGCGCGGTTCACCGCTCGCCTGAAGCACGAAGTGTGCAGGAAGTTCCCTTCGGTGTGGTTGTCCGGCACCGAGATCGTGCCGATCGCGGTCGGGGGTCCTGTTTGGATGAACGGTGTGGTCGGCTGGCCGAGCAGGGTCTGCAGATCGCCCGCGCGCAGGATGTCGCAGGCGATCCCGGCCGGGGTCCGGAAGGCCGGGCTGTCGAACCGGTACCGGCTCGGGCCGGCCGGGTTCGCGGCCTGCTTCGCCACGTTCTCCGCCGCGAGCCGCACCAGCGGGTCGAACTGCTTGCTCAGCTCGCCGTTGCCGGGCATCGAGGCGCTGACGCGGACGTAGGTGTCGCCCAGCTTGAGCAGCGCCTCGCGATCGGCCAGCACCGGTCGCTTGATCGTCGTGTACTGCTCGACGGCCCCTACCTGGCCTTGTTTCGTGTACTCCGCGTCGGGGCCGGAGAGGTAGCGGCCGGGGACCTTGCTGACGTCGAAGTAGGTCTCCTGGTGGACGCTGATCATGACCGACTCGGGCCGGTCACCGGTGAGTTCGAAGTGGTAGTCGCAGGAGTTCCGCGAGTCGTCGGTGAGGACGGTGATGTCCGACTTCGGGGGTTTGCCGAGGCCGGGTTCGTTCTCGTCGACCGGGTGGACCCGTTTGATCGCGGTGTCCGGGTCGGTGAAGGAAAGCAGGCGGAGGCCGTGGTCGGCCAGGTCCTTCAGCGACACGAGGTTGCACGCTTGGATCACGGGTTTGCCCTCGTAGCGGGCGGGGGCCGGGTTCGGCTCCTCGACGATCGCGAACGGGTCGGCCTCCGCCGGGCCGCGCCGGTAGCCGGGGCGTTCGAAGGTGGCCGCGGTGGCGGTGCCGCCGCCGGTGTCCGCCTTCCGGCCGGAGTGCGAGCCGAACACGTTGATCGCGACGATGGAGGCCGCCACCAGCACCACGACCCCGCCGACGATCCCGAAGACCAGCTTCTTCTTGGACTTCTTCGGCGGGATCCCTGGCGGCTGCGCGCCGGGAAACCCCTGGTAGGGCGGATATCCCCGCGGCGGCCCGCCGGGATGCGGCCAGTGCTGGTTCGGGTACTGCTGGTTCAAGACGGGCTCCCCAGTAAGCGCTTTGTCTGTTCAGTGGCACAGATTAACCCGGATGGCCCAGCACACCGCGGTGTGGCGCAACTGTTCGGTGACAGGATGCTGCCGTGGGAAGTTCTGCCGTTGCGCGGATGATCACTCACCCGCTGTACTGCCGGTGCCCCCCCGAACCTCGTCAAGGAGATCGCCGATGCCCAACTTCCGACGCGGCGCCACACGCGACGGGAGCGAGCCCGACGACAGCCAGGCGATCCCGCCGGAGGGCAAGCCGCCGCTCGACCCGATGGCCGGCGTGCCGGACAAGCGGTACGAGATCAAGGCGGCGGATCTGCTGAAGCCGTTCCTCGAACCGGGGACCGGCGGATTGCTGCGCTGGCGCAAACCGGCGACGAACGCGCCGATCGTCTACGTCGAGGACGCCTACATCACCGGGCGGCTGGACCTGCGCGCGGCGGACCTCGAGTACCTGTTCCGGTTCGAACGGTGCCGGTTCGAGTTCCCGCCGGACGTCCGCGAGGCGAACCTGCTCGGCCTGGTGTTCCGGAAGTGCTGGCTGCCCGGCCTGAAGGCGCGGAACCTCCGCAGCCGCAACGACGTCCGGCTGATCCGGTGCGTGGTGGAGGTCGAGACCAGCAAGCACGAGAAGGCCGAGACGACGGTGCGGCGCGCGGACGACCGCGACCGCGGCATGCCGGACGCGGCGGTCAACCTCACCGACGCGACCATCGAGGGCTCGATGGTGCTGACGCGCACGGTCATCCGGCACCCGAGGGGCAAGGCCATCCTGGCGGACCGGCTGCACATCACCGGCGCGCTGCTGGCGTACCGGCTGGAGGCCGACGGCGAAGTCCGCCTTCCCGGCCTGAGGACCGGCGGTAACGTCAACTTCTCCGGCGCGACGCTGCACAACCCGGACGGGTTCGCCTTCAACGGCAACGGTTTGCACATCGGCGGCAGCCTGCTGTGCGAGGTCGACACGTACGGCCCGCGGCGCGAGCGCCGGGAGTTTTCGGCCAACGGCGTGGTGTTCATGCCGAGCGCCCGCGTCGACAGCGACATCGTCCTGCGCGGTGCGAAGCTCGAAACGAGCCCCGACGGCCGGATCGTGGTCGAGTCGTGGCGATCGGCGGACCCGTACCTCGATCCGCGCCCGGCGCTGGTGGCGGACCGGCTCCGGGTGGACGGCGACGTCGAACTGTCCGACGGGCTGGAGGCGATCGGCACCCTGCGGATGCTGAACACCCGGATCGGCGGCTCCCTGCGGCTCGCGGGCGCCACCGTTTCCGTGCGGCGGCGTGACGCGGAGCCGTACTACGACCGCGCGCTGCACCTCGACGGCAGCGAGATCAGCGGAGACATCGAGGCGACCGGCCTCACCGTGCCGTCGGGGCAGTTGCGGCTCGCGGACGTGACGATCGGCGGCAACCTGCTGGCCTGGAACGCGACGTTCCTGCACGGCGAGCGCGACGTGTTTTCCGCGCGCCGCACCAAGATCGCGGGCAACCTGCACCTCACCGACGCCACCGTGCAGGGCACGCTGCGGCTGCAGGGCGTGGACGTCGGCGGCAGCATCGACCTGTTCGGCACGCGGCTGACGAAGCCCGCGGTCACCGAGCGGTCGAGTTTCTCGCTGGACCTGCGGACCGCGAAGGTCGGCAGGGACTTCGTGCTCACCGCCAACTCCGAGCGCGAGTTCCGCGCCGAGGGCGGCGTCAACATGGACGGCGCGGTCGCGGGGCGGCGCATCGACTTCGCGGGCGCGGTGCTCGGATCGTCCGAACGCGACGGTATCGCGCTCGACGCGGGCGACGTCGCGGCCGACGAGTTCCAGCTGACCCCCGCCGAAGCGCCGAAGGGCCGGGTTTCGCTGCGGCGCGCGCATTGCGGGACGTTGAGCGACAACCGCGAGCTGTGGGCGGCCACCGGCGGGCTCGAACTGGAGGACTTCCGCTACGACGTGATGAAGACCCCCATCGACGTCAAGGACGACGACTCGGTGGACGAGCGCATCGAACTGCTGCGGAAGGCGATGGGCCGGTACCGGCCTGGCCCGTACGACCAGCTCGCCACGATGCTGAGGGCGAGCGGGAACGAAGAACACGCCGACACCGTCCTGCTCCGCAAACAGCAGTTCCGCTACGACGCGCTGGCTCGCGGTTTCACCGTCTTCGGCCCCGGCGTCAAGGTGTGGAGCTGGTTGCAGCGCTGGATGTTCGGCTACGGGTACCGCCCGGTGCGCGCGCTGGGCTGGCTGCTGACGCTGCTGGTCGCGGGCAGTGTCTGGTTCGGCTTCGGCGACGACGCGTGCGTGGCCAACCCCGATCTGCAGCACAGCGGCCCGCGCTGCGTGGTGAACCGCGACGACTCCGGCATGGAGTGGAACCCGGTGCTCTACACCGCCGACCTGCTGGTGCCCATCGTCGACTTCGGGAACAAGGCGCGCTGGTACATGGCCGACGCGGACAAGTGGGTCGCGGCCGGGTTCACCGCGATGGGCTGGATACTGGCCACCACCGTCGCCGCGGGCGTCACCCGCACCCTGCGCCGGAACACCTGACCGGCAGCGCCCGCGTCAACCCACCGCCCCGACCAGCCAACACCCAGCTCACCCGGCGCGCACACCATGGTTCATCCCCCACCCGCTCCGGGGGGCGACCCCAGCCCAGTTTATCGGGGTGTTCGGGCGGGGTGGGGCGGGCGAGGCTCCGGGGGCCGGGTTGTCCACATTCGCCCGCCGCTTGTGGACAACTCGCCAAGCGGGGCATACCGACGGTATGGTGCGGGCCATGACTGAGCCGAACGCGTCCGCGAGCATCGACGTCGCCGCACCGCCGCTGCAGGTGTACGCGCTGGTCAGCGACCCGTCCGCGCTGGCGGACTGCGCCGAGGAGTACGACGGCCACCAGTGGCTCGGCGGCGCGACCGCGCCCGCGAAAGGGGCCCGGTTCCGCGGGCGCAACCGCCTCGGGGCCCGCCGGTGGAGCACGGTTTCCACGATCACCGACGCCGACGAGGGCCGCCGGTTCGCGTTCGACGTTTCGTCGATCGGGCTGTCCATTTCGCGCTGGCAGTACGACATCGAGCCCGCGGGCGACGGCGTCCGGCTCACCGAAAGCACCTGGGACCGCCGCCCCGGCTGGTTGCGCGCGATCACCGGGCTCGTCACCGGCGTGCGGCACCGCGACCCCCACAACCGCGCGAACATCGAAACCACCTTGCGCCGCATCAAGGACACCGCCGAGCGCGCCTAACGGGCCGCCGCCAGCAGCTGGACCCCGGCCCTGATCCGGTCGCGGGTCATGCCGCGCGCGCTGATCAGGTAGTCGATCACGTCGGCGCGCAGCGCGGTCAGCACGGCGTGTGCGAGGTAGTCGGTGTCGACGCCTTCGAGCCGCCTCGCCAGCTCCGCGATCCAGAACTGGCTGGCGTCGTTGGCGTAGTACGCGTACGGCCCGCGGTGTTCGAGCGCGCGGATGAGCGGCCGGTTCCGCCACACGAAGTCGAACAGCGCGTCCACGTAGGCGGGCACGGTGCCGCCGGGACCCAGCGGCGGCGGCCCGGTTTCGACGGCCTCGCGCAGCTCGCGCACCCTCGGTTCGAGCACCGCCTCGATCAGCGCGGTGCGGTCGCCGAAGCGGCGGAACACCGTGCCCTTGCCCACGCCGGCCGCCTCCGCGATGTCGTCCATGGAGACCCCTTCGACGCCCTCGCGGTCGAAGAGGGCGGTGGCGGCCTCGAGGATGGCCGCCCGGTTCCGTGCCGCGTCCTGCCTGATCGCGAACCTCCTTGCCAAAGCGGACTGTCGGTCCGTATGGTGAAGCGGACTGCTGGTCCGAATTAACCCGGAGGATACTCTCGATGTTTCTCGTCGCTGGGGGACGCGGCCGGATCGCCCGCGCCGCCGTGGCCCGCCTGCTCGCGGGCGGTCACCGCGTTCGCGTTGCCAGCCGCCGTCCGTCCGAAGTGGACTTCGAAGGGGTCGAGGTCTTCGAAGGCGACCTGTCCAAAGCGGACGGTTGGCGGCGCGCGTTCGACGGCGTCGACGGCGCGCTCCTCTACGCCGACCCCGCCGGTATCCAGTCCGTTGTGGACAGTGCGAGCTCCAGGCTGGTCCTGATATCCGCGCTCGGTGCCGGCGGGGCGGCAGATGATGATCCGATCGAGCGGATGCACCTCGCCGCCGAGGCCGCGGTGCGGGCGTCCGGCCTGCCGTGGACCTTCCTCCGCGCGGGAGGCCTGGCCACCAACACCCTGCAGTGGGCGTCCTCGATCCGCGCCGAAGGAGTGGTCCGCGCCCCCTTCCGCCACGCGCACGCCGCACTGGTCCACGAGGCGGACGTCGCCGAGATCGCCGTGCGGGCGTTGACGACCGGCGAGCACGACGGCAAGGCCCGCGATCTCACCGGCCCCGCTTCGCTGACCCAGGAACAGCAGGTCGCCGCCATCGCCGAGGCGATCGGCGCCGACGTGAGGTTCGAGGAGATCACTCCGGGGGAATACCGCCGCACGCTCAGCCAATGGGGCGACGGCGGCCTGGTCGACACGCTCCTCGGCCACCTCCGCGCCGCCGACGGCGTCCCCCAGCCGATCGCGCCCGACTTCCAGGAGATCACCGGCCGCGAACCGGCCTCGTACGCGCGATGGGCGGCGGATCACGCCGCCGACTTCCGGGACGAAGGAACACCGCCCGCGGCGGTGTAGTTGACTCGGGATGTGACTGCTCCACGAAACCGGGCCCGCGTCCGCGCACCCGAGCTCACCGGTGACCACTGGTTCAACACCGGCGGCGAGCGCATCCGGCTGGCCGGCCTGCGCGGCCGCATCACCCTGCTCGACTTCTGGACCTCGGGCTGCGTCAACTGCCTCCACGTGCTCAGCGAACTCCGGCCGCTGGAGGCGGAGTTCGCCGACGTCCTCGTGACGATCGGGGTGCACTCGCCGAAGTTCCTCCACGAGGGCGAGCGGGCCGCGGTCGAGGCGGCGGTGAGCCGCTACGGCGTGCACCACCCGGTGCTGAACGACCCGGACCTGACCACCTGGTCCCAGTACGCCGTGCGCGCGTGGCCGACGCTGGTGATCGTCGACCCCGAGGGCTACGTCGTGCACACGGCGGCGGGCGAGGGCCACGCGGAAGCACTGCGCCGCGTCATCACCGAACTCGTCGCCGAGCACGAAGCGAAGGGCACGCTGCGGCGCGGCGGAAGCCCGTACGTGCCGGGCGACGAGCGGGACGGCGACCTCAAGTTCCCGAGCAAGGCCGTTAGGACTGACCGGGGCACCCTGCTCGTCGCCGACACCGCGCACCATTCGATCGCCGAACTCGCGGCCGACGGAGAGACGGTCCTGCGCCGCTTCGGCACCGGCGAACCCGGCCACGCCGACGGGAAGCAGCCCCGCTTCACCGAGCCGTCCGGCATCGCGCTCTTGCCGTCCGAGGTCGCCGCGAAGGCCGGGTACCACGCCGTCGTCGCCGACACGGCCGGTCATCTCCTGCGCGGGCTGGACCTCGACACCGGTGAGGTCACGACGGTCGCCGGGACCGGCGCCCAGTGGATGAACGGCGAGACGGACGGCAAGGCACTCGGCATCGCGCTGTCCAGCCCGTGGGACGTGGCGTGGTGGGAGCCTGCGGGCGGCATCGTCGTCGCGATGGCGGGCAACCACACGCTCGGCCTGTTCGACCCCGTCACGGGCGAGGTGTCGCGGTTCGCGGGCACCACGGTGGAGGGCCTGCGCGACGGGCCCGCGCAGGAAGCGTTCTTCGCCCAGACCTCCGGGTTCGCGGTCGACGGCGACCGGCTGTGGCTCGCCGATCCCGAGACCTCCGCGCTGCGCTGGGTGGACGCCGGCCGGACCGTGCACACCGCGGTCGGCACCGACCTCTTCTCCTTCGGGCACCGCGACGGCGCCGCCGGGGACGCGCTCCTGCAGCACCCGCTCGGCGTGGCCGTGCTGCCGGACGCCTCGATCGCGATCGCGGACACCTACAACGGCGCGATCCGCCGCTACGACCCCGAGGCGAAGACGGTCTCGACGCTCGCGAGCGGACTCGCCGAGCCGTCGGGCCTGCTGGTCGACGGAGACGAGCTGATCGTGGTCGAGTCCGCCGCGCACCGCCTGGTCCGCATCCCGGCCGCGGCAGGCGAACACGTCGACGGCGGCGCCCACGAGGTGCGCCGCCCGCCGGCCGTCCTCGCGCCGGGTGACCTCGACTTCTCGGTGGTCTTCTCCCCGCCGCCCGGCGAGAAGCTCGACGATCGCTACGGCCCGTCGACCAGGCTGGAGATCAGCGCTTCCCCGCCGGAGCTCCTGCTCTCCGGTGCGGGCGTCGGCACCGAGCTGACCAGGCGGATCCGCCTCGCCGACGGCATCACCGACGGCGTGCTCCAGGTCGTCGCGCAGGCCGCGAGCTGCGATGACGGCGCCGAGCACCCGGTGTGCCGGGTAACCCGCCAGGACTGGGGCTTACCCGTCCGGGTGGCAGCGGGCGCCGAGCGCACCCTCGAACTCATCCTCGCGGGGGCATGACCGGTCAAGACGTACCCCACCCGGGTGAAGTACGCGTGCCCTTCGCGCTTCCAGCGGGTAAGTAGCATTCCGTGCGTGTCCGAAACCAGCCGCGTGCCGGCCCCCGTGACCAAGCTCGAGATCCAGATGCTGCACGACCGGGTGCTGGTCAAACTGGCCGACGAGGACGGCGAACGCCGCAGCACGGGCGGCATCGTCATCCCCGCGACGGCCCAGGTGGCCCGTCGGCTGTCCTGGGGCGATGTACTGGGTGTGGGCAATAATGTGCGCAACGTGAAAGTATCCGACCGGGTGCTGTTCAACCCGGAGGACCAGCTCGAAGTGGAGATACAGGGGGACGGGTATCTGGTGATGCGGGAGCGCGACATTCACGCGATCGCCACCGAGCGCACCGAGCAGGGTACGGGGCTTTACTTGTAGCCGAAGCGACCGTGGAGGGGACGGGTGGCCGACGAGCACCACTGGCCGGTTTGGGATACCGACTCCGGTGAGACCACCGGAGGGCTGCCCGCCGCCGGTGACACCGAGGCATTTCCCGCTCCCCAGGTCATCGAGCCCGCGGGCGCCGACGCCTACGACGACTACGACTCCGAACTGGCCGGGGAGCTGCTCGACGGCGAGCACGTGGCCCCCGAACCGGATACGCCGGCCAGCCGGTTCCGGCACGGGCTCGGCAAGGCGATGATGATCACCGGGGTCGGGCTCACGGTGTTCGTCCTGCTCTACGTCGGCGACCTCATGTTCAGCGCGGGCGACGTGCCGCGCGGCGTCACCGTCGCCGGGATCGACGTCGGCGGCCTCAGCCAGAAGGACGCCGAGTCGAAGCTGCGGCGGGAGCTGGAGCCGAGGCTGACCCAGCCCGTGCTGGTCAGGGCCGGTGACGTCGAGACCAAGCTCGACCCGAAGAACTCCGGGCTCGGGCTCGACTGGCCCACGACGCTGGAAAAGGCGGGACACCAGCCGCTGAGCCCGGTCACGCGGATCATGTCCTTCTTCACCAAGCGCGAGGTCGGGGTCGAGACGAGGACGGACGACAAGGTCCTCGCGTCCTCGGTCGCCGAACTGACGCGCACCCAGCTCGACCACCCGCCCGCCGAAGGCGGTATCGGGTTCGACCCGGTCCCCGGCAGCGACGGCGGGGTCACCGCGCGCGCCGTCGAACCGCGGCAGGGCCAGTCGGTCGGGGACACGAACGCGGCCGCCGATCTCGTCCACCAGCACTGGCTCGACCGCGGCGGGGTGCAGGTGCCGGTCGCCGCGACCCCGGTGAAGGCCAGTTCGGCCGGCGTGCACAAGGCGCTGGAGCAGATCGTGAACCCGGCGGTCGCGAAGCCGATCACGGTGCACGGCGATGGCAAGGACGTGGCGCTCAAACCGGACGCGATCGCGAGCTCGTTCCGGTTCGCCCCGCTCGACAACGGTGATCTCGAAGTCCGCGTCGACCAGTCGAAGCTGCAGCAGGGCCTCCAGCCGGAGCTGGCCAGCACCGAGCAGGACGGCAAGGACGCGAGCCTCGTGTTCGTCGCCGACGTGCCGACCGTGCAGCCGTCGCAGGACGGCCGCAAGATCGACTGGCTCACCACCTTCAAGCCGTTCATGGGGGTGTTGACGCTGCCGGAGTCCCGCGATCTCAAGGTCGCCTACCAGACGAAGAAGCCGAACCTGAGCACGGACGCGGTGAACGCGCTCGGGGTCAGGGAAGTGGTCGGGCAGTTCACCACCGGCGGCTTCTCCCCCGAGGTCGCGGGGAACGTCCGCGCCGCGGCGGCGGCCGTCAACGGTGTCGTGCTGAAACCGGGTGAGACCTTCAGCCTCAACGCGCACCTCGGCGCGCGAAGCGGTTACGACACCGCGCCGATGAACGAGGACGGCACCGGCCCGCAGGTCGCGGCAGGCGGTATCTCACAGCTCACGAGCACGCTCTACAACGCCGTCTACTTCGCCGGGCTCGGCGACGCCGGGCACACCGCGCACTCGACCTATCTCGACCGCTACCCGCCCGGCCGCGACGCGACTTCCTTCTCCGACAGCGGTTCCGCGGCCGACCTGAAGTTCACGAACGACTCGCCGTCCGGTGTCGCGATCCAGGCTTCGGCCACCGGCGCCACCGTGACCGTCAAGATCTGGAGCACCAAACGGTACACAGTGGACAGTTCCACCGGTGACCGGTCGAACCTCGCGCCACCCCCGATCCAGCCGGGCTCCGGCCCCGGCTGCGTCCCGAACGAGGGGAAGGCCGGGTTCAGCACCTCGGACACCCGCATCCTGCGCGATATCGCCTCCGGTGCCGAAGTGCGGCGCGAAACCACCGCGGTGACCTACCAGCCCCGCCCCCTGGTCATCTGCGCCTGACCCGCGCTGTCCCGGCACGGGATCTCGCACATGCTGGCAGCCACGAAGGCAACCGGAGGTGCTTGTTCCACCGCAGATCCAGGTTGTCCAATGGGGATAGTTCGAGCAGCGATGGCGGAAGTTCGATGAGCCCGTTGTCGCGCAGATCGAGCTGGCGCAGTTCCGCGAGCGAGCCCGAGGCCGAGGGCGGGCGCGTGATCCGGTTCCCCCGCAAATGCAGTTCCCGCATCGACCGCAGAGCGCCGATCCTCGCGGGCAGGGTCTGGATCCTGGTTGTCGCTGAGGTAGAGGTACTCGGTGAGTTCGGGCAGCTCGCTGATTTCTCATGGGCATCGACCCCAGCCGCCACGATCACCCGGTCGGGGCCCGGCGACCCCCTTCGCTCCGTGACCACATTCGGCTACGGTCAGTAGTGTCCAGGATTCGTCTCAGTCCACAATGGAGGTTTGGTGTCGCCGAGAAGTGCTTTGCCGGTCAGGGTGTTCGCGGTGGCCGCGGGTGCGGCCGCGATCATGCTCGCGGGCGGTGCCGCGGCCGGGGCCGACGAGCCGCCGAAGGGGCTCGTGCACGCCAACGCGGACAACGCCTGCCGGTTGAACGTGCGGGCTGGCTCCGAGGTCACCTCGGCCAACCTGACGACCCTGAGCTGTGACAACTACACCACCTGCGCGCACGCCGACGCCAAGGACCCGTGCGGGCCGTTCGTGGTGGGCGGGAAGTACTCGTGCGTCGGGCCGAAGGGCGCGCAGGTCAACGACAACCGCTGGGCCGAGGTGCTCTACCGCGCGCCGCAGCGCGCCTACGTCGCGATCGCTTGCGGCGCGGTGCGCGTCTGACCCCGGCCGCGAAAAGGCCCGCCGCATTCACGATGCGGCGGGCCCTTTCCGCGCCGGCTACGACTTCGAGGCGACTTGGCCGCCCTTGACCTTCGCGTAGATCCCCGCCGCCGCGATCACGCCGATGATCGCGGCCACGACCTGGAACGCGTGCCGGATCCAGTCGATGCCCGGTGTGTCGCGCACACCGAACACCCCGGCGAGCCAGTTGCCGATGAACGCGGCCACGATGCCGACCACGATCGTCAGCCACATCGGGATCTTCTGCTCGCCAGGGGCGAGGAACCGGCCGATGACACCGAGGATGAGGCCCACGACCACGGTCGTGATGATGCCCCACAGTCCACCAAGCATTTTGTTTCTCCTTTCGCCCTGTGCTGGGCGAAGGGTCCCATCGCGAACCGGACATCGCGCGTCGGAACCCGCGTTCGGGGGACCCCTATCGGCTGACGCCGCGCCTGCCGTAGAGACCGGCCGCGAGGCTGACGCCGATCGCGGCGATCACGATCTGGGTGATCAGTTCCAGCCAGTCGAAGCCCTTGGTGTCGGCGTACCCGAGCCCACGCGCGATCGCGGTGCCGATGAAGGCGGCCGCGATGCCGACGACGATGGTGAGCCAGATCGGGATGCCCTGCTTGCCGGGTGCGAAGAGCCGGCCCAGCACGCCGAGGATCAGGCCGACCACGATCGCGGTGATCACTCCGGTGACGGTCATGGGCATTTTCTCCTCTGTGCGGTGGATGGTGCACAGGGGTAATGGCCGGAACCGGAGATCGCCAAACGCTGTTTCACCCCGGATTCACCCCGGACGTGAAAAATCCCCCGCGCGGTGGCCGCACGGGGGATTCTCCGCTGGGTCAGAAGGCCGCTTCGGACACGTCCATCAGGTCGTTGTCGGCCGCTTCGACGATCGCGCGGCGGGAGGTCAGCTCCGGCAGCACGGTCTTCGCGAAGAACGACGCGACGGCGATCTTGCCTTCGTAGAACGGCTTGTCCTTCGCCGACGGCGTGCCGTCGAGCTTCGCGATCGCGATCTCGGCCTGCTTGAGCAGCTGCCAGCCGACGAGCAGGTCGCCGACCGACATCAGCAGCCGGACGCTGTGCTGCCCGACCTTGTCGATGTTCCGCGGGTCCTCCTGCGACGCGGTCAGGTCGCCGATCATCGAGCCCAGCATGCCCTGGGTGTCCTCGAGCGCCTGCTTGAGCAGCGCGCGCTCGTTCTTGAGCCGCCCGTTGCCTGCCTCCGCCTCGATGAAGGCGCTGATCTCACCCGCCACGTGCGCGAGCGCCTGGCCCTTGTCGCGGACGATCTTCCGGAAGAAGAAGTCCAGCGACTGGATCGCCGTGGTGCCCTCGTACAGCGAGTCGATCTTCGCGTCGCGGATGTACTGCTCGATCGGGTAGTCCTGCAGGAACCCGGACCCGCCGAGCGTCTGCAGCGACTGCACGAGCTGCTCGGTGGCGCGCTCGGAGCCGACGCCCTTCACGACCGGCAGCAGCAGGTCGTTCACGGCCTCCGCGAGCTTGATCGACGCCTCGTCGCCCTCCTGGGTCCACACCTGGTCCTGGAACGACGCCGTGTACAGGTAGATCGCGCGCAGGCCCTCCGCGTACGCCTTCTGCAGCATCAGCGAACGGCGCACGTCCGGGTGGTGCGTGATGGTGACGCGCGGCGCGGTCTTGTTGAGCATGTTCGGCAGGTCGGCGCCCTGCACGCGCTCCTTGGCGTACTCGAGCGCGTTCAGGTAGCCGGTGGACAGCGTCGCGATGGCCTTGGTGCCGACCATCATCCGCGCGTACTCGATCACCTGGAACATCTGGGCGATGCCGTTGTGCACCTCGCCGAGCAGCCAGCCCTTCGCGGGCGTGCCGTGCTGGCCGAAGGTCAGCTCGCAGGTCGTCGAGGCCTTGATGCCCATCTTGTGCTCGACGTTGGTCACGAAGGCGCCGTTGCGCTCGCCGAGCTCGCCGGTGCTGGTGTCGAAGTGGAACTTCGGCACCAGGAACAGCGAAAGGCCCTTGGTGCCCGGCCTGGTCTCGATGCCGGGGCCCTCGGGACGGGCCAGCACCAGGTGCATGATGTTCTCGGTCAGGTCCTGGTCGGCGGAGGTGATGAACCGCTTCACGCCGTCGATGTGCCAGGAGCCGTCCTCCTGCTTGACCGCCTTGGTGCGCCCGGCGCCGACGTCGGAGCCCGCGTCCGGCTCGGTCAGCACCATGGTGGCGCCCCAGCCGCGGTCGATCATCAGCTGCGCCCAGCGCTGCTGCTCGTCGGTGCCGTTCTTGTCGACGATCATCGCGAAGTTCGGGCCGGCCAGGTACATGAACAGCGGCGGGTTGGCGCCGAGGATGAGCTCGGACGCGGCCCACTGGACCGTGGGGGGAAGGCCGAAGCCGCCGAGGTGGTTCGGCAGGCCGAGCCGCCACCACTCGCCGTCCCAGAGCGCCTGGTAGCTCTTCTTGAACGACTCGGGCAGCGTGGCCGAGAAGGTCTTGGGGTCGTACACCGGCGGGTTGCGGTCCGCGTCGGCGAACGAGTCGGCCAGCGGGCCGACGGCGAGGTTGTTCAGCTCCGAGAGCACGCCACGGGCGGTCTCCTCGTCGGACTCCTCCAGCACGCCCTTGCCGAGGCGGTCCTGGACGCCGAGCACCTCGAAGAGGTTGAACTCCAGGTCTCGGACGTTGCTCTTGTAGTGGCCCATGTCGTCGCTCCGTCTGTACTCGGGTTTCCGGCTGGGCACGCTTCCCTTACTGGCCGGTAACTTCAGGATATTACCTGTGAGTAACCGACGGCAAGGGAAACCACGCTTCTTCTGGGTGGATCGCCGCGATATCGGTGAGACCTATCACACTGTAGGGGTATCGGCGGTTCCGACGGCCTTCGTGAACTGCGTTTCCCTCGGCACGCCGACCGCGTCATCGGGCTGCGTGACGAGGATTCCACTCCGGAACGCCGTGGTCACCGCGTGCGTGCGATCACGCGCGGACAGTTTTCGCAGAATGCTCTTCACGTGCGTGCGGACGGTTTCCACGGACAGGTAGAGGATCTTCGCGATCGCGGAGTTCTCCAGTCCCTCCGCGACGAGCTGCAGCACCTGGTACTCGCGGCGGGACAGCGGCATCTGCGCCTTCGGGTTCGCGCCGTCCGGTGACTGCCGCTTCGGGCGCGCGATGAGGGCGGACAGCGCCGGGTCGATGTAGCGGCGGTCGGTGTAGGCCCGCCGGATGGCCTCGGCGAGCCGGCGCGCTTCGGCTTCGCGGGGGATGGCCGCGTGCGCGCCGGCGCCGATCGCGGCCGTGAGGTAGTGCGCGGTGCGGTTCGACTGGCGCACCAGCACGATGATCAGCAGCGCCGGGTCGCCCGCGGCGAGCAGTTTCGTCAGGTGGCACTGCGGGTCGAGCCCGGAGTCGATCAGCGCGACGTCGGGGCGCACCTGTTCGGCGAGCTGGAGCGCGCTGTGGTGCGACGCGGCGTGCCCGGCCCAGTGCAGGCCCTGCGTGCGGTGGACCAGCGCCGACAGCCCGTCGCGGAAGAGGGGCACGGGATCGATGGAGGCCACCCCGAGGCTTCTGCCGGGATGGTGCGGCCGGTTCGGCTCGATGCTGCGCGTCATGGGGCACTCCGTCTCAGCAAGTCACCCTGGCTGCCGTGTCGAGCTGTCGCTGCCTCCCCCGAAGCACCGCCCCCAAGACCTTTCACACGGCGAACCGGTCCCCCCTGTCAGGACCAGTCCAGGAATGACACCTTGTTGACTTTTCCGAGTCGCCGTGAGCGTCTTCGTGACGCGATATCCCCCTCACGGGGGTGGGCGCGGTCACCCATGCATCTCTCGGTGGGTGTTTCACCCGTTCGTGGGAAACCGTGCGCGCCGCCAGTATCTGTTACCGCGAGTCCGGATACTAAGGGTATGCCCCGGTTGTGAGGTCGCGGTCAGGGCAAGTTGCTGTTCAGGCGCGCGAACTCCGCGGCGAGCCCGGCCGGTGTCCAGTGCGCGTTGAGCCCGCTGGGGTTCGGCAGCACCCACACCGAGGCGCCACCGACGGTTTCCCGCTGCGGGCCGATCGTCGCCTTCGGACGTCCGAACGCGACCCGGTACGCGGTGATCCCCACGACCGCGAGCCACCCCGGCCGGTACTTCTCGACCTTGCGCGCGAGCGCTGCCCCGCCCGCGCGCAGTTCGTCGGCGGAGAGTTCGTCGGCGCGCGCGGTCGCCCTCGCCACCACGTTCGTGATCCCGATCCCGAGCGGCAGCAGTGCGTCCTGCTCGCTCGGGTCGAACCGGCGGGGTGTGAACCCGCCGCCGTGCAGCGCGGGCCAGAACCGGTTTCCCGGGCGGGCGAAGTGCAGGCCGACCGCGCCCGAGTACAGCCCGGGGTTGATCCCGCAGAACAGCACGCGCAGGCCGGGCGTGAGCACGTCGGGGATCGTGGTGCCGTGCGCGGCGGCGAGCTGGTCCTTGGTCGGCTTAGCCGCGCGGGTGGCCATGTGTGCAGTCTGCCCCGCCGGGTATCCCCGGCGCATGACGGCCAAGGTTCTCGCCATCGCGATCGACTGCCACGACGCGGAAGCGCTCGCGGGGTTCTGGTGCGGTGCGCTCGGGCAGGAGATCTCGACCCGCTTCGACGACGCCGAGGGCGTCACCTACGTGGAGACCTCCGGCGATCCCGTTCTCGTGTTCCAACCGGTTCCCGATGCGAAGGCGCTGAAGAACCGGCTCCACTTGGACCTTGCTCCCGTCGAAGGCGGCCAGTACGACGAAATCGACCGGCTCGTCGCGCTCGGTGCCGTGGTGATCGCGGACGAGCCCGAATTCCCGTGGGTCGTGCTCACCGACCCGGAAGGCAACGAATTCTGCGTCCTCCCGCCGCGCTGAGGCGCACTCCCGGAGCTGGAGTTCTCGGACACGGCCGTTTTCCCATGGCCACCGTGATGACCCTCGGCCTCGTAGAGGCCACACTCTCGTTTCGAGGTCTGTGTGCATGCAGAGCCCACTCCTAGACCTTCATGGAAGCACTCATGACCGAGGTCGCCATGAGGCACATCCCCTGGTGAGCTCAGCTTTCGAGCGGGGCGATCAGTAGCGGGATCCGGCGGAGTTCGTCCAGTGTCCTCGGCAGTCCGGCCAGCGCGCAGATCATGCGCATCGGGAGACCGTCGTCGTACTCGATGTCGAAACTTCCGGCGGCGTCGAGCGCGGCACGGATTTCGGCGGGGGGCTCTTCCAGGAGATCGCTTCGTTCGAACGGCTTGTCCGACACGTCGACCAGGATCTCGCCACCGGTCGCGTAGGTGAACCCGGTGTTGCCGGTGATCGAAACGTGACTCGTCGCGGCCGCGGATCCCTTGCCGGACAACACTTTCGCCGCCTCCGGGGGCGGCCGTTCAGCGAGGTGCGACAGCCACCCGGTCACGCCGAAGTCGTCGTAGACGAAGGTCCAGTCACCGGCGCGCCCGGCGATGAGCACGGCGGACGGGTTCAGCGGCCGCACGGCGGCCCTGGCGAGTTCAGCCGGTTGGTCCGGCAGCTCGCACGGTCGGATGTCCGTCCGGTCCACGCCGAGCAGCTCCAGCGCCTCGGCCGGTTCGAGGTCGCGGACGGCGTGCACCACGTGGTTGTGGTCGTCTCCGGTCGCGAGCGCGCTGATCCAGTGCGGGTTCCCCAGCTCGTCCACTGCGTCCGGGGTGAAGTACTGCGGGGAAATGGCGGCCTCCGTGAGCTCGTGGTGGCCGGATTGTCGTCACCCGGCGGCGCCGCTGGTGTCACCTCGGGCCGATGGGGTGGCGAACCGTGGTCGAACGGGCAACCAGGCCGGGGGTGGTCAAAGTCGCCACGACCTGCGTACCCTGTGTGATCTGCCTTACAAGACGACGAGGTCGGAGGAGGCGCCGCGTGGAACTGGCGATCATCGTCGGCATCGTCCTGCTGGTCTTCGCCGCCGCGACCGCGACCGTGCTGCTCGAAGACCGCAGGGCGCAGCGCCGCGAGGCACTGCGCCGCAAGGCCCGGTTAGCGCGAATGGGAGAAGTCGACCCGCTGGCGCCGGGCAGGCTGCGCGTAGACGGCTGACCTCGCGGGCACCGGGAACGGTGTCGTGCGCAGCGCGTCGAGAGACGGGCGGGCCGGGAGCCGCACGGGCATGGTCACCGGGGTCTCGACCTTCGCCACCACCGCCTTGGCGATCCCCGCACGCAGGATCGCGAACAGCGCCGCCGCCGTCCAGCCGAGCGTCGCGCCCGCCGTGTTGGTCATCAGGTCGTCCACGTCGAAGATCCGGTACTGGAACGGCGCGGTGCCGAAGTTCGCGGTCAGCTGCGTGATCTCGATCAGCAGCGACGCGCCGAAGCCGAGCAGCGTGGCGCCGGTGAACCCGCGCCGCCACCACAGCTTCGCGAAGATCCCGAGCGGCACGAACAGCAGCACGTTCATCGCGGCCTGCTGGAAGGTCTGCGTGGTGAACCAGTCCGCCGTGCTCAGCCCGTACTTGTGCAGTTCCGTGCCGATGTCGGCCACCCACTGGAACGGCTGGAGCTGAATGGTCTGCTCCAGCGGCTTCGTGCCGGGCCCCGGCAGCGGCAGCATGACGACCGCGACGGCGAGGCAGGAGTACAGCGTGACGGCACCGGTTCTGACAACGCGGCCGAGGTCGACCCGCCCGTGCTTGGCACGCTGGACGAGCAGCTGCGGGAGTCCGATCGTGGCCCACACGGCGACGAACGCGAGCAACCCGTATCCGATGGCGGTGACCTGCGCTGTTGTCATGCTTCGAAGCTAGGAGTCCGGCGGCGCGCGCACTTCGGTCGAAGGGCTGGCGGTGCGGTCCGCCGCGTCGGCCATTCGGCCGATGCCACCGCTGCCGATCGGTAATTCGGATGCGCCCCGCACCGCCCCGTGTGACGCTGGCGATCATGGTCCACCTGCGAAGGCTCGCCGAAGCCGATTGGCGCACCCTGCGCGAGGTCCGGCTGGCCACGCTGGCCGACGCACCGTCGGCGTTCGGGTCGACCTACGCCGACGAAGCCGCATTCGGCGAGGCCGACTGGCGCGGGCGCCTCACGCAACGCACCTACTTCCTCGCGACCGACGGGCCCGGCGGCGAACCCCTCGGCGTCGCGGCGGGCAAACGGGGCGACGGCGAGTGGACCTTGCACTCGATGTGGGTCGCCCCGGCCGCGCGAGGACGCGGGGTGGCGGCGAAGTTGATCAAGGCGGTGACCGAAGAGGCCGTCGCGCACGGGGCGCCGAAGCTCGTCCTGCAGGTCGCCGAAGCAAACATGGGCGCCCGCCGCGTCTACGAGCGGCACGGATTCGTCGCGACCGGCGAGTGGGAGACCATCCCGGGCATGCGCCGCGAACGGATGGTCCTGTCGCTGCCTGCCCGTGGTTGACCTGCGGGAAGTGGCCGAAGACGACTGGGAGCGGCTGCGGGAGGTCCGGCTGACCGCGCTCGGCGAAGCGCCCGAGGCGTTCAGCTCCTCCTACGCGCGGGAAGTCGACTTCACCGAGGCCGACTGGCGGGCGCGCCTGCGTACCGGGCCGTGGTTCTTGGCCCTCGACAACGCTCGCGCGGTCGGCATCGCGTCCGGGCTGCCTCGCCCGGACGAGTGGCTTCTGGCGGCGATGTGGGTGGCCCCGGCGGCACGCGGGCGCGGGGTCGGCGCGGCGCTGGTGGACGCGGTCGCGGCGGCCGCGGCAGAGCACGGGTTTCCGGTGCTCGCCCTGCAGGTCCAGGAGGACAACACCGCCGCGCGGCGCCTCTACGAGCGGCTTGGTTTCACGGCCACGGGCGAGTGGGAGGCGACGGGCAGGGGGCGGCGCGAGCGCATGATCCGGATAACGCCAGTATCTACCGCTGGGTAGTTTTGCGGGTTACCCTCCGGCCATGGACACCGTCGTCTATGACCGGCTCGGTCGCGGGGAACCGCTCGTGCTCATCCACGGCGTCGGCCACCGGCGCCAGGCCTGGGCGCCCGTGCTGCCGCTGCTCGCCGGACACCGTGACGTGATCGCCGTCGACCTGCCCGGTTTCGGGGAGTCGCCGCCGGGCGAAGGCGGCTACAGCGTCGACGCGGCGATCGACGTGTTCGGCCGCCTCTTCGCCGATCTCGGGATCGACCGGCCGCACGTCGCGGGGAACTCGCTCGGCGGGCTGCTGTCGCTCGCGCTCGGGAAGGCGGGCCTGGTCCGCAGCGTCACCGCGCTGTCCCCGGCCGGGCTGTGGACGCCGCGCCAGCAGCGGTACGCGCTCGCGATGCTGCGCGCGCACCGCGCGATCGCGGAGCGGATGCCGGAGGACCGCGTGCGGCGGCTCGCCGCGACCCCGGCTGGCCGGAGCGTGCTCACCGGGTTCATCGTGGCGAAACCGGCGCGCCAGTCCCCCGAGTCCGTCATCGACGACGCGCACGCGTTCGGCCACGCGCCCGGTTTCGCGCCGACGCTCGCCGAGGCCAAGGGCGGGTTCCGGTTCCTCGGGCCGGTCACCGGCCCGCCGGTGACCATCGCGTGGGGCGAGCGCGACCGCATCCTCGCCAGGCCGAAGGCGGCGGACCTCCGCCGGGTCGCACCGGACGCGCACCTGCTGGTCCTGCGCGGCTGCGGGCACGTGCCGATGAGCGACGCCCCCGAACTCGTCGCGAAGGTGCTGCTCGAAGGCAGCGCGCCGGTGGCGGATGACGTTTACCTATCTTCCACCTCCTGACCCTGGTCAAACGCCATCGCGAGCGGGCAAGATCCTCCGCCGGGCGCGCCGTTGGGGGAATCGTGGCGCGCGAAGCGGAGGGAAAAGATGACCTCGTCCATTCGTGCCGTGCTGCGCTCGTGCGCGGTCGCCACGGCCGTGCTCGCCACCGTCGCGCTCGCGGCGGTGCCCGCGGCCGCGAGCCCCGCCACCGATGTCCGGCTGATCGCCTTCAACGACCTGCACGGCAACCTCGAACCGCCGTCCGGTTCCTCGGGGCGGGTGACCCGGTCCGACGGGTCGACCGTCGACGCGGGCGGCGCCGCCTACCTCGCGACGCACGTCAAGCAGTTGCGGGAGCAGGTCCGCAACTCGGTGCTGCTGTCCGCGGGGGACAACATCGGCGCCTCGCCGGTGCTCTCCGCGCTCTTCCACGACGAGCCCACCATCGACTTCCTCAACCAGCTCGGCGTGCGGGCCTCCGTCGTCGGCAACCACGAATTCGACGAGGGATACGCCGAGCTGCAGCGAATGCAGTTCGGTGGCTGCCACCCGAAGGACGGCTGCCAGTTCCGGAAGTCCTTCCCCGGTGCGAAGTTCCCGTTCCTCGGGGCCAACGTGTCCTTCACCAGCGGGGTGCCCGCGCTGCTTCCGTTCAGCGTCCAGTTCTCCGGCGGCGTGCCGATCGGCGTCATCGGCGCGACGCTCAAGGACCTGCCGACGGTGGTCACGCCCGAGGCGATCAAGGGCCTCGAGTTCGGCGACGAGGTGCGGGCGATCAACCGCACCGCCGACCTGCTCGACCTGTTCGGGGTGAAGGCGCAGGTCGTCCTGCTGCACCAGGGTGACAACACCGAAGGCGGCGGGCCGGACGACTGCAAGGTCGCGCCGGGGCCCGCGTCGCAGATCGCCGCGAAGGTGACGCCGAAGGTCGACGCGGTCTTCACCGGGCACAGCCACCAGCAGTACGACTGCACGGTCAAGGACCCCGCAGGCAACCCGCGCACGATGATCCAGGGCGCCTCGTTCGGCAGGCTGCTTTCCGTGCTGGACCTCAAGATCGACCTGCGCACGCGCGACGTGGTGCGCGCGCGATCCAAGGCGCGCAACGAGATCGTCACCCGTGACGTGGCGCCGGACCCCGCGGTGCAGAAGCTCATCGACGAGGCGAAGGCGAAGGCCGCGCCGATCGCGAACAAGCAGGTCGGCACGATCACCGCGGATCTGCTCAAGAGCGGCCCCGCCTCCGGGGAGACCCCGCTCGGGGACGTCATCGCCGACGCGCAGCTCGAAGCGACCGAGTCGAACAACGCGCGGATCGCGATCACCAACCCCGGCGGGATCAGGGCGGACCTGACCTACGCCTCGTCGCCGAACGGCGAGGGCGACGGCGTGGTGACCTACGGCGAGGCGTTCACCGTGCAGCCGTTCGCGAACATCATGCAGACGATCACGCTCACCGGCGCGAACCTGAAGAACGTGCTGGAGCAGCAGTGGGGTCCGGGCGGGGCGAAGGTGCTGCAGATCTCGAAGACGCTGAAGTACACCTACTCCGCCTCCGCGCCTGCCGGGTCGAAGGTTTCGGGCATCACCGTCGACGGCAAGCCGGTGGATCCTGGCGGCAGCTACCGCGTGTCGGTGAACAACTTCCTCGCCGCGGGCGGCGACGGGTTCACCGAGTTCACCAAGGGCACCGGCCTCGCCGGCGGCCCGGTCGACCTGGACGCGCTGATCGCCTACCTCGGCGCGCACCCCGCGATCGCGCCGCCGCCGGCCGGCCGGATCACGGTCGTCCCCTGATCGGGTTCCCGTTTCGCCAAGACGGCCATGGCCCCGGTGGAGAACACTGGGGCCATGCCGACTTGGGACGAAGTAGTGGCGATGGCGAAGAAGCTGCCCGGTGTCGAGGAATCGACGTCGTACCGGACGCCGTCGCTGAAAGCAGGGGGCAAGGTCCTCGCGCGCCTGCGCACCGAAGCCGAGGGCGGGCTGGCGCTCGTGTGCGCGATGGAGGAGAAGGAGGCCCTGCTCGCGTCGGGCGATCCGGCCTTCTTCACCACCTCGCACTACGACGGTTACGGCTACATCCTCGTCGACCTCGGCCAGGTCGACGAGGATCAGCTACGGGAGATGATCGAGGAAGCGTGGCGGCTCAGGGCCCCCGCCAAGCTGCGCAAGGAGCTCGACGCCCGGTAGCCTGGTGCGCTCAGTCGAGCAGGGGGTGTGCTTGTGGCGTTCGACCGCGCGCTGATGTGGCGGCGCTGGTGGTGGCTGGTCCTCGCCGGCGGGCTGGTGATGCTCGTCTACGGGCTGGTCGGCCTCATCCGCGGTGATTTGTCGACACTGCAGACGATCGCCTACGTGGGCTTCATGATCGCCGGTTTCCTGATCGTGGTGAGCGTCTACTTCGGATACCGCTCCTACGTCGCCGAGCACGACGAGGGCTGACCGAGCCGGTTCCTTAGGCGTCCCCGAAGGACGCCTTCAGGGCATGGACGGGGCTAGGCCCCGCCCGGTCGCGGGATGTCCTCGGCCAGCAGCAGCATCAGCTGGTCGACCGACGGATCGTCCGATTCGGACAGTCGCTCGGCCTGGTTTTCGATCATGGCTTCGAACAGGCTGCGCGCGTCGCGGGCGTTGCGGGGTTCGCCGTCGTGCTCGTGCCGGGCGAAGTGGTCCGCCAGCAGGGCCGGTACGTCCGCGTCGAACCGGTAGTGGTCCTTCGCGGCCGTCACCTCGATGATCCGGACCAGTTCTTCGGTGCTGTAGGCGGGAAACTCGATCACCCGCGAGAACCGGGAGCGCAGTCCGGGGTTCGCTTCGAGGAAGGTTTCCATCTCGCCGGTGTAGCCCGCGACGATGACCACCACCTCGTCGCGGTGGTCCTCCATCAGCTTCACCAGCTCGTCGATCGCCTCCTGGCCGAAATCGGAGTTCACGCCGAACTTCCTGGCCAGCGTGTACGCCTCGTCGATGAACAGCACGCCACCCTTGGCGCTTTCGAAGACCTCGCGGGTCTTCTGCGCGGTGGACCCGAGGAACTGGCCGACGAGGTGGCTGCGCGCGACCTCGCGCACGGTGCCGGTGGCGAGCACGCCGAGCGATTCGAGGATCTGGCCGTAGAGCCTGGCGACCGTGGTCTTGCCGGTACCTGGCGGCCCGGAGAACACGAGGTGCCTGCTCAGCGGCGGCATCGGCAACCCGGCCGCCTGGCGCTGCTGCGCGAGTTTGATCATGTTGACCTGGGTGCGGACCTGCTTCTTCACCGGGGCCAGCCCGATCAGCCGGTCCAGCTCGGTGAGCGGGTCACCCGCGGCGCCCGGCGCGGGTTCGCCAGGCGGCACAGTGTCCTTTGTGGACTCTTCGGTGGCCGTGCCGCTGTCGAACGCGCAGTCCACGAAGCGTTCGATGCAGGTCTCCTCAAGGCTCAGGTCGACCGCGTTGCCGGTGAAGGTGCACTCCGTGCAGTCGACTCGCGCGGACTCCTTCCCGAGCACCCCGGCGGCGCCGCTGCCGCTGACGGTGAGCCGGGTGGCGAGGAACGCGGTGTTGCCGAGCAGCACGACGCCGCCGGTGCCCGCGCCGGTGACCTCGCAGTCGGTCACGGTCAGCCTGCCGGTGCCGTTGCCCGCCATGCCGACCGCGAGCGCGCCGTCGACGACCCCGCGCTCGACCGTCACGCGCGCGTTGCCCGCCACCGTGATCCCGCACAGCCTCGCCCCGGTGATCCGCACGTCACGGAGTTCGCCCGTGGTCTCGCTTTCCTCCGCCTCGAAGCCGATGTCGCAGCGTTCGACCCTGATCCGCTCGAACCGCCCCGCCGACCGTTCCTTCAGCCGGAGCGCGATGGTCTGGTCGAGCACGTCGAGCCCGGTGAACCGGCCGCGGCCGCCGAACAGCGCCAGCCCGACGTTGCCGTCGCCGATCCGCAGGTTCTCCACCGTCGGCGCGCCGTTGCCGGTGACGAAGAAGCCCACGTTGCCGGTGCCCGTGATCGAACAGCCGGTGAACCGGCCGAGCCCGCGGTCCCGGACGATGACGCCCGCGTCGCGGCAGCCGGCGATCGCGCAGCCGGTGACCGTCGGCGACCCGCCGCTGGCCACGACGATGCCGTCCTCGGCACCGGTCACCGTGGTGCCGCTGATCGTGCCGGTGGACTGCTCGGCCACCCCGATCCCGACCGTGTGCACGTCGTGCACCACGCAGTCCACAATGGACACCGTGGCGTGCGCGTCGGCGGCGATGGCGTCCCTGCCGGTACCGGTGAGGTCGCAGTTCTCGATGCTGGCCGCCGCCCCGCTCACCCTGATCCCGTGCAGCGACGCGTTGGCGATCGTGCACCCGCTGACCCGCGCGCTGCCGCCTTCGATGACGGCGATGGCGTTGTCACGCGCGTCGGTGAACGAGGAGCCGGTGATCGTGCCGGAGGCGCCCTGGCACACCACGCGTCCCGCGTACACCTCGCAGCCCTGCAGCACGAGGTTCGTCCCCTGCCGCGCGTCGACACCGACGCCGCCCTGCCCCAGCACCCGGCACGTGGTGAGCGTGACGGACCCGCTGCCGCAGAACACCGCGGTGCCGCCCCTGGTCACGAGCGTCAGGCCGGTGAGGCGGACATCGCCCGCGCAGTCGGCCGTGACCACCTCTCCGGAGGTGGCGACCTCCACGGTGCCGGGCCCCTGCGCCGCGACGATCTCGACGTCGCCGCGGACGAACAGCGACCCGGTGTAGACGCCGGGCTCGACGACCACGCGCACCTGCCCGCGGCGGGTGGCCGCCACCTCGAGCGCGGCGCCGATCGTGCCGAACGCGCGCCGGGCCGTCGGTGATACGTGCAGGGTGCTCGGCACCGGTCTGTCCCCCGATCTCCCAGGATGGGGTCAGATCGTAGCCGGGCGCGCGCTCCCGCCGGCCCGAGTTCCGCGGCTACACCAGCGCGGGCTCGTCGAACAGCCACAGCCAGGTGTGGTCGTCCGCCGTCAGCGTGCCTTCGTCCTCATCCGGGACCCGGACGCTATCCGTGGCTTCTCGGCTCATGTGTCCCCCTTTGCTTCGACGAGTCGATCGTCTCAGCGGGGTACGACAGTTTCGGTGCCCTTTCGGGTGCGTTCAGGGGCGGCCGCGGCGGCTCAGGCGAACGTCTTCGCGGGTTGCCTGCCGGGGAACTGCGCGGTCACCGCGCGTTCCCAGGCCTCGCGCAGCTCGGTCACCGTCACCGCGGTGTCCCGCTGCAGGTCCGCCCATCCGTCCTGCAGCTCGGCCGCGCGCCGCTCGACCAGCCACTGCAGGTCGGGGCGGGTCCGCACGTCGTCGTTGAACGCGGGGTCCGTCCGGAATTCGACGCCGAGCACCGGTTCGGTGGTGCTGAGGTTGACCGCGGCGTGCGGCACGCCGGCGCCGATCCAGCACGCCGTTCCCGGCCGGTGGAAGTGGGGGCGCAGGTCCTCCCCGCTGAGGCTCGCCGCGTGCCCGGAAACGATGTACACGACGATGTCGGAGTTCTCGTGGGTGTGGGAGCGGGAGAAATGGCCGGGGTCCACGTTGACGACGCCGAGCGAGAAGCCGATTCCCGGGATCACGCCGTCGTGGATGAGGCGCGTGAGCTTCTGCGCCTGCGCACCGAGTTCGGACTTCGAGTCGTCGTAGTTGACGACCACGGGTTCGGGCAGTTCTTGGGGCATGGCAACCCTTTTCAAGTTTCACCGAGTGCAAACGATCTTGTGGTGAAGCCTAGGGCGAGACCGAGCGGACGACGGGAAAGCCAGGGTAAAGAAAGGGAAAGTTCTTCTCCCTTCGCGCACTTGCCGGGCCCTGCCGGGTAACCCGAGGTGAATCAGGGGCGAAGGGTGTGCACGATCGGCGTGAAGTAGAGGTCCGCCAGGCGTTGCTGGCCTTCGGCGGAATCGACCGGGAGGACCGTGTCCGGGGTGAGGACGAGCGAGAGCACCGTGCGCGCGAGCAGTTCGGCGGCGGCCTCGATGTCCTCGTCGGGCAGGGTGAGCTGACCGGCCGCGATCTCGGCGCGCATCAGCCCGGCGATCCAGTTCCTGGCGGCGCCGAGGAACGGGCCCGCCTTGACGGTCAGGTGCGGCAGGATGAACTCGGGCTCGGTGCGCAGCAGGCGGTTCAGCAAGCGGTGGTTGCGCAGGAAGGTCACGCAGAACTTCAGGCCCTCGACGAGCTTGGCCTCCGGGGTCGGCTGCGCGGCGATCACCGCGTCGGCCTTGGTGAGGAAGCGGCGCAGCTCGCGCATGATCAGCGCGTTGAGCAACTGGTCCTTCTTCGGGAAGTACCGGTAGATGGTCACCCGCGAGAGCCCGACCCGGCGCGCGACGTCGTCGACGGTGAACCGCCGCAACCCGAAGTCCTCCGCCTGCGCCAGTGCGGCGCCGAGGATGCGGTCGCTGTTTTCGTCGCCGGGCGTGGCGGACGACAGTGCTCGTTGGAGTAGGTCGTCCTTGCGCATCATCGAAGCATACGTGCTTTACAGCTTGACTAAAGTTGTTACATGCGTTTTCCTGTGTGACAACCGCCTCAGGAGGTGCCATGCCGAAGATCGGTGACCGGGAGACGACCGCGGAGCGCTTGCTGCGCTCCAGCGCGAAGCTCTCCTACGACCCCGAAGTCGACGTCGACTGGGACGCGCCGCTCGCCGAGGGCAAGCTGTTCATCCCGGAACGCACGGTGTCGCTCTACGGCACGCGGATCTGGGCGCGGATGTCGCACGAGCAGCGCGTCGAACTGTCCAAACAGGAACTGGTGAACACGGTCAGCGTGGGGATCTGGTTCGAGATCATCCTGATGCAGCTGCTGCTGCGGATGTCCTACCGCAAGGACCCGACCACGCGGCACGTCCAGTACGCGCTCACCGAAACCGCGGACGAATGCCGCCATTCCACCATGTTCGCGATGTTGATCGAGCGCGTCGGCGAACGCCCGTACCGCAACCATCCGCTGCTGCAGGGGCCCGCGCACGCGCTGCCGCTGATCCTGCGCGGCGCGCCGATGTGGGTGGCGACGCTGATCGGGGAAGAGATCTTCGACGCGATCCAGCGCGACCACCTGCACGACGAGTCCATCCAGCCGCTCGTGCGCGCCGTGATGCGGATCCACGTGACCGAGGAAGCGCGCCACGTCCGCTACGCGCGGGAAGACCTGGTCCGCCGGCTGCAGCGGGCGAACCGGGTGGAGAAGGAGTTCAGCAGGCACGTCGTCGCGATCGGGGCGCTGCTCCTGTCCACCCTGCTGACCAGGCGTGAAGCGTACGCGCGAGCGGGCCTGCCGCCGCGCGAGGCGGCGAAGGCCGCGCGGAACAACCCGCATCGGCGCGAGGTGCTGACCGAGGCCGCCGGGCGGCTCGTGCGGTTCCTGCGGGAAGCGGATCTGATCGGCGGCCCCAGCGTCGCGATCTGGCGCCGGGCCGGAATGCTGTGAAAGGAGCGAACGCCGTGCCGACACTCACCGGGTTGGCGGAGGAGTACCTGCGCGACCACGTCGCCAGGCACAGCGGCAGGCTGGCCGGCCGGCTGGACAACGCCGCCGAGTGGGCCGCCGGCCGCACCGACGACCTGGCCCAGCAGGCGGCGTGCTTCACCGCCCGCTTTTCGGACCAGGCCGCGGTCCGGATCGGCGACTACGCGGTTTCGTTGGCCGAAAGCCTTGGTGCCAGGCTCATCCGCCTCGGCGACCGCTTCGCCTCACCGGAGGTCGACGACCGTCCACAGTAGATTTCAGAGTTCGGTCGCGCGCTCGTGGCGCGGTTCATACATGCCGACCTCGCCGCCGCCCGGCAACCGGAACCGGGTCAGCCGCCCCCACCGCGCGTCGGTGACCGGGTGCGTGAACTCGACCCCCTTGGCGGTCAGCTCGGCCACCGCCGCTTCGACGTCGTCGCACATGAAGTAGAACTCGTGCTGCGGCTCCTCCGCCGGGTGCACCGCGATCTCGGCCGGTGGCAGCTTGAAGATCAGCCAGCCGTGACCCGCGTCGACGTGCGGGTAGTGCAGCACGTCGCGGAAGAAGGCCCGGTCGGCTTCCGCGTCGCGGCTGTGGATGATGACGTGCGCGCCGGAGAACATGACCGAAGCCTAGGTGTTCGAGGACCGGTTCTGGTTGGTACTGAGGTCTGACCTTCTGCCGCACGGACGGCCTTGTCGGCGTTCTTCCCACCCCAGATGATCGCCGGACCGGCGTCCAGCTCGGTCAGTCGCGCGGTGTGCCTGGCGCTGTCCGGTGGGTTTCGTTCGCTGCTCGGCCAGCCGCACGCCGACTGGCCGGGCGGCGACACCCGGAGCGAAAACGCGGGCGCGATCTCGAAGACGTGCTGCGTGCGATGGTCCGGAGGACGGGTTCCGGCTGGACGCCGCGGGCTGGTTCAGCCGAGCCCGGTGCGCTCGCGGAAGTCCGGCAGGCCGACGAGTTCCGCCCCGCCCGCAACGGTTTCCGCCGAGCCGAAGGTGTGCGCCGCGCCCGTCCGGTCGATCACCGTGCCGCCCGCCTCGCGCACCAGCACGACCCCGGGCGCGGTGTCCCACGGCTTGTTGCCGAGCACGATGCAGCCGTCGGTGCGGCCCTCGGCGACGAACGCGAGATCCAGCGCGGCCGAGCCGAACATGCGCACGCGCTCCACGTTGTCGGCGAGCGAACGCAGGATCCCGAACCGCAGTTCGTTCTTCGCGGCGGACGCCGAGCCGATCCCGAAGTCGCCGAGCGAGAAGATCGCGCGCTTCAGATCGGTGTTGTCGCGGACCCGGATCGGCTCGCCGTCGCAGAACGCGCCGAGCCCCTTCGCCGCGTGGTAGCGCTTGCCGAGGAACGGCGCCGCGATCACCCCGAGCACCGGCTCACCCCGGTGCACGAGCGCGAGCTGGCACGCGCACAGCGGCAGCCCGTGCGCGAAGTTGGACGTGCCGTCGATCGGATCGAGCACCCACACGTACTCGGCGGACTCGTCGAGCGTGCCGCCGCCCTCCTCCTCGCCGAGGAAGTCGATGTCCGGCGTGGCGCCCTCCAGGTAGGCCCGGATCTCCTTCTGCACCCGCACGTCCAGATCCGTGACGAAGTCGCGATCGCCCTTCTCGTGCACCTCACCGCGCTCGGCCGTGGTCATGAGCCGGTCGCCGATCCCCACCGCACTCCGCGCGATCTCCAGCAGCTCGGACAGCTCTCGCACGCGGCGACCTCCTGATCAGGGAAAAGGGTTGGCGCCCACAGTATGGTCGACCCGCCTGAACCGCCGAAGACCATCAGGTGACGACGATCTTCACGACCTGATCGGGGCGTGCCCGTCGGCCCGCTGGGCCGACGGCACAAGCCATTCAAGCGACCTCGCGAAGTGCTCGTTGTAGCCTGCCGAAGCTGTTCGAAATCCTGGATGGCCGGTTGACGAGGACTTGCGGGGCGACAACGCTTCGGCGGATGCCGCGCTGGCGGATAGCCGCCTACCGCAATGGAGGAAAGACGCTTACCGCGCGAACCGGTCGCGCACGGTTGCATGGCTTACCCCGCCGAGTAGTGGCCGCGACTCGGTGACGGGCTGGCCGACGCCGTTCGGTCAAGGAACGTGAGGCGGACATCGGCAGACCTACGACAGCAAAAACAAGGGTGTGCTTTCCAAGACGGAAAGCACACCCTCGTGAAGTGCGGAAAATGCTATGGAGCGGATGACGGGAATCGAACCCGCGTATTCAGCTTGGGAATTAGGTTGATCATGCGGGAATGTGGCTCTGAGCTGGGATTATTTGGGACTGTGAGGCCCGTAGGAGCCCGCTGTTGGCCCCTGCTACTGGCCCGTGGATGGCCCAAGGACGGGGGGTTGTGGGTGGGGGCAGCTGCGACGTCGAATCGATGGTTCGGCGTCGCAGCGCCTAACGGTTCGTCTCGGGTTGCGGTGTGACGACTGGCACGGTGTCGTCGTCGAGCCTGATCGGGTGACGTTCGTCGAAGGGGTCTGTCGGGCGGCTGGTTGGTGTCTGTGTTGGGCGTACGGTGCGCCCCGTTGCTGCCGCTGTTTGTTGAGGGAGTCATGGCCAAGCTGTCTGATGAGGAGAAGGCACGGCGTGCGATGCAGCGGCGTCGTCGTGATGCGTTGCGTGCTGAGCAGGATGCTGTGCGTTTCGAGGAGCGGCACCGTGAGTGGGCGGTGAATGGTATGCGCTTGAGTCTCGAGGAGGTCGAGGCTGGTGTCGCGTGCCGTGGGTGCGGTTTGGCGATCAGTGATGGGTTGGGTGACTGGGGGCCGCTGCTGGGGATGAGTGCCGAGGAACGTGCGGAGTATGAGGCGGCGGACGTGGAGTATCGGCGTCGACACGGTGGCTGTGATGCGCACCGGTGGGGCGTGCAGGGGTCGCGGGTGACGCACTGTGGCTACTGCTGTCCTCCGTTGCCGATGACCGACCGTCATCGCCAGGAAGTCGTGGCGTTTCTTCGACGTCTGTCGCCGCCCCGCCCGGAGGATCTGGACACGTGGCGGTTGACGTTCACGTGCGGTCATGTCGTGGAGAGAACACAGCATCGGTCGCATTGCTCATGGACGGGCAGCACCGCTACATGCGTTGAGTGTGATCGGACTCGGGGTGTCGTCATGACGGAGAAGCTGCCGGCCAGTGAGGTGCGGTGGCGTGCTGAGCAGGGACGGTTGTCGAGGGAGTTGGAGAAGGCGGTGCAGGATCGTGACCGTGCGCAGAAGAAGGTTGATGCTGCGGTCCGCCGGGTGGCGAAGCTTCACCGTGAACTGGATGGGCTGTCTGCACCAGGTGCTGTCGAGTGATGAGGCGGTACGGCTCGGGCTATCGCGCCCGGTGGTAGCCCTTATGGGTGTTGTGTTCGATGAATTCGACGAGGTGTTCGCGGGAGACGTATTTGCGGGTGCCGAGTAGTACGTGGTCGAGGTCGCCGTGGTTGATCATTTGGTAGAGCGTTGAGTAGCTGAGGCCGAGGGCTTTGGCGGCGTCTTTGAGGCTGAGTAGCAGTGGTCCTTGTGTTGAGAGGGGTGCGGGCTGGATGGCGGTGGTTTGTTCGGCTTCGACGACATCGAGTTCGGTGCCGGTGGTTTTCCAGGAGCCGAAGTAGCCGTAGGGGCGGTCGAACTCGGCTTGCACTTTGGTGGCGGCGTCTTCCTCGCTGGAGGCACGGATGAGGCGTTCGGCGACCTGGACGCGGGTGACGACGACTTTGTAGCGCATGTAGGTCTCCTGGATGATGCGGGCGGTTTTCTTCGGTGCTGTCGTCTTGGGGCGGCGGGTGATGCGTCGCATCGCGCGTGCTGTGGTGTCGGGTGCGGGGTGGTCCTGGCGGCGCTGTCCGCGGGCTAGGTGTATTGCCCTGTGAGGTTGGGGACGCGGCTGGCGGGTGGTTTGCCGGTGAGTGCGGTGTGGCCGCGGTGGTGATTGTAGGTGTGTAGCCAGTCCGG